>NZ_CP071696.1:2751102-3102204 GCF_018024495.1 Agromyces archimandritae
GCGGCGGCCGCCGACGCAGTCCACGCGCGGGCTCCCGGCAAGATCAACCTGTTCATGCGCGTCGGCGCCCTGCAGCCCGACGGCTACCACGACGTCGCGACCGCCTACCAGGCCGTGTCGCTCTACGAAGACGTGCACGCCTACCCCGGCATGGGCTTCTCGGTCGAATTCAGCGGCTCGATCGACACCGCGGGCCTGCCGACCGACCGCACGAACCTCGCGATCCGCGCCGCGAAACTCCTCGCCCGCCGCGCCGGCGTCTCGCAGGGCGTGCACCTCGAGATCGAGAAGCACGTCCCGATCGCGGGCGGCATGGGCGGCGGGTCGGCGGATGCCGCGGCCACCCTCATCGCCTGCGACGCCCTCTGGGGAACGGAGCTCGGCCGCGAGGAACTCCATGCGCTGGCCGCCGAACTCGGCGCCGACGTGCCCTTCGCCCTCGCCGGCGGCACCGCGATCGGCACCGGCCGAGGCGACCGGCTGAGCCCGGCGCTGACGACGGGCACCTTCCACTGGGTGCTCGCGCTCGCCGACTACGGCGTCTCGACGCCCGAGGTGTACCGCCAGGTCGACACGATCCGCGAGGAGCGCCCCGAGCTCGTGCCGGCCGATGCGCCCGAAGTGGATGCCGAGGTGCTCCACGCCCTGCGCGCCGGCGACGCCGGCCGCCTGGCCGCCGCCCTCCACAACGACCTGCAGGATGCGACGCTGCGCCTCGCACCCGACCTCGCCCCGGTGCTCGACCTCGGCCGCAGCGCCGGCGCCCTGGCCGCGATCGTGTCGGGTTCGGGGCCGACGGTCGCGTTCCTCGCGAGCGGTGCGGATGCCGCGATCGAGCTCCAGGTCGCGCTCTCGGCCTCGCAGCTGACCGCCCTCCACGTGCACGGCCCCGTGCCGGGCGCGCGGGTGCTGGGGTAGCTACCGCGCCATCCGTAGGATGCCGGTATGCCAACGCTCTTGCGCATCGACGCGTCCATCAGCGGAACCGCCTCCCGCACCCGGCGGATCACCCAGGCCTTCACCGACGCCTGGTCGGCGCGCGGGCCCGAGTTCGCGGTCGTCTCCCGCGATCTCGCGGCCGATCCGATCCCGCACCTGCCCGATGCGGCGCTGCACTGGCCGGCCCGGATGCGCCCGGCCGACGCCGCGCCGCCGGCGGCCGCCGAGGCCCTGCAGGCCGAGCTCATCGCCGAGCTCGTCGCCGCCGACGTGCTGCTCCTCGGCGCCCCGATGTACAACTATTCGCTGCCCTCGACCCTGAAGGCGTGGATCGACCATGTGCACGTGCCCGGCGTGACCGCCGATTTCGACGAGCCCGCGCATCCGCTCGCCGGCCGGCCGGCGATCATCGCGACGGCGTGCGGCGCATCCTACGAGCCGGGCGGGCCGACGGACGGCTGGGACCACACCGTGCCGCCCCTCGAGCTCGTGCTCGGCACCGCGTTCCGGATGCAGGTCGAGGTCGTCGCGACCGAGCTGACGCTCGCCGACACGATCCCGGCGATGGCGGGGATGCGCGAGGCCGCCGCCGAGCAGCTCGAAGCCGCGGTCGAGCGGGCGCGCGCCCTCGCCGCCCGCTGACCGCGCCGCCGGTCGAGGAGCGGGCCCGGCTCGCGTATCGAGACCCTCGGCCGGCCTCGATACGGCGCTGGCGCGCCTACTCGACCGACGGGGCGCGCCCTCGCCGCACGCTGAGCGCGGCAGCGGCGGCAGTGCCGCGACCCCGGGCATCCGCCCAGCCCGCGCCGGTACCCTTGAACCCCTATGGCACATCTGCTCGGGGCCGAGGCCCTGCACCTCGAATACCCGACGAAGGTCGTCTTCGATTCCGTCTCGCTTGGCGTGAACGAGGGCGATCGCATCGGCATCGTCGGCCGCAACGGCGACGGCAAGTCGAGCCTGCTCGGCATGCTCGCCGGGCGCCGCGAACCCGACGCCGGCCGGGTGACCGTGCGTCGCGGGGTGACGATCGGCGTGCTCGACCAGGCCGACACGCTCGACGGCTCCCTGACGGTCGGCGAGGCCGTCGTCGGCGACCGCCCCGAGCACGAGTGGGCCGGCGATGCGCGGGTGCGCGACATCATCCGGGGTCTGCTCGGCGAGCTGGCCTGGGATGCCGGGGTGGCGACCCTCTCGGGCGGGCAGCGGCGGCGCGTCGCGCTCGCGGCGCTGCTCGCGGGCGAGTGGGATGTGCTGGCCCTCGACGAGCCGACGAACCACCTGGACGTCGAGGCGATCACGTGGCTCGCCGGGCATCTGAAGCAGCGCTGGGCGCCGAATGCGGGCGGGCTG
Organism: Agromyces archimandritae; assembly: GCF_018024495.1. Lineage (NCBI taxonomy): Bacteria > Bacillati > Actinomycetota > Actinomycetes > Micrococcales > Microbacteriaceae > Agromyces > Agromyces archimandritae. The sequence continues at coordinate 2,753,395 of NZ_CP071696.1, forward strand.
CTCGTCGTCACGCACGACCGCTGGTTCCTGGACGAGGTGTGCACGGCGACGTGGGAGGTGCACGACCGGATCGTCGAGCCCTTCGAGGGCGGGTACGCGGCGTACATCCTGCAGCGCGTCGAGCGGGATCGCCAGGCGGCATCCATCGAGGCGAAGCGGCAGAACCTGGCCCGCAAGGAGCTCGCGTGGCTGCGTCGCGGCGCGCCGGCGCGCACGAGCAAACCGAAGTTCCGCATCGACGCGGCGAACGTGCTCATCGCCGATGTGCCCGAGATCCGCGACCGGGTCTCGTTGCAGTCCCTCGCCGTCTCCCGCCTCGGCAAGGACGTCGTCGACCTCGAGGACGTGTCGGTCGCCTACGACGGCCGCGAGGTGCTGCGGGACGTCGAGTGGCGCATCGCGCCGGGCGAGCGCACCGGCGTCCTCGGCGTGAACGGCGCGGGCAAGTCGACGCTGCTCGGCCTCGTCGACGGCAGCGTGAAGCCGTCGTCCGGTCGCGTCAAACGGGGCAAGACGGTGCGCGTGGCAACCCTCACGCAGCGCCTCGACGAGCTCGAGGAGCACCTGCAGGACCCGGTCCGCACGGTCATCGGGCGCCTCCGCACGAGCTACACGATCGGCACCGGTTCGAAGGCGCAGGAGCTCACGCCGGGCCAGCTCCTGGAGCGCATGGGCTTCGAGAGCAAGCAGCTCTCCACCCCGGTGAAGGACCTCTCGGGCGGGCAGAAACGCCGCCTGCAGCTGCTGCTCATCCTGCTCGACCAGCCCAACGTGCTCATCCTCGACGAGCCGACGAACGACCTCGACACCGACATGCTCGCCGCCATCGAGGATCTCCTCGATTCCTGGCCGGGTACGCTCCTCGTCGTCAGCCACGACCGTTACTTCATCGAGCGCGTCACCGATCAGCAGTTCGCGGTGATCGACGGGCGCCTGCGCCACCTGCCGGGCGGGGTGGACGAGTATCTGCGGCTCTCGGCGGCCTCGCGCACGTCGGGGGCGGGTGCGGATGTCGCACGCGCCGCCGCAGCGGTCTCGCCCCTCGAAGGCAGTGCGGCCCCGGCCGCGCCGGCGCGTTCCGGCGCCGAAGCGCACGCGATCCGCAAGGAGATCGGCGCAGCCGAACGCAAGCTGGAGCGGCTCGGGCAGCGCGTCGCCGGCATCCACGAGCGGATGGCCGCGCACGACCAGGCCGACTATGCGGGCCTGGCGTCGCTGAACGAGGAGCTGCGGGCCGCCGAGGCGGAGACGGCCGAGCTCGAGGAGCGCTGGCTCGAACTCAGCGAGCTCGTCGGGTGACCGTGAGGCTCGTGCCGTGTTCGTGAGCATCGAGTCCACCCGTCCGCGTGTCGACCCACGAGGGCCGGGGTGCGGGCACCGGCGGGCACCGTGTTCCTGAGCGCCGAGCTGGCCCAGCGGATCGTCGACACCCTCGATCCCGCGCTCGAGGCGAACCTGAATCTCATGGACGCCGGCGGCACGATCGTCGCCTCGCGCGATGCGAGCCGCATCGGCACCCGGCATCCCGCCGCCCGCGAGGCCGCCGCCTCGGGCGAGGCGGTCCTCGTCCGGCCCGGCCGGGAGCGCACCGGCGAACGCGCCGGGGCGAATCTGCCGCTCGTGCACCGCGGGCAGGTCATCGGCGTCGTCGGGGTGACCGGCCCGCCCGAGGAGGCGCGGCGCATCGCGATGCTGCTGGTGCACACGATCGGCCTGCTGCTGGAGCGCGAGTTCGAGTTCGAGGGCGAGTCGCGCCGCGACGCCGAGGACCGCGAGCTGCTCAGCCGCCTCGTCTACGGCGCGAAGCCGGAGGATGCGATCGCCCTGCTCGAGCGCCGCCGCCCGGGCGTCGCCTGGGTGCTGCGCGCCGTCGTGCCGGGCGTGCCGCCGGCTGCGGTGCCCGGGGCGTCGGGTGTGGATGCCGCGAGCGCCGTGCCCCGGGCGGATGCCCCGGATGCCGTGCCCGCGGTGGATGCCGCGGCCGCACGCCGCTTGCGCTCGGGCACCGCGACCCCGGTCGTCGCCGCGATGCTCCGCGGGGTGCTCTGGTGCGCCTCGGCGGGGGAGCCCGACGACGAGGCCCGGATCCGGCTCATCCTCGCCGAGCTCGCCCCCGGCGCCCGCGTCGTGCGGACCGAACCGTGCGCTTCGCCGGCCGAACTCGTCCGCGAGGCGGGGCATCTGGTCACCCTCACGACGCGGCGGGGTGTCCTGGCCGCTGCGAGCGAGAGCGGCGAGCTGCCCGTCGCCCGGGCGCGGCTCGCCCTGGCGGCCGCGGCGCTGCCCGAGGCGATGCTCCTGGCCCTCGCCGAGCCGCTCACGGCGCTCGGGCCGGGGGAGCGGGCCACGCTCGAGCAGTTCCTCCGCTCCGGCAGCGCCGTCGCCGCGGCCCGCGCGGGCTTCACCCACCGCAACACGGTCATGCAGCGCCTCGAACGCGTCGCCCGGCGAACGGGCTTCGATGCGCACCTGCCCGAGCAGGCCGCGACCCTCGCCCTCGCGTTCGTCGCCGATCGCGAACTCGCCGACCGCGGGCGTTCGGCGCATCCACCCGCCTCCTGAGCGCCCGTCGGCCTGCCGGGTCCGGTCGCCGATCGCGAACTCGCCGACCGCGGGCGTTCGGCGTCCGGGCATTCTGCACATCCCGGTGCTTCCTGAGCCCGGAAATGCGGGGCACTCCGCCCTGGTCACCGAGCCCGGCTCACCTTTAGGGTGAAACGCATGCCCGATTCCCATCGCGCCGTCGTCGTCGCGGCCCCTGACTCGTTCAAGGGCAGCTGCACCGCCTTCGAAGCCGCCGAGGCCATGCTCGCCGGTGCCCGGTCGGTCTTCGGCGATGCCGCCGAGTACCGTGCGGTGCCGCTCGCCGACGGCGGCGAGGGAACCCTCGACGCGCTCCTCGCCGCCTGGTCTGTGGATGCCCGGCACGCCCGCGTGCACGATGCCATCGGCCGCCCCCGCGACGCCCGGTACGGGCTGAGCGCCGACGGCCGCACCGCGATGATCGAGGCCGCCGAGGCAAACGGACTGCCCGCCGTGAGCGACGTGCCGCTGCGACCCCTCGACGCCGACACCTTCGGCGTGGGCGAGCTCGTGCTCGACGCCCTGGATCGCGGCGCCGGCGAGATCCTGCTGTGCATCGGCGGCTCGGCCACGAACGACGGCGGCACCGGGCTGCTCAGGGCGCTCGGCGTGCGCTTCCTCGACGAGAACGGCGACGAGGTCGCCCCCGGCGCGGCCGGCCTCGCCGGCATCGCCCGGGTCGACGTCGATGGCCTCGACGCGCGCGCCCGTGCCGCCGAGTGGCGCATCGCCGTCGACGTGCAATTCCCGCTGACCGGCCCCCGCGGAGCCGCGGCCGTGTTCGGCCCGCAGAAGGGCGCCGGGCCCGAGGACGTCGCGCGCATCGACGCGGGGCTCGCGCACCTGGCCGGCGTGCTCGCCGATGTTTCGGGTGCGGATCCCGCCTCCTACACGGATCGGCCGGGCTTCGGCGCGGCCGGCGGCATCGCGCTCGGCTGCGTCGCCCTGCTCGGTGCGACGACGGTGGCCGGCTCGGAGCTCGTCTCCGACGCGATCGGCCTGCCCGGCATCCTCGCCGATGCGAGCCTCGTGCTCACCGGGGAGGGGCGCTTCGACGAGCAGTCCCTGAACGGCAAGGTCATCGACCTCGTCGCCCGTTCGCGCCCCGCCGAGGTGCCCGTCGTCGTCATCGCGGGATCCATCGCCCTCGATGCGGCCGAGTGCCGCGCGGCCGGCGTCACCGCCGCCTTCTCGATCGCATCGGGTCCCGAATCCCTCGACGAACTCGTGCGGCACGCATGCACCCGCATCCGCGAGACCGCCGCGCAGGCCTGCGGCCTCCTCGCCCACGAACTGTGACACCCCACCACCCCGACTCCGGATCACGGACGATCCCGGAAGAAAGCTGAGCCGCTCCAATGCTCGATCTCATCGTGCTCCTCGTCCTCGTGGCGGGGATCATCCTCGTGACCGCGAAACTCAAGATCTCCCCGTTCCTCGCCCTCCTCGGCGCAGCCTTCATCGGAGCGTTCGCGTTCCGGCTGCCGGTCGACACGATCATCCCGACCATCACCGAGTCCTTCGGCAAGACGATGGGCAACATCGGCCTGGTCATCCTCTTCGGCACCATGATCGGGGTGATCCTCGAACGTTCCGGAGGCGCGATCGCCATGGCCGATGCGCTCATCAAGCTCATCGGCACGAGGTTCCCGACCCTCACGATGAGCGTCATCGGCTACATCGTGTCGATCCCCGTGTTCTGCGACTCGGGCTTCGTGATCCTGAACTCGCTGAAGAAGGCGATCGCCGGCCGGGCGAAGGTCTCGCTCGTGGCGATGTCGATCGCCCTCATGACCGGCCTCTACGCCACGCACACCCTCGTGCCGCCGACGCCCGGCCCGCTCGCGGCCGCCGCGAACCTCGAAGTCGACTCGCAGCTCGGCCTCCTCATCGGCCTGGGTCTCGTCGTCGCCGCCGTCTCGGCGCTGGCCGGCCTGCTGTACGCGAACGTGTTCCTGAAGCGCGACGTCGAGCTCCTGCCGATGCCCGAGGGCGAGGTCGAGGAGAGCTACGAGGACCTGAAGGCCGCCTACGGCAAGCTGCCGAACGCCTTCGTCGCCTTCCTGCCGATCCTCATCCCGATCCTCCTGATCTGCCTCTCCTCGATCGCGAAGCTGCCTTCGCTGCCCTTCGGCGACGGCGTCTTCCCGGCCGTCGTGAACTTCATCGGCACGCCCGTGATCGCCCTGGCGATCGGCCTCATCTCCGCCGTGTTCCTGCTGCGCGGATCGGGCAAGCTCGCCCGCTTCAACACGCAGATCGCCGACTCGATCACCATCGCCGCGCCGATCCTCATGATCACCTCGGCCGGTGCGGCCTTCGGCGGCGTGCTCGGGGCGAGCTCGATCACCTCCTTCCTCTCCGACAACCTCGCGACCCTCGGCCTCGGCATCGCGGTGCCGTTCATCATCTCGGCGGCGCTGAAGACCGCGCAGGGCTCCTCGACGGTCGCGATGGTCACGACCTCGGCGATGCTGCTGCCGTTGCTGCCGGCCCTCGGCCTCGGCAGCCCCGTCGGCGGCGTACTGTCGGTGCTCGCGATCGGCGCCGGCGCGATGGTCGTCTCGCATGCGAACGACTCGTACTTCTGGGTCGTGTCGCAGTTCAGCCGCATCCCCACCCCGGTTGCGTACCGCACGCTCACGCCGGCCACGGCGATCCAGGGCGTCTCGGCCTTCGCCGTCGTGTGGGTCATGAGCCTGTTCATGCTGTAGGTCACGAGCCTGTTCATGCTGTACGTCATGAGTCTGTTCATGTTGTGAGCCAGGAGCCTGTTCATGCGGTAACCGGCATATGCCCGACGGGCGGGGCGGCATCGGATGCTCCGGTGCCGCCCCGTCCGTGCTCCCGGTAGGGTCTGTCGGGTGACCGCCCCCGAGCAGCGCACCGCGATCTTCCCGAACCTCGACACGCGCCCCCTGACCGAGCCCGTCGACGCGGCGGTCCTCGCCCGCGGCATCCGCGAGGGTGCGGATGCCGGGCCCCGCTCCCGATCCGGCAACGCGCTCGTCGTGATCGTCGTCGTCGCGGCCGCCGCCCTCGTCGTGCTGCCGGCGGTCGGCGGCTTCGTCACAGCATTCGCGCGCAGCGGATCGACCGGCGCCGGCCTGGAGTTCGGCTCCCTCCTCGGCCCGCTCATCGCCCTGGGCGTCGGGGCCGTCGGCGCCGTGCTGTGGCGGGCCGAGCAGCGCCGCCGGCGCATCCGCCGATACCGGCTCGGGCGCTTCGCCGCCGCGAACGGCATGGCGTACGTACCGTTCGTGCAGGCGCCGGGGCTGCCCGGCATGATCTTCGGCCGCGGCTCCTCGCGCGGATCGCACGATGTGATCCGCAGCGCCCACGCCGGCCGTTTCACCGAGTTCGCGAACTACCGGTACACGACCGGCTCCGGCAAGAACAAGCGCACGCACAGCTGGGGCTATGTCGCGATCCACCTCGGCGTGCCGCTGCCGAACATCGTGCTCGACGCGGTCGGCAACGACTTCTTCGGCTCGAACCTGCCGACCGGCTTCGGCCGCGATCAACGGCTCGGCCTCGAGGGCGACTTCGACCGCCATTTCGCCCTGTACTGCCCGCGCGGGTACGAGCGGGATGCGCTCTACCTCTTCACGCCCGACGTGATGGCGCGTTTCATCGACCACGCCGCAGATCTGGACGTCGAGATCGTCGACGACTGGATGCTGCTCTACACGCAGCGCGAGATATCGACCCTCGACCCGGCGATGTGGCGGTGGATCTCGGGGACGGTCTCGGCTCTGACGCAGAAGATCGAGCGCTGGGAGCGCTGGCGCGACGAGCGGCTGCGGAGCTCCGGGGCGGCCGCTGCGGCTGCGGATTCGGAGGCGCCTGCGGTTCGGGGCGTGGCTGCGGTGCCGGGCGCCGGTGCGGCACCGGGTGCGGATGCCGCGGCGCCGGCCGACCCGCAGGGCGCCGCCGGGCATCCGCTCGCCGCCGCGGCCACGGCAGCCGGGCCGTCGTCGCAACCGGCGACCGTTGCGCCGCCGCTCGCGCCGCCACCGGGCGTCGCCCGCGGCGGGAGACGCCTCCGGCCCGGCGTCAAGTGGGTGCCGATCCTCCTCGTCGCCGGCTTCATCCTGCTCTGGATGCTGCCGCACTTCGGAGCGGCGATCGGGATGTTCTTCCTGCGATAGCCGCGGTACACGCGAACGGCGCCCCGGGGCATCCACACCCCGAGGCGCCGCATGCAACCCCGGTTGCCGCCGCGAGCGCCACCGTGCCGATCAGCAGACGCGAACGGCGCCCCGGGGCATCCATACCCCGAGGCGCCGCTCACGGCTCAGACGCTCACGCCGGCTCGGGCAGCTCCTCGACGACGAGCGGGTAGACGCCGTTCTCGTCGTGGACCTCGCGGCCGGTGACGGGCGGATTGAAGACGCAGACGCAGGTGATCTCGGTGCGCGGGCGCACGATGTGCTGGTCGTGGTCGTTCAGCAGGTAGATCGTGCCCGGCGCGAGCTCGTGGGTCTCGCCGGTGCCGAGGTCGGTGATGGTGCCCTCGCCCTTGGTGATGAAGACGGCCTCGATGTGGTTGGCGTACCAGAAGCGGCTCTCGGTGCCGGCGTAGAGGGTCGTCTCGTGCACCGAGAAGCCCACGCCCTCCTTCGCGAGGATGATGCGCTTGCTGCGCCAGTTCTCGGACTTGACGTCGGCGTCGGTGTCGGTGATCTCGTCGAGGGTGCGGACGATCATGCGGGCTGTTCCTCTCGTTCGGGTTCGGTGGATGCCGTGGCGCGCGCGAGCGTGCGCCCGGCGACGGCGGCGACGGCGCGTTCGAGGATGTCGAGGCCCTCGTCGAGTTCGGCGTCGCTGATCGTGAGCGCCGGCAGCAGCTTCACGACCTCGCCGCGCGGGCCGCTCGTCTCGACGAGCATCCCGTGCTCGAAGGCTTCGGCGCAGACGGCGTCGGCGATCTCGCCGCCGGACATCTCGATGCCGCGGGCGAGGCCGCGGCCCTTCGCACGGACGGCGATGACCGGGTGGGCCTCTGCGATCGCGGCGAGGCGAACGCCGGTGCGCTCGCCCTTGCGGCGCACGTCGGCGGCGAGGGTGTCGTCGCTCCAGTACTGGCGGATGGCCTCGGCGGCGGTCGCGAAGCCGGCGCTGACGCCGCGGAAGGTGCCGTTGTGCTCGCCGGGCGCGAAGACGTCGAGCTCGGGCCGGACGAGGGTGAGGGCCATCGGGATCCCGTAGCCCGAGATCGACTTCGACAGGCACACGATGTCGGGCACGATCCCGGCCTCTTCGAAGCTGAAGAAGGAGCCGGTCCGTCCGCAGCCCATCTGCACGTCGTCGACGATGAGGACGATGCCGTGCTCGCGGCAGAGCTCGGCGAGCCGCTGCAGCCATTCCACGCGTGCCGGGTTCAGCCCGCCCTCGCCCTGCAGTGTCTCGACGATGACCGCGGCGGGGGCGTCGAGGCCCGAGCCGGGGTCGGCGAGGAGCCGTTCGAGCAGGGCGAAGTCGCCGCCGTCGGCGTATCCGTCGTACGGCATGGGCACGGCGCCGGTGAGGGGGATGCCGGCGCCGCCGCGCTTCAGGGCGTTGCCGGTGACGGCGAGGGCGCCGAGGGTCATGCCGTGGAACGCGTTCGTGAAGGAGAGCACGTTCGTGCGGCCGGTGGCCTTGCGGGCGATCTTGAGCGCGGCTTCGACGGCGTTCGTGCCGCCGGGGCCGGGGAAGAGCAGGCGGTGGTCGAGGCCGCGCGGCTCGAGGATGCGGGTGCGGAACTCGCTGATGAAGTCGTTGCGCGCGGCGGTGAACATGTCGAGCGAGTGCATGACGCGGTCGTCGCTGAGGTATTCGATGAGGGCGCGCTTCAGCTCGGACGGGTTGTGGCCGTAGTTCAGGGCGCCGGCGCCGGCGAAGAAGTCGAGGTACCCGCGGCCTGCCGTGTCGTAGAGGCGGCTGCCGACGGCCCGGTCGAAGACGACGGGCCAGGAGCGGGAGTAACTGCGCACGCCGGACTCGAGCTCGATGAGGGCCGGGTCCTGGGCGGCGGATGCGTGGGGCGAAGGGGTCATGGTTCCAGTCTGGTGTGTGGATGCTGGGTCGGCGCTGCTCATGCGCGCGTTCCGATCGGTTCGCGTGCTTCGCTCGCGGCGTCGAATCCCTCCGGCAGGGTGATGGGGCCGATCTCGTAGAGGCGTTCGGCGCCGTGCCCGTCGGGGAAGTGGGCGGGTTCGAAGAGCGGGTCGACGGTCATCGCGGCGTCCTGCCAGCGACGCGCGAAGGATCCGAACAGTCGCTGCGAGGCCTCGTTGTCGTCGGTGATGGTGGTTTCGAGGGAGTGGATGTCGTTGGAGGCTGCGACGTCGGCGTAGAGCTCGTCGAGCATCCGCCCGGCCAAGCCCTGCCCCCGGTGGCTCTCGTCGACGGCGACCTGCCAGATGAAGAGGTGGTGCGGGCGTTCGGGGCGGACGTGGCCCATCACGAAACCGACCGCGTCGTCGCCGTCGAGCGCGACCCGGCTGGTGCGGGCGAAGTCGCGGCAGTAGACGAGGTACGCGTAGGAGGTGTTGAGGTCGAGGACCTCGGTGTGCTTGGCGATGCGCCACATCTCAGAGGCGTGTTCGAGGTCGGGGACGACGATCTCCGGGTTTAGCTTCTCGACATCGTGGACGGTGGTCTCAATCTGAGTCGATGACATGCGGCACGACGTTAGCCGGGTCGTGAGAGGCCCTCAAGCTGCGCGGCGAACACTCCGGGAATACTCAGGAATGGCGTGCACTGCGTGATAAGGGCGTGAAAAAGCCTGATCAAAATTGATTTCTCAGCGAATAATTCTTGCGGGATCGGTGGGCTGTCCAGTTCTTCCGAGCATTGTGACCGAACTGTGACGTGAGGGCCGGGCGGCGGTCTCGGGTATCGGTCTCGGGTGGCGGCAATTCTCCTCCACAGGCCGTGCGCGCGACTGCGTTTCCCCCGATTCCGCCGAGCCGGCTTCCGGGAGGATGCACGCCGGTGATGATCGCCTCATGACGAAATCGCAGCAAGACGGCGCATACGAACAGATCCCCGCCGAGGCCGGCCTTCCCGGAAGCAGCCCCGGCCTCGTGCCCGATGAAGACACCGGAGCGGAACCGGGTCTCGAGGGCTTCGTCCTCCCGCCTCTCGCGAGCGATGCGATGCTCGAGGAGCGGATGACGGAGCTCCTCCGCTCGGCCCTCCGCCGGCAATGGTGGACCTTCTTCCTCGACGAGCGCGGCCGCTTCCTCGTCGCGATGCCGATGGCCGACTACCCGGAGGATCCGGACGAACCGCTGTCGGCTCCCCTCGGCGGAACCCCCGCCGAACTTCTGGCAGACCGACTCTCCGAGATCCGCGAGGACGCCGGCGCCGAAGCCGTCGTCTTCGCCTGGGAGCGGTCCGGGAGTTCCGAGATCTCGGCGGACGATCGCGCCTGGGCGCTCAGCCTCGCCTCCGCATGCGCGTCGCGCCGCGTCCGTGTGCGGGCCCAGTTCATCGTCCACGACGACGGCGTCCGCATCATCGCCTCCGACCAGCGCGTCTGAGCGCGCCGGTCGCGAGCACCGCATCGCATCGATCGGGTCGCATCGATCGGGTCGCGTCGATCGGGTCGCGTCGATCACTGGGCTGCGCGGTCGCCCTACTGCGCCGTGCGCAGGGCTGCATCGTGCGCAGGGCTGCGCGGTCGCCCTACTGCGCCGTGCGCAGGGCTGCATCGTTCGCCGGGCTGCGCGTTCGCGGGGCTGCATGGATCGCCGGGCTGCATGGATCGCCGGGCTTGGGCGCGCGAAGGGCTGGCGCGTTCGCTGGGGTGGGCGCGCGCGGATCGCATCGATCATCGGGCTGCGCCGGGGATGGGTTCGAAGGCCGTTTCACCACGGGGGTTCGTCCGGCGGCAGGCTCCGGAACTCGCGTTCCGCCATCAGCCCGGGAGGAGCGCCGGCTGGGGCGGCCGTCGCGCCGGGCGGGAGGGTTCGGTGTCGTCGTCCGGTGGGCGAGATCCAGTCGAAGATCCCGCCTTCGCGGTGGCGGACCTGCCACGTGCTCTCGTGCTTCACATGGTGATGCTTCGAGCAGAGGTGCCCGAGATTGTCGAACGACGTCTTCCCGCCCGCGGCGAAGCCTTCGGTGTGGTCGAGTTCGCACCCCGACGCGCGACGATTGCAACCCGGGAATCTGCACGTCTCGTCTCTGACACGCAACCACTTCGAGAGATCGGCGGGCGGCCGATAGACCGTCCGGTCGACGTCGAGGACGGCCCCGCTGACCGGATGCGTGAGCAGGCGGGTGAAGGACGGGGCTCGGGCAGCGAGCTCGCGCGCCGTCTCTGCGGCGATCGGGCCGCAACCGTCGATGAGCGCGGGGGAGTCCGACCCGCCGATCAGGGTGAGCACCGGGACCGTGACATGCACCGTCGGACGCACGGATGAGGCTGCGCCGCGGTGCGGAGATCCTTCGGGTGGTACCGCCTCGATGAGGAGATCGCGGGCGACGTCGGCGCGCAGCTGTTCGGGGGTGCGCTCCTCCGGTCCGGGATCTCGGGAAACAGCGGCCGCGATCTGGTTCAGTCGGTCGTGGGCCAGTGCGGCCTCGCTCGCTTCGAGGTACAGGTGGAGCCAAGCCATGCCGTCACCGCACGGTTCGAGCTCGACGCGACGCTCTGCGAGTGCCTTCGCGTGACGTTCGGCGAAGCTCTCGGCGCGGAGTTCCTCGCGCAGCCTGCGGGCGGTGCGTCGGAGCGACGCCGGATTCGTCTCCCGGGCGCGTTCCGCAAGGGCGTCGTCGAGTTTCCCGATCAACGGGTCGCCGTCGGGAAGGTCGACGGTCGCACCGACGATGACACGAACGTGTGCGGTATCGATCTCACCGAGCTGCAGGGCGTGGAGGGTATGCGGAAGCCGCGTGCACAGGGCGCCCGCCTCTTCGGCGAGGGCGGCCATCGTGCGTTCCGACATCCGCAAGGCCGTCGCGAACTCGGCGATGACCGATCTGCGGGCCATCTCGAGACGCCGCGCGGGCGGAAGCGAGGCCGGAGTGAAGGCGTCGGCATGGCGCAACGCGTACTGCACCCCGATGTGCACCAGCACATAGCGCGCCGCCTGGAGCATCGCCTCGCTCCGTCGCGCGGCGACGGCCGCGTCGACGAGCTCGCCGAGGCTGTCGTGGGCGACGGCGACCGGGGAAAGCGGGTGGATGCGCACCTGCGACGGCCCCACGGCCGGTCGTTCGAGCGTCATCGTCATGGCTCGAGCTTAGCAGAAAACTCGAACATAAATACGAACAAAACACAGAAGAACTCTGCTAGATTCGAAGCTATGAACGGATCAGTCGAAGTCGAGGCTCAGTTTGCGCAGCAGCGCGGCGAGGCGCCGCTGCTCGGTCGGCCCGAGCGAGCGCAGCAGCACAGCCTCGGCATCCACCAGACGGGTGATCGCGGCATCCACCCGCGTGAGGCCGGCGCCGCTCATCTCGACGAGGATCCCGCGACCGTCGCGCGGATCCGTATGACGGGAGACGAGACCGCGCTCGACCAGACGGTCGATGCGGTTCGTCATGGTGCTGCTGGAGACCAGCGTCTGCTGCAGCAGCTGCTTCGGCGAAAGGCGATACGGGGAGCCCGCGCGGCGGAGGGCCGCGAGCACGTCGAACTCCCACGACTCGAGCTCGGATCTTGAGAAAGCCTCGCGGCGGGCACGATCGAGGTGCTTCGTCAGGCGGTCCACACGTGAGAACACCTGCAAGGGCGCGAAGTCCAGGTCGGGGCGCTCGCGCTCCCAGTCGTCGACGATCCGGTCGACCTCGTCGGTGTCCGCCATGCGTTCATTCTGGCAGGGCGCGCCCGGCGTTCCCGCCGCGCAGGCGCATCTGCGTTCCCGCCGCGCCGCAGCGCAGGCGCGTCGGCGCCCGGTGTTCCCGCCGCGCCGCAGCGCAGGCGCCTCGGCCCCCGGTGTTCCCGCAGTGCAGGCGCCTCGGCGCCCGGCATTCCCGCCGCGCGGGCGCATCTGCGTTCCCGCCGCGCCGCAGCGCAGGCGCCTCGGTGCCCGGCGTTCCCGCCGCGCAGGCGTCTCTGCATCCACCGTCGCAGCTCGGGCGCGACGCGGCATCCGCCGCTGCGGCACGCGCAGGCGCCGCGGCACCCGTCGCCCGTCTGGCAGACTTGGGGGCGCGCGAAGACGGCCCCGCCGCCGCGTCCGCGCGGTCCGCCATGGTGTAACGGCAGCACGACAGCCTTTGGAGCTGTGAGGACCAGGTTCGAATCCTGGTGGCGGAGCATGACCGATCAGAATCTCGCGATCATCGTCCTCGCCGCCGGCCAGGGCACCCGCATGAAATCCGCGACGCCGAAGGTGCTGCACCCGCTCGCCGGGGTGCCGCTCGTCGCGCACGCGCTCGCGACGGCGCGCGCGCTCGAATCGGCGAACGTGCTCGCAGTCGTCCGGCATGAGCGCGACCTCGTCGCCGAGGCGATCCGCGGCGAACTTCCCGAGGCCGTCATCGTCGACCAGGACGAGGTGCCCGGCACCGGTCGCGCCGTCGAGCAGGCCGTCGCCGCCCTGCCGGCAGGCTTCGAGGGCGAGGTCCTCGTCGTCAACGGCGACGTGCCGCTGCTCGACGCCGACACGCTCCGGGCCTTCCTCGCCCGCCATCGCGAGTCCGGCTCAGCTGCGAGCGTCCTCTCCGCCCGCTTCGACGATCCGAGTGGCTACGGGCGGATCGTCCGCGACGCTTCCGGCCGATTCGACCGCATCGTCGAGCAGAAGGACGCGAGCGAAGCCGAACGCGCCATCGACGAGGTCAATGCGGGCGTCTACGCCTTCGGCGCCGCGGCCCTCCGCGACCAGCTCGCGAACCTCACGACCGACAACGCGCAGGGCGAGAAGTACCTCACCGACGTCATCGGCCTCCTCCGCGGCGCCGGCAGCGAGGTCGAGGCGGTCCCGGCCGCGGAACCGTGGATGGTCGCCGGCGTCAACGACCGCGCCCAGCTGGCCGAGACGGCCGCCAAGCTGAACGCGATGATCGTGCGCGGCTGGCAGCTGAACGGCGTCACCGTGCAGGACCCGGCGACGACCTGGATCGACCTCCGCGTCACCATCGAGGCCGACGCGACGATCCTGCCGAACACCCAGCTGCGCGGGGCGACGACCATCGCCTCCGGCGCCGTGGTCGGCCCCGACACGACCCTTCTCGACACCGAGGTCGGCCCGGGCGCCGTCGTCAAGCGCGCCGACGCGACCCTCGCCGTCATCGGCGCGAACGCGAACGTCGGCCCCTTCGCCTACCTCCGCCCGGGCACCGTGCTCGACGCGGACGGCAAGATCGGGACCTTCGTCGAGACGAAGAACGCGCACATCCACCGCGGGGCGAAGGTGCCGCACCTCTCCTACATCGGCGACGCGAACGTCGGCGAGGCGACGAACCTCGGAGCCGGGGCGATCACGGCCAACTATGACGATGTCGCCAAACACCGCACCGAGATCGGGGCCCGCGTGCACACGGGTTCCCACAACGTCTTCGTGGCGCCGGTTAGAATCGGAGACGGTGCGAAGACGGGCGCAGGGGCGGTCATCCGAAAGGATGTGCAGCCCGGTGCGCTCGCCCTGAGCGTCGCACCGCAACGCAACATCGAAGGCTGGGTCCAGCAGCATCGTGCCGGTACCGCGTCCGCCGCGGCCGCCGACGCCGCCGGCGGGGCGCAGGGGGAGTCGTCGGGCGAGTGAACTGGCTGCGGCCGGAGGAGAGGACCCAACACATGTCAGGTATCGAGACCACCGGTTCGAAGCGGCTCGTGCTCGTTTCGGGGCGCGCGCATCCCGCGCTCGCCGAGCAGATCGCCGCGGAACTCGGTTCGGAGCTCGTTCCCACCGACGCCCGCACCTTCGCCAACGGCGAGCTGTACGCGCGCTACGACGAGAGCGTGCGCGGCGCGGACGCGTTCGTCATTCAGTCGCACCCGGCGCCCATCAACGAGTGGCTCATGGAGCAGCTCATCATGGTCGACGCCCTCAAGCGGGCCTCGGCCAAGCGCATCACGGTGGTCTCGCCGTTCTACCCGTATGCCAGGCAGGACAAGAAGGGCCGCGGCCGCGAGCCGATCTCGGCCCGGCTCGTCGCCGACCTCTACAAGACCGCCGGGGCCGACCGCATCATGTCGGTGGATCTGCACGCCGCGCAGATCCAGGGCTTCTTCGACGGGCCCCTCGACCACCTGTTCGCCATGCCGGTGCTGCTGAACGAGTTCAAGTCGACCCTCGACCCGGCGAGCCTCACGGTCGTCTCGCCCGACATGGGCCGGGTGCGCGTCGCCGACCAGTGGTCCGACAAGCTCGGGGCGCCGCTCGCGATCATCCACAAGCGCCGCGACCCGTTCGTGCCGAACCAGGTCTCGGTGCACGAGATCGTCGGCGACGTGAAGGGCCGCGTCTGCCTCCTCGTCGACGACCTCATCGACACGGGTCGCACGATCGTCAAGGCGGCCGAGGCGCTGAAGGCGAACGGCGCGACCGGTGTCGTCGTCGCCGCCACCCACGCCGTGTTCTCCGACCCGGCGGTGGAGATCCTGCAGTCCGACTTCATCGACCGGGTCGTCGTCACCGACACCCTGCCGGTGCCGGAGGACAAGCGCTGGGATCGCCTCACGATCCTGCCGATCGCCCCGCTCCTGGCCCGCGCGATCCGCGAGGTCTTCGAAGACGGCTCGGTCACGAGCATGTTCGACGGCGCGGCCTGATGGACATCCACACGCCCCGGCCCTGGCTCGACAGCTATGCCGAGGGCGTGCCCTCGGATGTCGAGGCGCCGCGCGAGTCGCTCTTCGGCATCATCGAGGCCTCGGTCGACGAGTACCCGGATCATGTGGCGCTCGAGTTCTTCGGCCGCGAGACGACGTACGCCGAACTCGGCGAGCAGATCGCGCATGTGGCCGAGGGGCTGCGGCGCCTCGGGGTGCAGAAGGGCGACCCGGTCGCGATCGTGCTGCCGAACTGCCCGCAGCATGTCGTCGCGTTCTACGCGATCCTCCGCCTCGGCGGCATCGTCGTCGAGCACAACCCGCTCTACACGCCGCGCGAGCTCCGGCACCAGTTCGAGGATCACCGCGCCCGCGTCGTGATCGCCTGGGACAAGGTGGTCGGCACGATCCGCGACTTCCCCGACGACATCCGGGTGCCGGCGATCGTGTCGGTGGATGTGACGCGCTCGCTGCCGGGTTCGATGCGTTTCGCGCTCCGGCTGCCGGTGAAGACGGCGCGCGAGTCGCGTGCGGCCCTCACGAACGGCGCGCGCGGCACGACGACGTGGGAGGCGCTCATGGACGCGCCCGCGATCGATCCGCACATCATCTCGCCCGACGCCTCCGACGTCGCACTCATCCAGTACACGAGCGGCACCACGGGCTCGCCGAAGGGCGCGATGCTCACGCATGCGAACCTCGGGGTGAACGCCGCGCAAGCGCGAGCCTGGGTGCCCGAGATCGAGCGCGGCAGCGCCGTCGTCTACGCCGTGCTGCCGATGTTCCACGCCTACGGGCTGACGCTGTGCCTCACCTTCGCGATGAGCATGGGCGCCCGGCTGGTGCTCTTCCCGAGCCCCGATCCGGCGCTCGTCCTGAAGGCCGTGAAGCGGCATCCGCCGACCTTCCTGCCTGCTGTGCCGCCGATCTACGACCGGCTCACGAAGCGCGCCGTCGCCGAGAAGGTCTCGCTGCAGGGCATCCGCATCGCGATCTCGGGGGCGATGCCGCTTTCGGCGGCCGTCGTCGAGCCGTGGGAGGAGCTGACGGGCGGCTATCTCGTCGAGGGGTACGGGCTCAGCGAATGCTCCCCGGTGCTCATGGCGAACCCGGTCGCGCCGAACCGGCGCGCCGGCACGGTCGGCCTGCCGTTGCCGTCGACCGAGGTGCGGATCGTGGATCCCGACGCCCCCGAGAACGAGCGGCCCGCCGGGGAGGCGGGCGAGCTGACCGTGCGCGGACCGCAGGTGTTCGGCGGGTACTGGGGCAAGGCCGAGGAGACCGAGGCGGTCTTCGTCGCCGACCCGGCAGGCGGGGCGCCGTGGTTCCGGACGGGTGACATCGTCGAGATGGACGCCGACGGCTTCGTGCGGATCGTCGACCGGATCAAGGAGCTCATCATCACGGGCGGCTTCAACGTCATGCCGAGCGAGGTGGAGGCGGCGCTGCGCGGCTACCCGGGCATCCAGGACATCGCCGTCGTCGGCATCCCGGATGCGCGCGACGGCGAGCATGTCGTCGCCGCGGTTGTGATGGAGGACGGGCGTCGCCTGGATGAGGCCGAGGTGCGCGCGTGGGCGCGGAAGATCCTGACGCCGTACAAGGTGCCGCGCCGGGTGATCGCCGTCGATGAGCTGCCGAAGTCGATCATCGGCAAGGTGGTGCGCCGGCAGGTGCGGGATCGGATCCTCGAGCAGGGGCTCTGAGCCGCACGCGAAGCATTCGAAAGAACCCTTGCGAAAGGAATCTTTAGAATACTAGGGTCGGGTCATGACCTCGACTCGGAAGCCCGCCGCCGCGCGCACCCTGCCCGCCGCCCTTCGCCGCCCCGCATTCCGCCGCCTCACGGCGGCCTGGGTCTTCACGAACCTCGGCGACAGCATCCTCTTCCTCACCATGGCCGCCTGGGTGAAAGACCTCACCGGATCGGACGCGCTCGCCGTCGGCGTGCTCGTGACCTTCGGGCTCGCCGCCTTCCTCGCGCCCGTGCTCGGGCAGATCGCCGACCGGGTGCGCCGCGCACCCCTGCTGGCCTGGGCGAACTTCGCCCTCGTGCCCGTGGTCGCCGCCCTGCTCTTCGTCGACGCGGACCGGGTGTGGATCGTCCATGTCGTCTGCTTCGTCTACGGCGCGATCGGCTACCTGACCGGCGCCGCGCAGTCGGGCGTCATCCGCGACCTGCTGCCGGATGAAGAGCTCGCCGGCGGCAACGGACTGCTCGCCACGATCGACCAGGCCGCCCGCCTCGTCGCCCCGCTCGCCGGCGCCGCGCTCTACTCGGCCTTCGGCGCGCATCTCGTCATCGTCGTCACCGGCCTGTGCTTCCTCGTCTCGGGGGTGCTGCTCACCCGCCTGCGCATCGTCGAGTCCGAACCGGAATCGGCCGAGGACCGCGGCTCCTACCTCCGCGAGCTCGGCGCCGGGTTCCGGGCCATCGGCCGAACACCCGGCCTGCTGCCGACGGTCGTCATGCTCGCGGTCGTCATCGCATCCACCGGCCTCGGCAACGTCGCCGTCTTCCCGGCCCTCGAACTCGGCTTCGGCCTGCCGGCCGCGTGGATCGGCGTCATCGTCACCGTCCAGGGCGTCGGCTCCCTGTTCGCCGGGGCGACCGCGGCGCGCGTCATCGGCCGGCTCGGCGAACGCCGCACCCTGCTGATCTCGGTCTGGCTGATGGCCGTCGGCGCCCTCAGCCTCCTCGGCTCGCACGTCGCCGTGCTCATCGCCGGATGCGTGCTCATCGGCTTCGCCGTCACCTGGATGATGGTCGCGGCGACGACGCTCCGGCAGCGGCTCGTGCCCTCGCGCCTGCAGGGGCGCGTCTCGGCGGCGTTCGGCATCGCGACGGCCGCCCCGCAGTCGATCGCGATGGTCCTCGGCGCCGGGGTGCTCGCCGCCGTGGACTACCGCTGGCTCATCGTCGTGAACGTCGCCATGCTCGCGGTGATCGCCCTGGCGGGCATGGCCGGGCGGCGGCGGGTAGGGTCGAGCGCATGAGCGAGACGCGCGAGCCGCCGGTGGATGCCGCACGCGATGCCCCCGCGAGCATCTCCGACCCGGCGCGCATCCGCGCGCTCGCGCACCCGATCCGCCTCGCCCTGCTCGAGGCCCTGCGGAACCACGGCGAGCTCACCGCGACCGAGGCCGGCGAAGCCGTCGGCGAGTCGGCGGCGAGCTGCTCGTTCCACTTGCGCATGCTCGAGAAGTACGGCTACATCGAACGCGCAGAGCCGCGCGGCCGCGAGAAACCGTGGCGCATCCGCGAGAGCTTCTGGGCGACGGAGCCCGATCTCGCCGAGCACGACGGGCTCGCCTCCTCGGCGGCCCTCGGCGAGGCGATGATCGATCACGAGGCGCGCCGCGCGCGCGCCTGGCTGCAGGATCAGCTCGCCGTCACCGACGTCGACGAGCGCCGGGTGCAGGCGGCCATGATGACGACCGCCGACTTCTGGGCGACCGACGACGAGCTCGCCGAACTCAAGGCGGACCTCCTCGCGATCCTCGAACGTTTCGAGGAGCGCACCGACCGCCCCGAGACCCGCCCCGACGGCGCCAGGCGCGCGCACCTGTTCGCGGTGCTGCAGCCCGATTCGATCAGCGGCACGGCACCGGCTGAGTAGCCGGACCCGGCGCCGCACCGGCATCCACCGCGCCGGCCCCGAGACGACCCGTTAGACGCCGACGCCCGGCACGATCCGCGGCATCACCGGGAACGGCCCGAGGTTGCCGAGCGGAACGGTGCGCCCGCCCTCCTCACGGGCGTCGCACGCCCAGCCGGGGGCTCCTGCCCCGAAGAGCTCGAAGCGCACGACGCCGACGGCGTCGTCGTCGAACGCCCGCGCATGCACATTGCAGACGGCGACCGCCGTCGAATGCGACACCGAGACGGTCGAGAGCACGACGGGCAGGACGAGGGCGACGAGCGCCACGAGCACGACCCAGCGGATCACGCGCCTCCGGCGGGCGAACGGCGAGGACTCGCCGTGCGGTTCGTAGCCGGCGAGTTCGGGGTGGGTGTCGTCGTTCAGTGCCAGCTCGGCTCGGTCTCGATCTCGCTGCGGTCGCCCGACCACAGCGTGTGGAAGACGCCGTCCTTGTCGACACGCTTGTAGGTGTGCGCGCCGAAGAAGTCGCGCTGGCCCTGGATGAGCGCGGCGGGCAGGCGCTTGGCGCGCAGGCCGTCGTAGTAGGCGAGCGACGAGGAGAACGCCGGCGTGGGGATGCCCGCGAGCGCGGCCGTGGCGACGACCTTGCGCCAGGCGCCCTCGGCCTCGGCGACGGCGTCGCGGAAGTACGGGGCGACGACGAGGGCGACGAGCTCGGGGTCGTCGGCGTAGGCGTCGGCGATGCGGTTGAGGAAGCGGGCGCGGATGATGCAGCCGGCACGCCAGATCTTCGCGATCTCGCCCTTGTCGATGTTCCAGCCGAACTGCTCGGCCCCGGCGATGATCTCGTCGAAGCCCTGCGAGTAGGCGATGATCTTCGACGCGTAGAGGGCCCTGCGAACCTCGTCGATGAAGACGTCGGCGTCGTCGGCCTTCCAGGCGACGGCCGGGCCGGGCAGAGCCTGCGCGGCCGCGCGCTGCGCGGGCTTCGAGGACAGCGAGCGGGCGAAGACGGCCTCGGCGATGCCGGAGACGGGCACGCCCAGGTCGAGGGCGTTCTGCACGGTCCAGGCGCCGGTGCCCTTGGCGCCGGCCTGGTCGAGGATGACGTCGACGAGCGGCTCGCCGGTGGCGGCGTCGACCTGGCGCAGCACCTCGGCGGTGATCTCGATGAGGTAGCTCTCCAGCTCGGTGGTGTTCCACGCGGCGAAGATGTCGGCGATCTCGGCGGGCGACTTGCCGGTGCCGTGCCGGATGAGGTCGTAGGCCTCGGCGATGAGCTGCATGTCGGCGTACTCGATGCCGTTGTGCACCATCTTCACGAAGTGGCCGGCGCCGTCGGTGCCGACATGCGTGACGCACGGCTCGCCGTCTTCGGGGGCCTTGGCGGCGATGGTCTTCAGGATCGGGCCGAGCGTCTCGTAGGACTCCGCCGTGCCGCCTGGCATGATCGAGGGGCCGTTCAGCGCGCCCTCCTCGCCGCCGGAGACGCCCATGCCGACGAAGTGGATGCCGGTGGGCTTCAGCTCGGCCTCGCGGCGGATGGTGTCGTGGAAGTTCGCGTTGCCGCCGTCGACGATGATGTCGCCCGGCTCGAAGCGGGCGGCGAGCTCGGCGATGACCGCGTCGGTGCCGCGACCGGCCTGCACCATGATGATCGCCGTGCGGGGCTTGGCGAGCGAGGCGACGAAGTCGTCGTACGTCTCGCTCGCGACGAACCCGGCTTCGGGATGCTCGGAGACGAGGGTGCGCGTGCGCTCGGGGGAGCGGTTGAACACGGCGACGGTGTTGCCGTCGCGGCTCGCCAGATTGCGGGCCAGGTTCGAGCCCATGACGGCGAGGCCGACGACCCCGATGTTCGCGGTTCCGGTTGCAGGCACGGAGGTTCTCCTCGGTAGTGGAAGCGGGTTCGGCTCCAGCGTACTGCGACCGCACCTCACTGTTGCGGGGAGTGGCGGTGAGGTGCGCCCCGGGCGGGGGCGGCGCCTCGCGGTCGGCACGTCGCGCTGCCGCGTACGCTTGCGGCATGGATCCCGCCCCGCAGCCGTCGACCCCGCAGCGCCTCGTCGTGATGGGGGTGCAGGGCTCCGGCAAGTCGACGCTCGGGCGGCTGCTGGCCGAGCGTCTCGGCGCCGTGTTCATCGACGCCGATGATCTGCATCCCGAGGCGAACCGACGCAAGATGGCCTCGGGCATGCCGCTCGACGACGACGATCGGCGGCCGTGGCTGGATGCCGTGGCGGCGGCCTTCGCGGCGGCCCCGCCGCCCGTGGTGCTCGCCTGCTCGGCGCTCCGCCGCCGGTATCGCGACCGGGTGCGCGAAGCGGTGCCGGATGCGGTGTTCGTGCATCCGGCCGGCACGCGGTCGCTGCTGCGGCAGCGGCTCGCGGGCCGCGACCACGAGTTCATGCCCGCGCGCCTGCTCGACGGGCAGCTCGCCACGCTCGAACCGCTCGAGGCCGATGAGGCCGGGTTCGACGTGACGATCGGGCCGCCGCCGGGCGAGATCGTCGATGGGATCCTCGAGCGCCTGGCCGAAGGCGAGCCTGGTAGGCTGGGCGATTGAACTTCGGCGAGGGATGTCGGGCGAGAGCCCGTCGTCCGTGATCGACGCGGTGGCAAACGGCTTCACGGCGTTTCCTCACGCACCAGCGCTCATCAAGTGCCGCGCGTTCGAGTTGAAGACAACCCCGATCGACAGGGCGTGAAGGCCCGAAGGAGACCACCATGGACGAAGACAACAAGATCGTCGCAGAACCCCGCGACGTGTTCGGCAAGGGCGCGGCCCGCAAGATCCGCGCCGCCGGCAAGATCCCCGCCGTGCTCTACGGCCACGGCACCGAGCCGGTGCACCTCACGCTGCCCGCCCACGAGACCGGCCTCCTGCTCCGCAAGGCGAACGCCGTGCTCGACGTGCAGATCTCCGGCAAGAGCCAGCTCGCCCTCGTGAAGGACGTGCAGAAGGACCCGGTGCACCAGATCATCGAGCACCTCGACCTCATCGTCGTCAAGCGCGGCGAGAAGGTCCAGGTCGAGGTTCCCGTGCACGTGCAGGGCGAGCCCTTCTCCGGCACCATCGCCGACCTCGACGCCAAGTCGCTGCTGCTCGAGGTCGAGGCCACGCACATCCCCGAGTCGGTCGTCGTCGACGTCGAGGGCCTCGAAGAGGGCACTCAGATCCTCGCGCAGGAGGTCACGCTGCCCCGCGGTGCCGCGCTCCTCACCGACCCTGAGACGCTCGTCGTGAACGTCCACGTGCCGCAGAAGGTCGACCTGGGCGAAGAGCCCGAGGTCGAGGGCGAAGAGGCCGAGGGCGGGGAGGTCGCCGAGGGCGAGACCGCCGAAGCCGAAGGCGAGTCGGCGGAGTAAGTCCGCAGGTTCCCACACGGGCCCGGGTGCGCGAGAGCGCCCCGGGCCCGTCGTCGTTCCCGGAGGTTCGGGTGGGGTCCGCGAGTGGATGCCCGGCTACCCGAACAAGGCGGCGGCCGCCTCAGGCTCGATCTCGCGGACGATGCCGGCGAGCGTGCCTTCCAGCAGCGCGACGATCTCGGGTGCGGGCCGCCCGGCGCCGTGCACGGCATCCACGAGCATCTGCTCGACGAAGGCGATCCAGGCGCGCAGGCCGAACCTCAGAGATTCGGAGACCTCGATGCCCCGGTCGACGAAGAGCGCGGTGACGCGGTCGGTCTGCAGCACCCGGGCCTGTTCGACGACGGCGCGGATCTCGGGGTCGCCGCTGGCGGTGCCGCGCACGAGCGAGAAGAAGGTGCCGCCGTGGTCGCGCACGAAGCCGACGGTGCGCTCGAGGGTGTCGTGCAGGCGGGGGAGGGGCTCCAGTTCGGGCCGCGGCTCGGTGGCCCGCAGCATGCTGTCGCGGGCGGTGCGGACGAGTTCGCGGCTGAGGCCCTGCTTCGAGCCGAAGTAGTGGAACACGAGGCCGCGGGAGACCCCGGCATCGGCGGCGAGGGCCTCGAGGCTGATCTCGCCGAGGGGGTGTTCGGCCAGGGCTGCGACGCCGAGGGCGACGAGCTGGGCGCGGCGTTCTTCGGGGGTGAGTCGTGCGCGTCGTCCCGAGGCGGCGGCTCGTGGAGCAGGCATGCTTCGAGGGTATCGGCGACCGGCGCGGAGCCGGCGCGGATCGGTTATTGACGGCCGGTCAATAATCCGTCTACCCTCGTTCGGGTGACGACGCCGACGTCGTCGCCGTGTCGCCGCGCGAGCGGCGCATCGCTTCTTTGCATCGAGGAGGATCCATGAAGCTCTCGTCTCTCACGGGCTCGCGCGCAGGCCGCGTCGCCCTCGCCGCGGTGCCGGTCGGCGTCGCCGCGAGCCTGGTGCTGGCGGGTGTCGCCAACGGCCAGGTCCCCGTCTCGTTCGCCGTCTCGGGCAGCCAGTTCAAGATCTCGGCCGCCCAGCTGGAGGGCACCGGGTTCTCGCAGTACGCGGGCGTGGCCAGCGAGGAGGACGGCACCCCGCATCCCGTCGCGATCTCGAACATCGGCTCCGCCTCCCTCGCCGAGCTCTGCCAGTCGGTCGTGACCGAGACCCCGCTCGGCACGGTGGGGCTGCTGATCCACGCCGGCGGCGACGGCAATCCCGCGACCGCGACCGATCTGCAGATCGGCCTGACCGACCTGCAGGGCGACGCGGAGTTCGGCAACATCCGCATCGGCGTCGACGCATCCACCGTCAACACCCCCGCCAAGGGCGAGGCGGGCGGCTTCGCGCAGGACTCCGACTCGATCAGCATCGCCGGCCTCCGCCAGACCGCATGGTCCACGCACGCCGGCGTCTTCACCTTGAACGGCCTGCACCTGCAGCTGACGGACGGGGACGAGTGCTTCTGAGCCGTCGGCCGCGCCCGGCGGACGAGGCGGCGGCCGGCGAAGAGGAGGCGAACGAGGCGGCCGGGCGCGACAGGGCCGGGCACGAGCCCGGCGCCTTCGGGCGGTGGATGCGCAGCAGGCCCTCGGTTGGGGGGCTGATCACGATCGTCGCCGGAGTCGCGCTGTTCTTCTCGAGCCAGCTCGACCTCGGCAATATGCACGTGCAGGTCGGCGTCGAGGGCATGCAGGCGACCCTGCTGCCGGCGATCGTCTCGCTGACGGGGCTGCTGGCGATGCTGATGCCCAAGCAGCACATCTTCTACGGGGTGATCGCGCTCGTGGCCTCGGTGTATTCGCTCGTGTCGGTGAACCTCGGCGGCTTCTTCGTCGGGTTCGTCCTCGGCTGCGTCGGCGGCGTCGTCATCGTGTCGTGGATGCCCGGGGGCACCGCCCGCCGCGGGCGCCGTGCCCGCCGCGACGCGGAGTCGGCCGGCGAGACGGCAGCCGAGGCGGAGGAGCCGGTCGCCCTGCACCTCGTGCCCGAGGCCGACGCGGAACGGACGAGCGCATGAGGGCCGCACGACCGGTCATCGCCGGGGTGGGCCTGGCCGCGCTCCTCGTCGGCATCGCCGGCCCCGCCCAGGCGGCGGGGCCGGCCGCAGGCGCGGTGCGCGCCGAAACCGTCGGCGACTGCCCCATCGATCCGTGGTGGGGGCGCCTGTTCGGCATGGAGGAATGCGAGGAGGCGCCCGAGCCGGATCCCGGCGAGACGCCGGCTCCGACCGAGACGCCCGCCCCGGGCGAGACGGCCGCACCGGCCGACCCGGCCGATCCGTCGAAGCCGGCCGATCCGGCCGCGCCGGCGACTCCGCCACCGGCGCCGACCGACACCTCCGGGCAGGCCTTCACGACCGAGCCCGCGCAGATGTCGGGCGGGTCGATCTGGATCGAGGGGCTCAGCGGCATCTCGATCGTGACCGTGCCGCTCATCGACGGCACGACCGAGCGAGCCCTGCGCATCGAGGCCGACAAGGTCGTCGTCGGCGACTTCACCCTCGACGTGCCCTCGGGCGACGGCGGCCTGCGGAACACGGCGACGACGCTCACCGTCGAGGGCAACGTCGTGATCTACTCGCCCTCGATCACGGGCATCCTCGAGAACGGGGCGAAGCGGGTCATCGACACGCTGAGCGAACCGACGCCCGAGTCGCTCGCCGGGCTGCTGACGATCTCGCTGCCGCTGCTCGGGATGACCTCGGACACCATCCGGTACGACGATTCCCACCAGGCGACGTTCGAGTAGGCCGCAGCCGGGGCCGGTACCCTTGATCGGGGCCGGCCCCGGCCCGGCATCCACTCGCGAACGGAGCACGGCATGGCCTGGTTCCGCCGCACGCACGGACGGAAGGACCCGGCGATGGCCGAGAACACCTGGCTCGTCGTCGGCCTCGGCAACCCCGGCGACCGCTACGCGGCCACCCGGCACAACGTCGGCCAGATGGTCGCCGACGAACTCGCCGCCCGCATCGGCGCCGCGTTCAAGCGGCACAAGACGCCCTCGCGCGTGGCCGAAGGCTTCCTCGCCCCCGGCGGGCCGAAGCTCGTCGTCGCCAAACCCAACAGCTACATGAACACCTCCGGCGGGCCCGTCTCAGCGCTCGCGAAGTTCTATTCGGTGCCGCCCGAGCGCATCATCGTGCTGCACGACGAACTCGACATCCCCTTCGACGCGATCAAGCTGAAACGCGGCGGCGGCCACGGCGGCCACAACGGCATCCGCGACATCGCCCAGGCGCTCGGCTCGCCCGAGTTCACGCGCGTGCGCGTCGGCATCGGCCGCCCGCCCGGGCGGCAGGACGCGGCGGATTTCGTGCTGAAGCCCTTCGGCACGGCCGAACGGGCCTCGTTGCCCGTGCTCATCGGCGATGCGGCGGATGCCGTGGAGGCCGTCGTCGCAGACGGGCTCACCGCCGCGCAGCAGCGCTTCCACTCGCCGGCGTGAACCGTGCGCGAGGCTGCACCTGCGAACGGGAGCTCGTGGCCAGGGGCCGTGTCGGGGGTGCCGCGTAGACTTCTGCGGTGACTCTTCACGGCTTGCTCACGGCGCTTTCGCGCGCCTCCACGGTCGACGGCGCGCTCGCGCATGCCGGCCGCAGCGCCGAATTCTCCGCCCCCGTCGGGCTCGACGCCCCCCTCGTCGCCGGCCTCATCGAACGGCGCAGAGACGCGGGCCGGCCGCCCGTCGCCCTCGTCGTGACCGCGACGAGCCGTGAGGGCGAGGCCTTCGGGCAGTCCCTCGAGCCCTACCTCGGTGAGGTGGAACTCCTCGAGTTCCCGGCGTGGGAGACGCTGCCGCACGAACGGCTGAGCCCCTCGGCCGAGACCGTCGGGCGGCGCCTGCACGCCCTCAGACGCCTCAGGGAGTACGCCGACCGGGCCGAGACCCACCCGCTCGTCGTCGTCGCCTCGGTGCGCGCCGCCCTGCAGCCCCTCGCCGACAACCTCGCCGAGATCGAGCCGATCGTGCTGCGAGCCGGGGAGCGCGGGCACGACCTCGCCGAGATCGCCCGCCGGCTCGTCGACCTCGCCTATGCGCGCGTGGACATGGTGGCCCGGCGCGGCGAGTTCGCGGTGCGCGGCGGCATCCTCGACGTGTTCCCGCCGACCGCCGACCACCCGCTCCGCGTCGAGTTCTTCGGCGACGAGGTCGAGGAGGTGCGCGCATTCTCGGTCGCCGACCAGCGCTCGCTGCCGGAGCCCGTCGAGTACGTCCGCCTCGCCCC
Source organism: Agromyces archimandritae (assembly GCF_018024495.1). Taxonomy (NCBI): domain Bacteria; kingdom Bacillati; phylum Actinomycetota; class Actinomycetes; order Micrococcales; family Microbacteriaceae; genus Agromyces; species Agromyces archimandritae. The sequence continues at coordinate 2,779,910 of NZ_CP071696.1, forward strand.
GAGCCGTGAGCTGCTGCTCACCCCCTCGGTGCGGCAGCGCGCCCGCGAGATGGTGCACGAGTTCCCGAGCATCGCGGGCCTCCTCGAGAAGATCGCCGAGGGCATCCCGGCCGAGGGCATGGAATCGCTCGCGCCGGCCCTGCTCGAACGCCTCGTACCGATCACGCACTACCTGCCGGCCGGCGCCGCCGTCGCCGTCCTCGCCCCCGAGCGCGTCGAGAGCCGGGCGGTGAGCCTCGCCGAGACGAACCGGGAGTTCCTCGCCGCCGCCTGGGTCGCCGCGACCGCCGGAGCGGAAACCCCCATCGACCTCGCCGCCGGCGACTTCCTCACCCTCCGCGAACTGCGCGAGGCCGCCCTCTACAGCGCACCGGGCGAGGCCGACCCGGGGCGCGTGTGGTGGACCTTCAGCGCATTCGACCAGGGCGACGCGCTCGAGGAACTGCAGGATGCCGCCGCAGCAGCGGCCGCGCAGGGCCCCGGCGAGGCCTACGTCCGCGTCGCCGCCGACGCCATGCCGAGCTTCCAGGGCAACCTCGAAGGGGCGGTCGCGCACGTCGGCGCGCGCCTCCGCGAGGGCTGGAGCCTCGTGATCGCCAGTGCGGGGGTCGGCCTCGTCGAGCGTGCCCGCGATGTGCTCGCCGAGCACGAACTCGCGGGGCGCATCGTGGACGAGATGCCCGCCGAGCCCGAGGCGGGCGTCGCCTACCTCGTGCAGGCATCCGCCGCCCGAGGCTTCGAGGTGCCCGAGGCCCGCCTCGGCCTGCTGTCGGAATCCGAGTTCTACGGGCGGACCGCCGGCTATGAGAACCGGCAGGCCAAGAAGCTCGCGACCCGCCGCCGCAACGTCGTCGACCCGCTGCAGCTGAAGCCCGGCGACTTCGTCGTGCACCAGACCCACGGCATCGGCCGCTTCGTCGAGATGGTGCAGCGCGAGGTCGCCACCGGCACGCGACCCAAGGGGCCCAGCCGCACCGCCGGCATCCAGCAGCAGCCCAAGGCCGTGCGCGAATACCTCGTGCTCGAATACGCGCCCTCCAAGCGCGGCCAGCCCGGCGATCGCCTCTACGTGCCGACCGACCAGCTCGACCTCCTGAGCCGCTACGTCGGCGGCGAGGCGCCGGCGCTTTCGAAGATGGGCGGCAGCGACTGGGCGCAGGCCAAGGGCCGGGCCCGCAAGGCCGTGCGCGATATCGCCGTCGAGCTCGTGAAGCTCTACTCGGCGCGCATGGCCGCCAAAGGCCACGCCTTCGGCCCCGACACCCCCTGGCAGCGAGAGCTCGAAGAGGCCTTCCCGTACGCCGAGACCCCCGACCAGCTGCAGACCATCGACGAGGTCAAGGCCGATATGGAGCGGCCGATCCCGATGGACCGGCTGCTGGCCGGCGACGTCGGCTTCGGCAAGACCGAGGTCGCCGTGCGCGCCGCCTTCAAGGCGATCCAGGAGGGCAAGCAGGTCGCGATGCTCGTGCCGACGACCCTGCTCGTCAAACAGCACATGGAGACCTTCGGCGAACGCTTCGCCGGCTTCCCCGTGCAACTGCGGGCCCTCAGCCGCTTCCAGAGCGACAAGGAGGCGCGCGAGGCGCTCGCGGGCCTGGCCGACGGATCCGTCGACATGGTCATCGGCACCCACCGCATCCTCACCGAGAAGGTGCGCTTCAAGGACCTCGGCCTCCTCATCGTCGACGAGGAGCAGCGATTCGGCGTCGAGCACAAGGATCAGCTGAAGAAGCTGAAGACCAACGTCGACATCCTCGCGATGAGCGCCACCCCCATCCCGCGCACCCTGGAGATGGCCGTCACCGGCATCCGCGAGATGTCGACGCTTGCGACCCCGCCCGAAGACCGCCACCCGATCCTCAGCTACGTCGGCCAGTACTCGGAGCGGCAGGTCGCCGCCGCGATCCGCCGCGAACTCATCCGCGAAGGCCAGGTGTTCTTCGTCCACAACCGGGTGTCGTCGATCAACCGGGTCGCCGCGCAACTGGCCGAGCTCGTGCCCGAAGCGCGCATCGCCGTCGCCCATGGGCAGCTGCCCGAGTCGGTGCTCGAGCAGATCGTCGTCGACTTCTGGGAGCGCAAGTTCGACGTGCTCGTCTCGACCACGATCATCGAGACCGGCCTCGACATCGCCAACGCGAACACGATCATCATCGACCGCGCCGATAAGTACGGGCTCAGCCAGCTGCACCAGCTACGCGGGCGCGTCGGTCGCGGGCGCGAGCGCGCTTACGCCTACTTCCTGTGGGACGGTGCGAAGCCGCTGACCGAGACGGCCGCCGACCGGCTCGAGACGATCGCCGCCAACAACGAGCTCGGCGGCGGCATGCAGATCGCCCTGAAGGATCTCGAGATCCGCGGGGCGGGCAATCTGCTCGGCGCCGAGCAGGCCGGGCACATCGCCGGCGTCGGCTTCGACCTGTACCTCAGGATGATCGGCGAGGCCGTCTCGGCGTTCCGCGGGGACGTCGCCGAAGGCCAGACCGAGCTGCGCCTCGAGCTGCCGGTGGATGCGCACATCCCCGAGGAGTACATCGACTCCGAGCGCCTGCGGCTCGAGGCGTACCAGAAGCTTTCGGCGGCGAGCGGTCCGGCGGCCGGCGACGGGCAGATCGGCGAGGTCGCCGACGAGCTCGCCGACCGGTACGGCGAAGCGCCCGAGGCGGTGCAGCGGCTCATCGCCGTTTCGCGCCTCCGGCGGCAGGCGCAGCTGGCCGGCCTCAGCGACCTCGTCGCGACCGGATCGAAGCTGCGGATCGCGCCCGCGAAGCTGCCCGACTCCAAGCGCGTGCGGCTCGAACGCCTCTACCCGGGGGCGAAGGTGTTCGCGCAGAACGACGTCATCCTCGTGCCGATGCCCGAGGCGGCCGGCGATGCCGAACTGCTCGCCTGGGTCGGCAAGCTCCTGACGGCGATCTTCCCGCCGCCCGAGCCGGCCGCGGATGCGGCGGCGGCCGGCGCGGAGGCGGCCGGCGCCTGAGGCCGGGCGGGCTCCGGCCCGGCAGGCTGTTCAGCCGCGGCGGGCTGATCAGGCGCGGCCGGCCGGTCAGGCGCGGCGGGCTCAGCCGCGGCGGGCGAGGGTGCGCGCGTAGTGGCGGGAGCGGGCGGTGACCGCGAAGGCCGAGGCGAGCATCGCGATGCCCGAGCCGAGGAGCACCGCGAGCGTGCCCTGATCGGCGACCGCGTGGCTGCGCCCGAAGGCGAGCTCGTTCATGAGCAGCGCGACGGTGAAGCCGATGCCGCCGAGCACGCCGACGACGATCACGTCGACCGTCGGGATCCTCGCACTCGGACCCGAGCGCCTCGCGGCGATCAGCCCGCCGACGGTGCCGAACAGGGTGATGCCGACGATCTTGCCGACCGGCAGCGCGACGACGATCGCCCAGAACGCGGGGGAGAGCTCGGCGGGGGCGACGGCGGGGATCGCGACCGCCGCGGCCGAGAACGCGAACAGCGGCAGCACGATGCCGTTCGAGAAGGGTTCGAGGCGGTGCTCGGCGTGCGCGCCCGGGCTGCGGGCGATGACGAGGCCGAGCAGCACGCCGGCGATCGTCGCGTGCACCCCCGAGCGCAGCACGAAGTACCAGGCGAGCACCCCGAGCACCACGAGGGCGAGCGCGATCGGCCAGGCCGGGCGACGCGCCAGCATCCACGCCGCACGCGGCTTCAGCATGCGGCTCAGCACCCCGAACACGGCCACGCACGCGGCCGCGAGCCCGAGGAAGGGCAGTTCGACGGTGTCGGTGAAGAAGAAGGCGATGATGAGGATGCCGACGAGGTCGTCCAGCACGGCCAGCGCGAGGAGGAACACGCGGACCCGGCCCGGGATCCACCGGCCGAACAGGCCGAGCACGCCGAGCGCGAAGGCGATGTCGGTCGCGGTCGGGATCGGCCAGCCGGCCTCGAGGCCCGCCCCGCCGGTGCCACCGGGCAGCACCACGGCGATCAGCAGGTAGACGAGGGCCGGTGTGATGACGCCGCCGGCGGCCGCGATCGCCGGCAGCAGCGCCTTCGCGGGGCTCGCGAGCTCGCCGACGACGAGTTCGCGGCGGAGCTCCACGGCGACGATGAAGAAGAAGATCGCCAACAGCCCGTCGCTCACCCAGTGCCCGATCGAGAGGTCGAGGCCGATCGCCGCCCAGCCGAGGTGCGCGCCCTTCAGCTCGAGGAGGCCGGGGCCGATCGCGGTGTTCGCGAGGACGAGGCCGAGGACGGCGGCCAGGAGCAGGAGGAGGGCGGAGAATCGCTCGGAACGGAGCAGTCGCATGCCGGAGCCTTTCGGGAGGTCGGGAACATCGTCGACGCATCCGCGTCGGCCGACCAGACTTCCCGGCACTCCGCGGGTCAGTCTACGCGCTGCGAGCAGGCCGCCGTGCCGGCCGCCCGGCCGTAGGCTGGGGCGATGACGGAGACCGCCCCCCGGCATCCGGGACTCGACGAACTGATCGACACCGTCCAGCGTCTGCGCGCGCCCGACGGATGCCCGTGGGATGCGGAGCAGACCCACGCCTCCCTCGTGCGGTACCTCGTCGAGGAGTGCTACGAACTCGTCGAGGCGATCGAGTCGGGCGACCGCGCCGAACTCGTCGAAGAGCTCGGCGATGTGCTCTACCAGGTGCTCTTCCACGCCGACATCGCCGCGCATACGCCGGGCGAGGGCTTCGACATCGACGACGTCGCCCGGCACATGACGGCGAAGATGATCGGCCGCCACCCGCACGTCTTCGGCGACCGCGAGGCCGAGACCGCCGAGGACGTCATGGGGTTCTGGGAGGAGCTGAAGCGGGCCGAGAAGCCGCACCGCACGAGCGTGCTCGACGGTGTGCCGGCCGGGATGCCGGCGCTCGCCCTCGCCGACAAGGTCATCGGCAAGGCCGGCAAGCTCGGCGTGGCTCCGGATGCCGGTACGGGCCCGGCCGCCGATGCCGCCGACGAGGAGGCGCTCGGCGCCGAGCTCTTCGGCATCGTCGCGGCCGCCCGGGCGAAGGGCCTCGACCCCGAGCGGGCCCTGCGCGGCGCGATCCGCGCCTTCGCGGGCGAGGTGCGCCGCGCCGAGGCGGCGGGCAGCGGCGCCGACGCCTGAGGCTCAGGCGACGCGGCTGCCGGCCGACAGACCGCGGATCCGAGCGGAGGCGGCGGCTCCGGGCGGCGGAGGGTTTCAGGCGATGCGGCTGCCGGCCGACAGGCGTTTGGCGGGCGTCCGGGTGCGGGCCCAGGCCCACCAGAGCGCGCCGGCGCCGAGCAGCACGTGGATGCCGAGGCCGACGAACCACGACGGCACGGCCGCGTCGAAGATCTCCTTCGGCGTCTGCGACTCGTACGACTCGGGCTCCCCGCTCCGGAAGGTCGCGCAGGCGTCGATGACCTGATCGAGTTCGGGCGGCTGCTGCGCCTGCCGCACGGCGACCGAGATCCATCCGAAGAGGTCGCGGGGCTCGCCGTCGTCGGTGAAATCGGTGGCGGCGGCATCCGCCACCACGACGTACGGGTTTGCGGCGAGGAAACCCCAGACGAGGTCGTAGCGCGGCACCTGGTACGTGTTCGTCTCGGTCGGCAGGCAGGGGACGGGTCCGCCGCCCGGAACCTCGCCGTTCGCGTCGAGCTTCGACCAGTCGACCATCTTCTGCGTCACCGTCGCCGTCGACTGCACGGCGGTGCCGCCCAGGCCGAAGGCGATGAGGGTGCCGATCGACAAGGCCGCGACCACGAGATAGGTGACGACCACCGAGAAGAGCGGCTTCACGAGCACCCCCGACAGCCCCACGCCGACCGCGGCGACGACGCCGAGCTCGACCGCGGTGACGAAGATCGACAGCGCGATCGTCCACCCCGAGACCCCGCCGAGCACGAGCCCGTAGACGAGGAACGGCACCGCGGCGGCCAGGAAGGCGAGGGCCGTCAGCCACGCCGCGATCCACTTGCCGACGACGATCTGCCCGGTCGTCACGAGCGTCACCTGCGTCGTCGCGAGGGTGCCCTGCTCGCGGTCGCCGTTGATCGCGTTGCCCGACATCGCCGGCGAGACGAGCGTGCCGAGCAGCAGCACGAAGAAGACGATCGTCGAGAACACCCCGCCGCCGCCGGCCTCCCAGGCGTCCGTGGCCATCGTGAGCAGCACGGCGACGAGGAAGATCAGGAACACGAAGATGCCGAGCAGCACGTACCAGGCGACGCCGCGCACGCGCTGTCGCAGGTCCAGCGCGACGATGAGGCCGGTGCCCCGCCAGAACCCGATCACGGGCGCTCTCCGTTCAGGTCGAGGAAGACGTGCTCCAGGTCTCCGACCGCCGGCCCGTAGGCGACGATCGGCACTCCGGCCGCCGTGAGATGGGCCAGCAGCTGCGCCGCCGCGGCCTCGTCGGTCACGGGCACGATCGTCTCCCCGCGGTCGACGCGGGCGTGCTCGCCGTACCCGGCCGCCTCCAGCGCGGCGGCGAGCGCGGCGGGATCGAGGGAGCGGATGCGCCAGTCGCGGCTCGCCCGGGCCGCGCGCGCCACGGCATCCGCCGCCGCCGTCACCCCGCCCGAGAGGTAGACGGCCGTGTCGGCCATCTCCTCGAGCTCGGCGAGCACGTGGCTGGAGACGAGCACGGTCTTGCCCTCGGCGGCGACGCGACGCACGAGCACCCGGAGCGCGACGCGGGCGGCGGGGTCGAGGCCCGAGGCCGGTTCGTCCAGGAGCAGCACGGCCGGGTCGTGCACGAGCGCGCGGGCGAGGCTCAGGCGCTGCTTCTGCCCGCGGGAGAGCACGCGTGCCGGCTGCTCGGCGAGCGGCACGAGGTCGACGAGGCGGATGAGCTCCGCGGCCCGTTCGGCGGCCCGGGCGCGGCCGAGGCCGTACATGCGGCCGCTCATCTCGAGCGCGACCCGTACCGTGAGGCTCGGCCAGACGCCGAGGGCGTCCGGCATCCACCCCATGCGTTCGCGGACCGCGCGGGGTTCGGCGACCGGATCGAGCCCGCCGATGCGGATGCTGCCGGCGTCCGGGGCGAGGAGGGTCGCGAGCATGAGCAGCAGCGTGGTCTTGCCGGAGCCGTTCGGGCCGATGAGGCCGGCGACGGTGCCGGGCCCGACCTCGAAGCTCGCATCGCGGACGGCGTGCACATCGCCGAAGGATCGCGCGAGATGCTGGGCGCGGATGCCGGCGGGAATCGGATCGGGCATGGCCCTCCTCATCGGGTGTCGGCCCCGCGGGCCGAGCGGCTGCGGCCGAGTGTAGCGAAGCGCAGGCGCGTCGCGCCACGGCATCCGCACCCGCACGCACCTGGAAGAATGGGGCCATGGCCCAGACCGTGACGCCCCCGCGCGGCATGCGCGATTTCCTGCCCGCCGAGAAGGCCCGCCGCGAGCACGCCCTCGGCGTCATCCGCGACGTCTACCGCGTGCACGGTTTCGACGAGATCGAGACCCCGGTCATGGAGGACTCCTCCCGGCTGCACGCCGGCCTCGGCGGCGACAACGAGAAGCTCGCCTTCGCCGTCATGCGCCGTGGCCTGACCTCGGACGACCTCGCTCGGGCGGCAGCCTCCGGCGATGCCCTGAGCCTCGCCGACCTCGGCCTCCGCTACGACCTCACGGTGCCGCTCGCGCGCTTCTACGCCACCCACCGCGCCGCGCTGCCGCCCGTGTTCCGCTCGATCCAGATCGCGCCCGTGTGGCGCGCCGAGCGCCCCCAGAAGGGCCGCTACCGGCAGTTCGTGCAGTGCGACATCGACATCATCGGCGACGCGACGAGCCTCGCCGAACTCGAACTGCTCACCGCGACCCTCGCGACCCTCGACGCCCTCGGCCTCGGCGGCTGCGTCATCCGCATCAACGACCGGCGCATCCTCACCCGCCTGCTCGAGACGTGGCAGGTGCCCGCCGGCGGCCGGGAGCGTGCGCTCATCGCCATCGACAAGCTCGACAAGATCGGCGCCGAAGGCGTCGCGGCCGAACTCGCCGGCCTCGGCATCGACCGGCCGGGCCTCGCCGAGGAGATCGCCGCGCTCGCCGCCGCCGACTGGTCGGTCGGGCAGGCGGCGCCGGCCTGGCTCGACGAGGCAGCCTTCGCCGAACTCGCGGCTCTGCGGGATGCGCTGCCCGGGGCATCCATCGCCTTCGACCCGACGCTCGTGCGCGGCATGGGGTACTACACGGGCACCATCTTCGAGATCGCCCACTCCGACTTCGGCTATTCCCTCGGCGGCGGCGGGCGATACGACCGCATGATCGGCCGCTTCCTCGGCAGCGAGGTGCCCGCATGCGGCTTCTCGATCGGCTTCGAGCGCATCGTCGACCTGCTGCCCGAGGCGGATGCCGGTGCGGCCCGCTCCGTCGTGCTCGTGCACGAGGCCGGCGCCGACCCGGCCGGCCTGCTCGCGCTGAAGCGGGAGCTCGTCGCAGACGGGGTCCGGGTGCGTTTCGAGCGCCGCGTGAAGAACACGAAGGCGCTGCTGGACCGGGTCGCCGCCGACGGCTTCGCGGAGTTCGCCTTCGTGGGCGACGCGACGCGGGCCGGCGAGCTCGAGTTCCGCCCGCTCGCGTGAGCCGGACGCCCGTCCCTCCGGCGGCGGGGCGGCCGCGCGCGTCTCAGTAGACTGGCCCCGGACCGTTGAGGGGCCGTCCTCCACCCACCATCACAGAGGAGTTCACTGTGGCATTCATCGAAGCAGTCGGCGCGCGCGAGATCCTCGATTCGCGCGGCAACCCGACCGTCGAGGTCGAGGTGCTGCTCGACGACGGATCGCTGGCCCGCGCCGCGGTGCCGTCCGGCGCATCCACCGGCGCGTTCGAGGCGTACGAACTGCGCGACGGCGACCCGAAGCGCTACGGCGGCAAGGGCGTGCTGAAGGCGGTGGATGCCGTGCTCGACGAGCTCGGGCCCGCCGTCGAAGACCTCGACGCGAGCGACCAGCGCGTCATCGACCGCACCCTCATCGACGCCGACGGCACCGAGAACAAGAGCCGGCTGGGCGCCAACGCGATCCTCGGCGTGAGCCTGGCCGCCGCCAAGGCCGCAGCCGACTCGGCCGACCTGCCCCTCTTCCGCTACCTCGGCGGGCCGAACGCGCACACCCTGCCGGTGCCGATGATGAACATCATCAACGGAGGCGCGCACGCCGACAACGGCGTCGACATCCAGGAGTTCATGATCCTGCCGATCGGTGCGGAGACCTTCTCGGAGGGCCTGCGCTGGGGCGTGGAGACCTACCACGCGCTCAAGGGCCTGCTGAAGGCGAAGGGCCTCTCGACCGGCCTCGGCGACGAGGGCGGCTTCGCCCCCGACTTCGCCCACAACCGCGAGGCGCTCGACTTCATCGCCGAGGCGATCCAGCACGCCGGCTTCACGCTCGGCAGCGACATCGCCCTCGGCCTCGACGTCGCCTCGACCGAGTTCTTCCGCGACGGGGCGTACCGATTCGAGGGGCAGTCGCGCACCGCCGCAGAGATGAGCGCCTACTACGAGGAACTCCTCGCCGCCTACCCGCTCGTCTCGATCGAAGACCCGCTCGCCGAGGACGACTGGGAGGGATGGGCCGCGCTCACGGCATCCATCGGCGGCAAGGTCCAGCTCGTCGGCGACGACCTCTTCGTCACCAATCCGGCACGCCTGGCCGACGGCATCCGCAAGGGCGCCGCGAACTCGATCCTCGTGAAGGTCAACCAGATCGGCACCCTCACCGAGACCCTCGACGCCGTGCAGCTCGCGCAGCGCTCCGGGTACACGGCGATCCTCTCGCACCGCTCCGGCGAGACCGAGGACACCACGATCGCCGACCTCGCCGTGGCCACCGACTGCGGTCAGATCAAGACGGGCGCGCCCGCACGCAGCGAGCGCGTCGCGAAGTACAATCAGCTCCTGAGGATCGAGGAGGAGCTCGGCGACGCCGCGGAATACGCGGGCCGGGCGGCCTTCCCCCGGTTCACGGCGTGATCGCCCGGTCGGGGGCGGCCGCCGCACCCGCTCCCGACCGGCACGCCGACGGCGAGGAGGGATGATGGCGAAGATCCGCACCCCCGCCCGATTCTCGGGATCCCGATGGCTCGGGGGCATCCGTTTCTCAGCCTTCTCCATCATCATGATGGGCGTGCTCGTGCTCGCCGTCGTGGTGCTCGCACCGACGACGGCGGCCTTCGTCACGCAACGTCAGCAGATCGCGAACCTCCATGCGGAGGTGCGCGCCCAGAAGACCGAGATCGCCCGGCTGTCGGCCGAGCGGGAACGCTGGAACGATTCGACGTTCATCATGACCCAGGCCCGCGAGCGTCTCTACTACGTCAAACCCGGAGAGGTGAGCTATCTCGTGATCGACGACCGCGCCCCGGCCGCCGCGACCGGCGCCGCCGATCCCGTCTCGACCGAGGTCGTCGAGACCGAAGGCGACTGGATGCGCACGATGCTCTCCTCCGTCATGGTCGCCGGCCTCGCGCCCGAACCCGGTGCCGAACCCGACGCGGGCACCGCCCCCGCCGCCGGAGACCGCGAATGACCCGTCCCCCCTTCGACCCGCCGAGCGAGCGGGACCTCGCCGTGGTGTCCGCCCAGCTCGGCCGGCCGGCCCGCAACGTGCTCGGCATCGCCGCGCGCTGCGTCTGCGGCGCCCCGACCGTCGTCGCCACGGCGCCGCGCCTCGGCGACGGCACGCCGTTCCCGACCCTCTACTACCTCTCGCACCCCGCGGCGACGGCGGCCATGAGCCGGCTGGAGGCCGAGCAGCTCATGCCCGCCTATGCGGCGCGCCTGGCCGACGATCCCGCGTTCGCGGAGGCGTACCTGCGGGCGCACGAGTCCTACCTGGCCGACCGCGAGTCGATCGGCCATGTCGAGGAGATCGCGGGTATTTCGGCCGGCGGGATGCCGACGCGCGTCAAATGCCTGCACGCGCTCGTCGGCCACGCCCTCGCCGCCGGCCCCGGGGTGAACCCGGTCGGCGACCTCGCCCTCGAGGCCTCCGACTGGAGCCCCGAGGTGTGCCGCTGCCCCGATTACGGGGTGGATGCGCCGGCGGGCGGAGCCCGGGGATGACCGCCCGGCGGCGGCGGACGGCGATGCGCCTGGCGGCGTTCGCGGTCGCGGTCGCCGCGTTGCTCGCGCCGGGTGCGGCGGCGGCGGCCGTGCCGGCCCCTGCGCCGGTCGCGGCGGCTCCCGCGGCGGGCCGGGTCGGCACCGACATCGTGCGCGACTACGAGTACTGGCTCGGCGAGTACGGCTTCACGACGGCGTGGAATTCCTCGCGCGGCGAGGGGCAGACGGTCGCCGTCATCGATACGGGCGTCGTCGGCAGCGTCGCCGAGCTCGACGGGGTCGTCGTCGACGGCACCGATGTCTCGGGCGTCGGCTCCTCCGACGGGCAGACGCCGGTGGGCGATCAGCCGGAACACGGCACGATGGTCGCATCCCTGCTCGCCGGCCGCGGGTCGGCGCCGGGCAGCGGGGTCATCGGCGTCGCCCCGGCCGCCAAGCTCCTGTCGATCTCGGTCGCATTCGGCCAGGACACGGGTTCGACGGTCTCGACCGACGATCAGATCGCCGAAGCGGTGCGGTGGGCGGTCGACCATGGGGCCGATGTCATCAACATGTCGCTGACACGCAACACCCGGACCTGGCCCGAAAGCTGGGACGACGCCTTCGGCTACGCCTTCGCGAACGACGTCGTCGTGGTGGCGGCTGCCGGCAACCGCGGCAGCGGCACGACCGAGGTCGGTGCGCCGGCGACGATCCCGGGGGTGCTGGCCGTCGCCGGGGTCGACCGCGACAAGAACGCGAGCTTCGACGCCTCCTCCCAGGGCATCACGATCGGTGTCTCCGCTCCGAGCGAGAAGCTCGTCGGCGTGAAGCCCGACGGGCAGTACCTGCAGTGGGACGGCACGAGCGCGGCGACCCCGCTCGTCTCCGGGCTCGTCGCGCTCGTGCGCGCCGCCTACCCCGACCTCGACGCGAACAACGTCATCCAGCGCGTCATCGCCACCGCCGATCCGCGCGGCCATGACGTGCCGAGCCCGCTCTACGGCTACGGCATCATCGACCCGCCGGCGGCGCTGACCGAGCAGGTCGACTTCGTCCAGGCGAATCCGCTCGGGGACCTGGGGGAGTGGATCCGCATCCACCGCAGGGCGGAGATCGAGCAGCCCGAGGCCACCGAGCAGCCGGAGGAGGAGGTCGTGCCGATCGCCGATCCGCCGCTTCCGAGGAACACGGCGACGCTCACGCTGTGGCCGACGCCCTGGACTCTGGCCTACATCACCCTGCCGCTCTCGATCGTCGCAGGGTTTGGTACGCTTGCAGCGCTGTTGGGCATCGGCGCCGTTCGGCACATCAGGCGGACTGCGCGCAGCGAGCGCCAGTGATCGCAAGAGGTTTTTCACCCAAGGAGACAATTCAACCGTGCCCAGGATTCTGATCGTCGGCGGCGGATACGCAGGGTTCTACACTGCCTGGAAGCTCGAGAAGTGGCTGCGCGACGGCGAGGCGGAGGTCACCGTCGTCGACCCGTTGCCGTACATGACCTACCAGCCGTTCCTCCCCGAGGTCGCCGCCGGGTCCATCGAGCCGCGCCATTCGGTCGTCGCCCAGCGCCGCCATCTGAAGAAGACGACCGTCATCACGGCGAAGGTCACGGGTATCGACCACGCCGCCAAGACGGCGACGATCACGCCTCCGGTCGGCGAGCCGTACGCCTTCGACTACGACATCGTCGTGGTCACCGGCGGTGCGGTCTCGCGCACCTTCCCGATCCCGGGCGTCGCCGAGAACGCGATCGGCCTGAAGACGATCGAAGAGGCCGTCGCGATCCGCGACAAGGTCCTCACCAATTTCGACAAGGCCGCCCAGCTGCCCGCCGGCCCCGAGCGCGACCGGCTGCTGACCTTCGTGGTCGTCGGCGGCGGCTTCGCCGGCATCGAGGTCTTCGCCGAGCTCCGCTCCTTCGCGAGCTCGCTGCTGAAGCGCTACCCGCAGATCGCCTTCGAAGACACGCACTTCCACCTCATCGAGGCGATGGGGCGGATCATGCCCGAGGTGTCGCTGCCCACGAGCCATTGGGTCATCAAGAACCTCGCCCAGCGCGGTGCCGAGATCCACCTCGAGACGCAGCTGACCAGCGCCGTCGACGGCCACCTCGAGCTCTCGACCGGCGAGACCCTCGACTCCGACCTCATCGTGTGGACGGCCGGCGTCATGGCCAACCCGGCGATCGTGCGCGGCAGCGACCTGCCCGTCGAGCAGCGCGGCCGTATCACCGTTCGCCCCGACCTCCGCGTCGGCGACGAGGACACGATCGTCGAGGACGCGTGGGCGGCCGGCGACATCGCCGCCGTGCCCGACCTCACCGGTGGCGGCGTCGGCGGCTTCTGCGTGCCGAACGCCCAGCACGCCGTGCGTCAGGGCAAGCTGCTCGCGAAGAACCTCGTCGCCGTGCTCCGCGGCGAGACCCCGAAGGACTACATCCACAAGAACATGGGCGCCGTCGCCGGCCTCGGCGTCGGCATCGGCGTCTTCCAGTCGGGCAAGTTCGCCATGAAGGGCCTCATCGCCTGGTTCGCCCACCGCGGCTACCACGGCCTGGCCATCCCGGGCTGGGAGCGCAAGTGGCGCGTGTTCTGGGGCTGGTGGAACAACTTCTGGCTCGGCCGCGACATCGTCTCGCTCGAGGCCGTGCAGACGCCCCGCGTCGCGTTCGAGACCTTCGCCGCCCGGCCCAAGCCGCCGGTCGACGCCGAAGCCAAGTAGCACCCGGCCGTAGGCCGGTCGACCCCGTCGAGCCGAGGAGCGCGCATGGAACCTCTTGCGCTCCTGCTCGTCGGGGTCGTCGGCGTCCTGGTGGTCGCCGCCGCGACCGTCGCCGGCAACCGCCTGCAGGTGGCGGCGCCGCTCCTGCTCGTCGTCGTCGGTGCGCTGATCAGCCTGGTGCCGGCCGTGCCCGAGTTCGTCCTCGACCCGGAGTGGATCCTCGCCGGCATCCTGCCGCCGCTGCTCTATTCGACGGCGGTCTCGATGCCGGCGATGGAGTTCCGGCGTGATTTCCGCACCATCGGCGGCCTCTCGGTGCTGCTCGTCGTCGTGAGTTCGCTCGTGCTCGGGCTGTTGTTCGACTGGCTCATCCCCGGTGTCGGCCTGGCCACCGGCATCGCCCTCGGGGCGATCGTGAGCCCGACGGATGCCGTGGCGACCCAGATCGCCAAACGCCTCGGCGTCTCGCCGCGGGCGATCACGGTGCTCGAGGGCGAGAGCCTGCTGAACGATGCGACGGCCCTCGTGCTGCTCCGCACGGCGATCGCCGCCGCGGCGGCCGCCGTCTCGTTCTGGGAGGTCATCGGGCAGTTCGTCTACGCCGTCGCGATCGCCGTGGCGATCGGCCTCGTCGTCGGCTGGCTGAACCTCGTCGTCCGGCACCGGGTGCGCGACGCCGCGGTGAACACGGCGATCTCCTTCACCGTGCCCTTCCTCGCCGCGATCCCCGCCGAGGAGCTCGGTGCTTCCGGCCTCGTCGCCGCCGTCACCGCCGGCCTCGTCACGGGCAACGGCGCCGCGAGGTACCTGAGACCCGAGCACCGGATCTCGGATGCGCAGAACTGGCGCCTCGTCGAACTGCTGCTCGAGGGCGCGGTGTTCCTCGTCATGGGGCTCGAGATCCAGGCGCTCATCGACGATGTGCGCGAGGACCATTCGGGCGTCGGCTTCGCCGCCCTCCTCGCCCTCTTCGCTCTCGCGGGGGTGCTGCTCGTGCGGGCCGCCTACGTCGCCCCGCTCGTGTGGGGGCTCTCGCGCCGCTCGAAACGCGCGGCCGGGGAGCGGGAACGCCTCGAGCTGGCCGAGGAGCGCATCGACCGCTTCGAGGCCGCCCTCGAGGAGGGGAGCCTGCCGAAGGGCGGCGAGCGCCGTGCGTCGAAACGCGATATGAGCCGCATCCGCGCACGCATCCGCCGCATGAGCGCCGATCTCGACTACCTCGAGGCCGCACCCCTCGGTTGGCGGGAGGGCACGATCGTCGTGTGGGCGGGCATGCGCGGAGCCGTCACGCTCGCGGCCGCGCAGACGCTGCCGACCGATACGCCGTCGCGTTCGCTCATGGTCCTCGTCGCCTTCTTCGTGGCCGCGGCGAGCCTGCTGCTGCAGGGCGGCACGCTGCCGTGGCTCGCACGCCGGCTCGGGCTGACCGGCGGCGGCATCGACGTCGGCGAGCGGGCGCGGTTGTCGGCCGAACTCGGAGCCGCCGCACGCGAGAAGCTCGACGAGTTCAGCGTCGACATCCGCGCGAAGCTCGCCGCCGCCGGCGGTCCGAAGCTTTCGCCCGAGAGCGAGGAAGCGGACGGCGAGGCGGCCGAGCACGAGACGGCCGGGCATGAGACGGGCGAGGGCAAGATGCCCGCCGCGCCTGCTGCGCGCCGGAGCCCGTCCGACGACGAGGCCACCCGCCAGGCCATGCAGCGCGTCCGCGAGGCCCGCCTCGCGGTGCTCGAGGCGCAGCGCGAGGCCCTGCACCGGGCCCGTCGCACGGGCGTCTACGGCTCGGAGACCCTCACCTGGGCGCTCAATTGGCTCGACGCCGAACAGATCAGCATCGAACTGCGCACCGAGGGCGCCGACGAATCCGGCGCAGCCCCGGCGTGAGCCGGCGGTAGGGTGGCCGAGCGGCTCCCGTAGCCCAATCGGCAGAGGCAGGCGACTTAAACTCGCTTCAGTCAGGGTTCGAATCCCTGCGGGAGCACCTTCGACGGCCGCGGATGGGCGGGTGCGCGCGAAACCGTTCGCGTCGGTCGCGGGGTGGCGGTGACGGCCCCGGATGGGCGGGTGCGCGATCCGCGCGGTTCGTGCATACTGGTGCGACTGGGACGATCGTCCCACTTGGGCGAAGGGGCACGGATGGCGAGGATCCCGGCAGCCGAGCGCCGCACCGCGCTCGTGCAGGCGGCGCTCGGCGTCGTCGCCCGCGAGGGCATCTCGCACGCCACCACCCGGGCCATCGTCGCCGAGGCCGGCATGAGCCTCGCGAGCTTCCACTACGCCTTCGCGTCCCGCGACGAACTCATCGACGAGCTGATCGCCCACGTCGTGCAGGACGAACGCGAAGCCCTCCTCCTCCCCGAGTTCGCCGAGGGTCGCAGCCTCCCCGAGGTCGTCGAGGCCGGCTTCCGGGCCTACTTCGCCCACCTGCAGGCCGACCCCGGCCGCGAGCAGGCCATGCTCGAACTCACCTGGTACGCCCTCCGCTCGCCCGAGCGGCATCCGATCGCCCGGGAACAGTACGCCAGGTACGCCGAGATGGCCCGCGACGTGCTCGAGGCAGCGGCCCGGCGAACCGGCGCCCGCTGGCTCGCCCCCGTCGACACCGTCGCGTCCGTGCTCATCGCCCTCACCGACGGGCTCACCGTCACCTGGCTCGTCAACCGCGACGACGCCGCGGCCGAGGCATTCGTGCGTGCCGCATCCGACACCCTCACCCGAATGGCGGAGCTGCCATGACCCGCACAGCCCCCGCAGACCGTGCCCTGGCCGAACCCACACGCCCCGTCGGCGGGAAGTGGATGGCAGCGTTCGCGAGCGCCTGGCTCGGCATCTGGATGGCGCAGCTGACGCCGATCCAGCTGTTGCTGCCCGCGCAGATCGATGCGCGCCTGCATCCCGAGCACTGGATCGACAGCGTCATGGCCTTCGGTGCGGTCTCGGGCATCGCGGCCGTGTTCATCCTCATCGCCTACCCGTTGACGGGCGCGATCTCCGACCGCACCGCTTCGCGCTGGGGGCGGCGGCGGCCGTGGATCGCGATCGGCGCCCTCGTCTTCGCCGCCGCCCTGACCGCGCTCGGCGCCGCGACCGAGATCTGGCAGATCGGCATCGCCTGGGTCGCGGCGATGATCGGGTTCTGCATCACGACCGCCTCGCTCACGGCGACGATCTCGGACCAGGTGCCGGTCGCCCAGCGCGGCATCGTCTCGGGGTGGATGTCGGCGCCGCAGGCGGTCGGCATCATCGTGGGGCTGCTGCTGGTCACGACGGTGTTCACCGGCGTCTTCGCCGGGTATCTCGCGGTCGCCGTGCTGCTCATCCTCCTCGTCATCCCGTTCCTGCGGGTGCCGGACGCGCCCCTCGGCCGGGCCCGCGACCGGGTCACGGCCCGCGGCATCGTCCAGAGCCTGTGGATCAGTCCGCGCCGCTATCCCGATTTCGGCTGGACCCTCACGAGCCGCATCCTCGTCTCGATCAGCAACGCGCTCGGCACGAGCCTGCTGCTGTACTTCCTGATGTTCGGTCTCGGCGATGCGCACGCCGAAGACGACCTCATCATCCTCACCCTCATCTACATGGTGTTCGTGATCCTCGCCTCGCTCGTCTTCGGCCGGCTCTCCGACCGGCTCGCCCGGCGCAAGGCCTTCGTCTTCCTCGCCTCGGGCCTGCAGGGCATCGCGGCCCTGCTGCTGGCCCTGGTGCCGGATCTCACGGTCGCGATGTGCGCCGCCGGGCTCCTCGGCCTCGGCTACGGATGCTTCCTCTCGGTGGATCAGGCCCTCGCCACGCAGGTGCTGCCCGATCCGGCCAGCCGCGGCAAGGACCTCGGCATCATGAACATCGCCACGGCCGTGCCCCAGGCGCTCGGTCCGCTGCTCGGGGCCGTCGCGGTCGCCGTGAGCGGCTCGTTCGCCCTCGTCTTCCTGCTGTCGGCGGTGCTCGCCTTCGCCGGTGCGATCGCGGTCTCGCGAGTGAGGAGTGTCGCCTGATGGATCTGCAGCCGAGGCCGGGGGATCCGCGCCCCTGGCAGGAGCCGGCCCGATTCTGGGGGGCCATGACGCGGGCCACGCGCGGCCTCGACGCGCCGGTCGGCGCGATCCATCTCGGCGCCCTGCGCGCGAACGCCGCCGACATGGTGCGCCGGGCCGCCGGCACGCCGATCCGGATCGCCTCCAAGTCGGTGCGGGTGCGTTCCGTGATCGAGTCGCTCCTCGCGCAGGACGGCTTCCACGGGGTGCTCGCCTACACGCTCGGCGAAGCGCTCTGGCTCGCCGACACGGTCGAGGACCTCGTCGTGGGCTATCCGACCGCCGAGCGCGAGAACCTGCGGCGTCTCGCCGCCGACGAGGAACTCGCCTCCCGCATCGCGATCATGGTCGATTCGCCCGAGCAGCTCGACCTCGTCGACGCCGTCGTGCCACCGGCCCGGCGCGCCGAGATCCGCGTCTGCCTCGAACTCGACGCCTCGTGGAACGCGCCGCTGCTCGGGCACCTCGGCGTGTGGCGTTCGCCCGTGCACGAGCCTGCGGATGCCGGGGCCCTGGCCGCCTACATCGCGAAGCGTCCGGGGTTCCGGCTCGTGGGCATGATGGCCTACGAGGCGCAGATCGCCGGGGTCGTGAACCGGCCGAAGGGGAGGCCGGTCGACGGCGCCGTGAACCGGTGGATGCAGGCGCGGTCCATGCCCGAGCTCGTCGAACGACGCGCGCTCGCGGTGGCCGCGGTCCGGGAACACGCCGAGCTCGAGTTCGTCAACGGCGGCGGCACCGGCTCGCTGGAGGCGACGGCCGCGGATCCGGCGATCACCGAGATCGCCGCGGGCAGCGGGCTCTTCGGCGGCCACCTCTTCGACGGCTATGCGCACTTCACGCCGGCGCCGGCCGCGGCGTTCGGCCTCGACGTGGTGCGGAAGCCCTCGCCCTCGCATGCGACGCTGCTCGGCGGCGGATGGATCGCCTCCGGCCCGCCGGCGGCCGACCGGCTGCCGCTCGTGGCCTGGCCGGCCGGGCTGAAGATGGTCGGCCGCGAGATGGCCGGCGAGGTGCAGACGCCGCTCACCGGGCGTGCCGCCAGACGCCTGCGCGTGGGGGATCGCGTCTGGCTCAGGCATACGAAATCGGGGGAGCTCTCGGAGCATCTGAACGCGTTCGCCGTCGTCGACGGCGATGAGGTGGTCGACACGGTCCCGACGTATCGGGGAGAAGGGCGGGCGTTCCTATGACGGCGACGGGTGCGATGTGGCGGAACTGGGGGCGTACCGAGGCGGTGCGCCCCCTGCGGGTCGAGCGGCCGGCATCCGCCGAGGCCGTGCAACGGGCGGTGCAGGCGGCCGCCGGCGCGGGCGTCGGCATCAAGGCCGTCGGCGCCGGGCATTCGTTCACCGGCATCGCCCTCGCGCCCGGTGTGCAGCTCGACCTCGACGACATCGCGGGGGTGCGAGCCGCCGACCCTGGAACGGGCCGCGTCAGCCTCGGCGCAGGCACCCGCCTGCACCGCCTGCCGGAGCTGCTCGAGCCCTACGGGCTCGCGATGGCGAACATGGGCGACATCGACCGGCAGTCGATCGCGGGGGCGACCTCGACGGGCACCCACGGCACCGGCGTCGGCTTCGGCGGGATCGCGACGCAGATCACGGGCGCCCGCCTCGTCACGGGCACGGGCGAACTGCTCACCGTCGACGAGACCCACCACCCGGAGCTGCTGCCGGCCGTGCGGCTCGGCCTCGGCGCCCTCGGCATCCTCGTCGAGCTCACCCTGCAGTTCGTGCCCCGCTTCGCGCTGCACGCCCTCGAGCAGCCCGAGCCGCTCGAGCAGGTGCTCGGCGCGTGGGAGGAGCGCGTGCGCGCCGCCGACCACTTCGAGTTCTACTGGTTCCCGCACACCGACACGGCGCTCACGAAGACGAACACGCGCCTGCCGGGCGACGCCCCGCTCGACCCGCTCGGCGGCTTCTCGCGCTGGGTCGACGACGAGTTCATGGCCAACGGCCTCTACCGGGTGATCTGCGCGCTCGGGCGCGCGGTACCGGCGGTGACGCCCGGCTTCGCCCGGCAGGTCGAGAAGCTCACCGGGGACCGCGACTTCACCGATCTCTCGCCGAAGGTGTTCACCACGAACCGCTCGGTGCGCTTCCGCGAGATGGAGTACGCCCTGCCGCTGGCCGCGGTGCCCGAAGCGCTCGGGCGGATCCGCCGGCTCATCGCCGAGCGCGGGTGGCGGATCTCGTTCCCGGTCGAGGTGCGCGCGGCTGCGGCCGACGAGAACTGGCTGTCGACGGCGTACGGGCGCGAGACCGGCTACATCGCGGTGCACCGGTATTTCCGCGAGGATCCGGCCGAGTACTTCCGCGCGGTGGAGGATGTCATGCGCGAATTCGACGGCCGCCCGCACTGGGGCAAGATGCATACCCAGACCGCGGACTCGCTTCGGGCGCGCTACCCGCGCTTCGACGATTTCCTCGAGGTGCGCGAGCGGCTCGACCCCGAGCGTCGCTTCGCGAACCCCTATCTCGAGCGCGTGCTCGGCGCCTGAGGAAGCCGCCCTCGGGCCTTCGCCCGAACGCTCCCCGAGCGCTGCCCTCGGCCTTGCTCCGAGTCTCATGGGAACGCCACAGGGCCGACCGACCACGCGGTTAGGATGGGGGCACCGCTCCCCACTTCCGGCAAGGAGACCGCCGCCATGGAATGGCTCATTCCCCTGATCATCGTCGTCGCCCTGGTGCTCATCGTCGGCATCTACCTGTGGGCGACGTACAACTCGCTCGTGACGCTCAAAGTGCGCGTCGACGAGGCATGGAGCGACATCACGGTGCAGCTGAAGCGGCGCGCCGACCTCATCCCGAACCTCATAGAAGCGGTCAAGGGCTACGCGGCGCACGAGAAGTCCGTGTTCGAGAACGTCACCGAGGCTCGCGCCGAGACCCTCTCCGCGCAGGGGCCGGCCGAGGCATCCGCCGCAGAGAACCACATGCAGCAGGCCCTGAAGTCGATCTTCGCCGTCGCCGAGGCGTACCCGCAGCTGCAGGCGAGCCAGAACTTCCTGCATCTGCAGTCCGAGCTCGTCGACACCGAGGACAAGATCCAGGCCTCGCGCCGCTTCTACAACGGCGGCGTGCGCGAACTGAACACGAAGATCCAGGTGTTCCCGAACACCCTGTTCGTGCGCGGCCTCGGCTTCCGCGAGCGCGAGTTCTTCGAGGTGACGGAGCCGGCGGCGATCGCCGAGCCCCCGCGCGTGCAGTTCTAGCGTCCGCCGATGTACCGAGCGATCGCCAAGAACAAACGCAACACCGTCTTCACGATCATCCTCTTCCTCCTGATCATCGGGGGGCTCGGATGGCTCGCGGCCTACATCTACGACAACGTCGCGATCGTGGTCATCACGCTCGTCGTGGCCACCGGGTACGCGCTGCTGCAGTATTTCATGGCCGACCGGCAGGCGCTGTCGATCTCGGGCGCCGTCGAGGTGACCGAGAAGTCGCAGCATCCGCGGCTGTGGCGCACGGTCGAGAACCTCTCGATCGCCACCGGCACGCCGATGCCCCGCGTCTACGTCATCTCCGATCCGGCGCCGAACGCCTTCGCCACGGGCCGCGACCCCGCCCATGCCTCGGTCGCCGCGACCACGGGGCTCCTCGAGATCATGGACGACGCCGAGCTCGAGGGCGTCATGGCCCACGAACTCGGGCATGTCCGCAACTACGACATCCGCCTGTCGATGATCGTGTTCGGCCTCGTCGTGGCCGTCGGCTTCATCTCCGACATGCTCATGCGCCTCGCGTTCTTCGGCGGCAACCGCAACAACAACCAGAACCCGATCGTGATGATCTTCGGGCTCGTCGCGATGCTCGTCGCCCCGCTCGTGGCGACGCTCGTGCAGCTGGCCGTGTCGCGGCAGCGCGAGTACCTCGCCGACGCCACCGGGGCGATGACGACGAGGCATCCGGACGCCCTGGCGAGCGCCCTGGAGAAGCTCGGCCAGTACGGTCGGCCCATGCAGCGGCAGAACACCTCGATGGCCCACCTCTGGATCGCCGACCCGCTGAAGCCCGGGGTCATGGACCGGCTCTTCGCGACGCACCCGCCGCTGCCCGAGCGCATCAAGCGCCTCGAGCAGATGGGCGGCTCGTTCTGAGCCTGCGCTGAGTTCAGCCCCGGAGCGCGCCGGCGAGCGCGGGGGAGAGATCGCCGCGTCCCGCGAGTTCGACGCCGGCCAGGCCCTGCCACTCGGCCGCGCGCAGGATCTCGGGGGCGATACGTTCGGCGAGCCCGACCGGTGCGCCCGGCTCCTGCCAGGCCGACTGCACGCGCAGCACCCCGGCCTTGCGGTCGCTCTTCAGGTCGATGCGACCGACGACGCGGTCGTCGAGCAGCACGGGCAGTGTGTAGTAGCCGTAGACCCGTTGCTCGGCGGGCGTGTAGATCTCGATGCGGTAATGGAAGCCGAACAGCCGCTCGGTGCGGGGGCGGAACCAGACGAGCGGGTCGAACGGCGAGAGCAGCGCGGCAGCGCGCACGCGGCGGGGGCGGGCGGCATCCCGGTGCAGCCAGGCGGGGACGACGGTGCCGGCGCCGTTCTTCCAGCCCTCGACCTCGACCGGGATCAGCTCGCCGGCCTCCTCGAGCCGGCGGATCGCCGCGCGCACGGGAGCCCGGCCCATCCTCCAGTAGTCGGCCAGATCGGCCTCGCTCGCGACCCCGAGGGATCGGGCGGCGAGCCCGACGAGGCGGGGGACCGCTTCGTCCGCCGCAACGCCCGCGCCGACGAGCTCGCCCGGCAGCACCTGCTCGGGCAGGGCGTACACGCGCTCGAAGCGGCGGCGCTCGACGCACACGACCTCGCCGGTGCGGAACATCCACTCGAGCACGCGTTTCGCATCCGACCAGCCCCACCAGCCGCCGCGGCCCTTGGCGGCATCGTGCTCGAGCTCGCTCGCGCGCTGCGGCCCGTTCGCCGCGAGGTCGGCGAGCACCCAGCGCCGCAACGCGTCGTGCCGGGCAAGCCAGTGGTCTTCGGCGGCGACCTCCGCCCGGTAGGCGGCGCGGCGGAACTCGAACAGGGGCCAGTTCTCGCGGGGCACGAAGGCCGCCTGATGCGCCCAGTACTCGATCATGCGCCCGTGCCTGCCGTAGGTCAGACGGTCGAGCGCGGCCCGGTCGTAGGCGCCGTGGCGACTGTAGGCCGGCAGGTAGTGGGCGCGTTCGAAGACGTTCACGGAGTCGATCTGCAGCACCGCGAGCCGCTCGGCCGTCGTGCGCAGGCGGCGGATGCCGGGCGCCTGCGTGCGCGGGCCGGCAAGGCCCTGTGCGGCGATCGCGATGCGCCGCGCCTGGGCGGCCGAGAGCTGTTCGGGCGTCACGATCCCGACGCTAGCAGCGGCCGCCGACACACGGCCGGCTCCCGGCGAGGCCGCCCGTAGACTGGCACGATGACGGAGCCGAGGGGCAGATCGCGCAGGGGAATGTTCGCGGGCCGCCGTGAGGAGGCGCCGGAGACGCCGGACGTGACGGCGGCGGTGCCCTACGGGGTGCGGCTGGCCGGCGCGTGGTCCTGGCGGCTGCTGCTCATCGGCGCGGTGATCGCCGTCGTCGTCTACCTGGTCATCCAGTTGCGGCTCATCGTCATCCCGCTGCTCATCGCGGCGCTTCTCGGCGCACTGCTCGTGCCGTTCGCCGAGTGGCTGGTGCGGCATCGCTGGCCGCGCTGGCTCGCCGTCGCCACGGCCATGATCTCGGCGCTCGCGGCAGTCGGCGGGCTCCTGACGCTCGGGATCTGGCAGGTCGTGCGCGGCTCCGACGAGCTGGCCGCGCAATCGGTCGTCGCCTGGAATGGGTTCCGGGACTGGCTGCTCGGCCCGCCGCTGCAGATCAGCGTGGACCAGTTGCAGTCGTGGGTGGATCAGCTGGTTGAGGTCGTGCAGGAGGATTCCGGCGTGCTGCTGACCGGGGCACTCTCGGTGGGCTCGACCGTCGGACACATCTTCGCCGGTGCCCTGCTCGCGCTGTTCGCGACGCTCTTCATCCTCATCGACGGCCGGGGCATCTGGCGGTGGATCGTGGGGATCTTCCCCGTGCGGGCGCGTGCGGCCATCGACGGGGCCGGGCGGGCCGGCTGGACGACCCTCGGCAATTTCGTGCGCGTGCAGATCCTGGTCGCCACGATCGACGCCGTCGGCATCGGCCTCGGCGCCTTCTTCCTCGGGCTCCCGCTCGCCGTGCCGATCGCGATCCTCGTCTTCCTCGGCTCGTTCATCCCCATCGTCGGCGCGGTCGCCACCGGGGCGCTCGCCGTGTTCGTCGCACTCGTCTACCACGGCTGGGTGAGCGCGATCATCATGCTCGCGATCGTGCTCATCGTCCAGCAGGTCGAGGGTCATGTCCTGCAGCCCCTCATCATGGGCACGGCCGTCAAGGTCCACCCGCTCGGCGTCGTCGTCGCGGTCGCGACGGGCTCACTGCTCGCCGGCATCCCGGGCGCCCTGTTCGCGGTGCCCTTCGTCGCCGTGCTGAACGTCATGATCGGCTATATCGCCGGCGGCAGCTGGAAGGGCAAGGCCCCGCCCATCGCACCCCGGTCGCCCCTCTGGCGCACCGTCCCGCAGAACCCGCCCTTCACCCGAGAGGAGGATCGGTGATGACCGACCCAGCAGCCCCCGGCGGCACCGTTCCCGCGCTCGCCGAGTTCGAGGAGGCCCGCCGCATCGTCTCGCGCGTCGCGCGGCGCACTCCGATGGAGAGTTCGCGCTATCTCGCCGACCGCCTCGGCGTGCCGGTCTATCTGAAGGCCGAGAATCTGCAGCGCACCGGCTCGTACAAGCTGCGCGGCGCCTACTACCGGATGAGCCGGCTCGGACCCGAGGAGCGCGCTCGCGGCGTCGTGGCCGCGAGCGCCGGCAACCATGCGCAGGGGGTGGCGTTCGCGGCCCGCGAGCTCGGAATCCGGGCGACGATCTTCATGCCCGTCGGGGTGGCCTTGCCCAAGCTCGAGGCCACGAAGTCGTACGGCGCGCGCGTCGTGCTGCACGGCGACAACGTGGGGGAGACCCTCGAGGCGGCCGCCGAGTACGCCGAGGCGCACCGGGCGGTCATCATCCCGCCGTACGACCATCGCGACATCATCATCGGCCAGGGAACGCTCGGGCTGGAGATCCTCGAGCAGGCTCCGGATGCCGGCACGCTCGTCGTGCCGATCGGCGGCGGCGGGCTCATCGCGGGCACCGCGGCGGCGGCCAAGCAGGCCGCCCGTGCGGCCGGGCGCGAGATCCGCATCGTCGGGGTGCAGGCCGAGCACGCCTCGCCGTATGTCGCGTCGCTCCGGGCGGGCGAGCTCGTGAGCGTCCCGGTCGTCCCGACCATCGCCGACGGCATCGCCGTCTACCGCCCGGGGGTGCTGAACTTCGGCATCGTCCGCGAGGTCGTCGACGAGGTCGTCACCGTCACCGACGACGACATCGCGCGAGCGTTGCTCGTGCTCCTCGAGCGCGCGAAGCTCGTCGTCGAGCCGGCCGGCGCGGTCTCGGTCGCGGCGCTGCTGTCGGGTGCGGCGAAGGTCGAGGGCCCCACGGTCGCACTGCTCTCGGGCGGCAACATCGACCCGCTGCTCATGCAGCGCGTCGTCGCGCACGGGCTGGAGGCCTCGGGGCGCTATCTGACGCTGAAGATCGGTCTGCCCGACCGGCCCGGTCAGCTCGCGCGCATCTCGGAGCTCGTGGCCGAGGCGAACGCGAACGTCGTCGAGGTCATGCACACCCGTCACGGCCACGGACTGCAGATCTCCGAGGTCGAACTGCAGTTGGCCGTCGAGACGCGGGGCCCGGAGCATCGCACGGAGGTCGTCGACGTGCTGCGGCGAGCCGGCTACGACCCGGTGATCGTCGGGGACTGACCCGCTGCGCCCGGTCGCGCGGCTTGCGTTCCGTCGCCCGTTGTTACATGATCGAATCAGTTGACGTGGGAAAGTAACGTCGGCGATCCGGCTTCGACGGCGAAGGAGGCGCACCGTGGCGCGACCCCAGGGCGAGACCATGCCGCCGCTCAGCGCCCGCTCGGTCGCACTCAGCCTCCTCCTCGGCGCCACCCCGCCGAGGCTCGCCGCCGCCGACCTCGGCCGCCTCGCCGCGCACTTCGGCCTCGCCCCGGCGACCATGCGGGTCGCCCTCTCGCGCATGGTCGCCGCCGGGGAGCTCGACGCGAACGACGGCGTCTACGCCCTCTCCGCCAGACACCTCGCCCGTCGCGAGACGACCGAGGCCGGCATCCACCCCGAGCCCGCCGCGTACACCGGCACTTGGCGCATGATCGTCGCCACCGGCGGCGGTCGGCCCGCCGACGAACGCCAGGCCACGCGCGCCGCGCTCGAACGAGGTCGCTTCGCCCCGCTCCGCGAGGGGGTGTGGATGCGGCCCGGCAATCTCGGAGAACCCGCCCCGATCCCCGGCGACGCCCTCCTCGCCTTCTCGGTCGTGCCCGATGACGACCAGGCGCTCGCCGGCCGGCTCTGGGACCTCGACGCGTGGGCCGAGAAGGCGCGAACCCTGCTCGAGGTGCTGCACGGCCCCGAAGGGCCGATGACCCGACTCACCGCGGCCGCGGCCGCCGTGCGGCACCTGGCCGCAGACCCCGTCCTGCCCGCCGAACTCGAACCGGCCGACTGGCCGGCCGCCCGGCTCCGACGGAGCTACGCCGCCTACCGCGACGAACTCGCCGCCATCGCCGCCACGGCATCCACCCCCGAAACGAAGGACTGAACCGCATGATCACCCACGAGGTCCTGAACCAGCCCCCGCCGCTCGTCGACTACGACGCCGCGGCCGTTCCCGTCGTCCGCGAGGCCCTCGAACGAGCCGGCGCCCGGCCCGCCGAGCTCGACGAGGTCGGTCGGGCCGCCGGCAGCGCCCACGCCCTCGAACTCGGCGACCGCGCGGAACGGAACGCGCCGGTGCTGCGCACCCACGACCGCCACGGGCACCGCATCGACGAAGTCGACTACGACCCCGCGTACCACGAGCTCATGCGCACCGCCGTCGGGTTCGGCCTGCACGGCTCGCCGTGGGCCTCCACCGACCCGAACGCGCACCTCGTGCGGGCCGCCAAGTACAGCCTCTGGCAGGCGGTGGACGCCGGGCACGGCTGCCCCGTCACGATGACGTACGCCGCGGTGCCGGCCCTCCGCGCCGACCCGGAGCTCGCGGCCCGATACACGCCGCTGCTCACGAACGGCTCCTACGAGCCGGGGCTGCGCCCGGCCGCCGAGAAGGCCGGCATCACCGCCGGGATGTCGATGACCGAGAAGCAGGGCGGCTCCGACGTGCGCGCCAACACCACCCGCGCCGAGCCGCTTGCCGACGGCACGTACCGCATCGTGGGGCACAAGTGGTTCACCTCGGCGCCGATGAGCGACATCCTGCTCACCCTCGCCGTCGCCCCCGGCGGCGTCACCTGCTTCGTGCTGCCGCGGGTGCTGCCCGACGGCAGCCGCAACGCCATCCGGCTGCAGCGGCTGAAGGACAAGCTCGGCAACCGATCCAATGCGAGCAGCGAACTCGAGTACGAGAACGCGATCGGCTGGCGCCTCGGCGAGGAAGGGCGGGGCGTCCGCACCATCATCGAGATGGTCAACGGCACACGCCTGGACTGCACCCTCGGCACCGCGACGATCATGCGCCACGGCGTGCAGCAGGCGGTGCATCACGCCGCCCACCGCAGCGCGTTCGGCGCACGCCTCATCGACCAGCCCCTCATGCGGAACGTGCTCGCCGACCTCGCCGTCGAGGCCGAGGCATCCACGACCGTCGCGCTCTGGCTCGCCTCGCTCACGGATGCCGCGCTCGCCGGTGACGAGCAGGCCGCCGCGCTGCGGCGCATCGGGCTCGCCGTCTCGAAGTACTTCGTGTGCAAGCGCGGGCCCGAGCACGCCGCCGAAGCCCTCGAATGCCTCGGCGGCAACGGATACGTCGAGGAGTCGAGGATGCCGCGCATGTACCGCGAGACGCCGCTGAACTCGGTCTGGGAGGGCAGCGGCAACGTCGCCGCCCTCGACGCCTTGCGGGCCATGACCCGTCAGCCCGAAACCCTCGAAGCCCTCCTCGGCTTCCTCCGCGGGGCCGCCGGCGTCGACCGCCGCTACGACGCCTTCATCGGCTCGCTCGAGCGGCACCTCGCCGACCCCGGAACGCTCGAATACCGTGCCCGCATCGTCGTCGGCGAGCTCGCGAGAGCCCTGCAGGGCGCGTTGCTCGTCCGACACGGCGACCCCGCCGTCGCCGACGCCTTCGTCGCCTCGCGCCTGGCCGGCGAGCACGGCGACGCCTACGGCACGCTCGGCACCGGCGCCGATCTCGAGCCGATCATCGCCCGGTACCGCCTGGCCTGAGCCGGCCGCCGCGCACCCCGCGCCCGCGCCGCACACCAGCGGCGGCCGCACCCGATCCACCCACCCCACCCACCCACCCCGAAGGGAACCGACAATGGAGCCGACCCCCGCCCGACTGCTGCGCGAACGCGCACGCCTGAACCCCGACGCGACCGCATACGTCTCCGACGAGCGCCGCATCGACTTCCGCACCGCCGAGCGCGAGGCATCCGCCCTGGCCGCGCACCTCGACGCGAACGGCGTCGGCGCCGGCGACCGCGTCGTCGTGCTCGCCAAGAACAGCGACTTCCTGGCGACGTCGCTCTTCGCCGTCTCGTGGCTCGGCGCGATCGCCGTGATCGCGAACTGGCGCCTGCCGGCGGCCGAACTCGCCCACGTCTTCGACGACAGCGAACCGGTCGCCGTGCTCGCCGACGAGGCCTTCGGTCCGGCGGTGCAGGAGTTGCGGCAGGCGCGCCCCGGCATCCGCCACGTCGTCGTCGACACCGCCGACGACTACCGCGCGATCATCGCGGACGCTCGCGCGCACGGCGCGGAGCCGGCCGGCTCGTCCGCCGATGCGGCCGTCATCATGTACACCTCCGGCACGACCGGGCGATCGAAGGGCGCCGTGCTCACCGGCGCGAACCTGTACTGGTCGGCCGAGGGCATGGTTTCGACGATCCCGTGGGAACCGGGCCACCGCTTCCTCCTCGTCGCCCCCATGTTCCACATCGGCGGGCTCGCACCGCTGCTGGCGAACGTGCTGCGCGGCACGGCGACGGTGTTCCTACGCGACTTCGACCCGGCCGCCGTGTGGCGCACCATCGCGGAAGAGCGCATCACGACCATGATGACCGTGCCGCTCATGCTGCGTGCGCTCACCCACGTCGCCGGCCTCGGACCGGTGGATGCGTCGAGCCTCGTGAACGTGACCTGCGGCGGTGCGCCGGTGGCCGACGAGCTGGCCGGAGCCTTCACCGCCGCCGTCGGCGTCCCGGTCCAGCTCGTCTACGGCGTCACCGAGTTCACGGGCGCCGTCGCCTTCCGCCTCGGCGGCGAAGGCGCCGCGCACGCCGGCAGCACCGGCCGGGCCGTCTTCGGCGGCGAGCTCGCCGTCGCCGACCCGGCCACGGGCCAGGCCCTCGCGCCGGGGGAGACCGGCGAAGTGCTCATCCGCGGCCCGCAGCGCTTCGCCGGGTACTGGCGCGACGAAGCATCCACGGCCGCCGCGATCACCGCCGACGGCTGGTACCGCTCGGGCGACGTCGGCCGCATCGACGAGGACGGCTTCGTACGCCTCGTCGACCGGGTGAAGGACGTCGTCATCAGCGGCGGCGAGAACATCTACCCCGCCGAGCTCGAGGTGGTGCTTGCCGCCCACCCCGCCGTCGCCGACGTCGCCGTCGTCGGCCGCCCCGACGAGACCTGGGGCGAGGTGCCGATCGCCTTCGTCGTCGCCGCTCCGGGAACGGCCGCCGAGGGCCTGGAGGCCGAGCTCGTCGAGGCATGCCGTGCGAAGCTCGCCGGCTACAAGACGCCCAAGGCGATCCGGTTCGTCGAGGCGATCCCGCGCAACACCCTCGGCAAGGTCCTGAAACGGCAGCTGCGCGACGAGGAGCGGGCCGCGGCCTGAGCACGTCCAGACGAACGCGGCCCGGCATCCACCGATGGATGCCGGGCCGCGTTCGTCGAATGCGACGCGCTCAGTTGCCGCCCCAGGTCTCCACGCCCGTGATCTTCACGGCGATGTCACGGCCGTTGGGGGCCTGGTAGCTCGTCTCGTCGCCGATCTTCAGGCCCAGGATGGCCTCGCCGAGCGGGCTCTGCTCGCTGTAGACCGACAACTCCGAGTCGCCGGCGATCTCACGGCTGCCGATGAGGAAGGTCGTCGGGTCGCCGGCGATCTCGGCGGTGATCACGGTGCCCGACTCGACGACGCCCGTCGAGACCGGCGCCTCGCCGACCTGGGCGTGCTTCAGCAGCTCGGCGAGCTGACGGATGCGGGCCTCCTGCTTGCCCTGCTCGTCCTTGGCGGCGTGGTACCCGCCGTTCTCCTTGAGATCGCCCTCTTCGCGAGCCGCTTCGATGCGTTTGGCGATCTCTTCCCGCCCCGTCGTGCTGAGCTCCTCGAGCTCGGCGGCGAGCCGGTCGTATGCGTCCTGGGTGAGCCAGGTGACGGCAGCCATATCCACTCCCGTGATAGACGTGACGCCCTGGCGGACTGCCAGGGCGAATGACCCATGTTAGGTGAGCCAGCAGTGCGAAATCAAACCCGTGTTCGCCTCCTGGGCGACGCGGACCGTTTCGGTGAAGGTGCGCAGCGGCCGCTCGGAGGCGGGGATCTCGACGACCTTCCAGCCGACGACGGCGAACTCCTCGTTCAGGGCCTGCACGGCGCAGGCCGTGTCGGTGCCGACCGGCACCGAGAGCTGCCACGTCACATCCACCGCCCGCTCGTCGTTGCGGAGGGTGTGGCCGAGGTCTTTCGCCTGGATCTGCGTCGGCGAGTCGAGGCCGGCCCAGATCACCCAGGCGATGACCGCGAGGGCCGCGAAGACCCCGCCGCCGGCCAGCAGGAGCACGTCACGTCGGCGGCGCTTCGGGGTGCGCCCGTAGCGCGCGGAGATGGCGTCGGAAGCAGTCACAGGGGGTTCCTCGATCGGATCGATTAGGCTCGGGACTAGCTTATTCGCGCGCTCCTGAAAGAGGTCCCATGACCGCCATGCTCGCCGGATTCACCGATACGGCCGTCCGGTTCGAGGGCTTCGCGGCTCGTCTCGCCGCGGAGGAGGACTTCGATCCGAACGATGTGACCCCCGGCGTCGTCGGCTTCATCGTCACCTTCCTCATCGCGATCGTCGTCGTGCTCCTCATCATCGACATGGTGCGCCGCATCCGCCGCACGAACTACCGTGCCGAGGTGCGCGAGCGCCTCGCGGCCGAAGCGGCGGCGCGTGACGACGAGCTCGGTGCGGGCGACGGGCAGGCGGTGGATGCCGGTGAGGCGCCCGGCCCCGGTGCGGATGCGCCGGCGCGCCCCGACGAGCCGGGCGAGGCCGGCCCGGCCGAGGGCCCGACGGGCCGCTGAGCGCACGCCGGGCCCCGCCCGGCTCGCGCGCTACGCCGCTCAGCCCGCGTGGTACGCGGGCGCGAGGGCGATGAGCAGCACCGCCGCCCAGTGGCACATGAACGCGACCACCGTGCACACGTGGAAGATCTCGTGGAAGCCGAAACGACCCGGCCACGGGTTCGGCTTCTTGATGCCGTAGACGACCGCGCCGGCCGTGTAGAACAGCCCGCCGACGAGCACGAGCACCATCATGGCGACGTTCGCGTTCACGAGGTCGACGATGTACATCATCGCCGCCCAGCCGAGCAGCACGTAGATCGGCACGTACAGCCAGCGCGGCGCCGTGATCCAGAACACGCGGAAGCCGATGCCGAGCAGGGCCCCGCCCCAGACGAAGCCGAGCAGCAGCCAGCCCTTGTCCGGCGGCAGGGCGAGGATCGCCAGCGGCGTGTAGGTGCCGGCGATGAGCAGGAAGATGTTCGCGTGGTCGATCCGTTTCAGGATCATCTTCGTCCGGGGCTTCCAGTTGAAGCGGTGGTACAGGGCCGAGTTGCCGAACAGCAGCATCGAGGTCAGCATGAACACGGCCGAAGCCCACTTCGCCGGCGCGCCGTGGGCGAGGGAGATCAGCACGATGCCCGCCGCGATCGTGACGGGGAAGGTGCCGGCGTGGATCCACCCGCGCCAGGTGGGCTTGATCTCGACGGCCGCATCGGCGTCGGCGGCGTCGAGCAGGGGGATGTTCGGCAGCTGCGGGCCGCCGTCGGCGGCTGCGGGGGAGTGTTCGGCATCCATCGCGGGATCCTTCCGGCCTCCGGCCGGGCCCGGATGGTCCTCCGCCGAACGCTCGAGGACGTCGGCAGCGGGGGATTCGGGCGTTTTCCGGGGGCTCATGCACTCAGGGTAGGACCGGAGCATCACGATCGGCTGTGAGGGAGGGCGCCCTGGAGCGGTAGCGTGGTCGCGTGAAATCTGGTGATCGGTCGGCCGGGCGCGGCATCCTCTACCGCCTCTACGAGTCGCGCCTCGAACGCGGCCTCGACCAGGCGGCGCTGCCGGAGCACGTCGCGATGATCATCGACGGCAACCGGCGCTGGGCGAAGCAGCTCGGCTACGAGACCGCCGCCCACGGGCACCGCGCCGGCGCGGCGAAGATGCTCGAGTTCCTCGAATGGTGCGACGACGCCGGCATCCGCGTCGTGACCCTGTACCTGCTCTCCAGCGACAACCTCGTCAGCCGCGAGGCGCCCGAACTCGGCGACCTCGTCGAGATCATCGCAGGGCTCGCGCAGGCGGTCTCCGAGAACCGCGACTGGCGCGTCCAGCACGTCGGCTCCGACGCGGGGCTGCCCGCGTCGCTCGTGGCCGCGCTGGATGCCGCCGAGGAGCGTACCGCGGGCAACACCGGGCTGCACGTCAACCTCGCCGTCGGCTACGGCGGGCGCACCGAGATCACCGACGCCATGCGATCCATCGTCGCCGACCATCATGCCGAGGGCCGCAGCCTCGAAGACCTCGCCGAGCGCCTCACCCCCGAACTCATCGGCGAGCACCTCTACACCGGCGGGCAGCCCGACCCCGACCTCGTGATCCGCACCTCGGGCGAGCAGAGGCTCAGCGACTTCATGCTCTGGCAGTCGGCCCACAGCGAGTTCTATTTCGTCGAGGCCCTCGGCCCCGACCTGCGGCGCGTCGACTTCCTGCGCGCCCTCCGCGACTACTCGACGCGGAACCGCCGTTTCGGCGGCTGAACGCGACGCGCCCGCTCCGCCCGGACCCCCGGGATTCTGGGAGACTGGACCGAGCCACCGAGACGAAAGGCACGCGAGTGACGATCGACGAGTTCAACGCGGGATTCCCCGAGGAACCGGGCTACCTCGACTACGGTCGCGTCGGCCCCCTCTCGACGACCGCCGCTGAGGAGACGCTCGCCCTCACCCAGGTGCTGCAGCGGGCCCGCTACGGCAGCATGGACGTCTTCGGGGAGCAGGATGCGCGCCTGCGGCGGGCCGTCGCGGGCGTCACGGGCTTCGCCGACGACCGGATCGTCTTCCAGCCGAACACCACCACCGGCCTCATGCACGCCATGTTCGGCCTCACCGGCGACGTGCTGCTGTCGGCCGAGGAGTTCCCGAGCCTGCCGATCGCGGCCGTCCGCGCCGAGGAGGCGCTGCACGCGGCGAAACCGATCTGGCTCGAAACCGATCACGGCCGCGTCACCGCCGGGCAGATCCGGGAGCAGCTGACGGCATCCACCGTCGCCGTCGCCGTGAGCCTCGTCGACTCCCGCACCGGCTATCTCGCCGACCTTGAGGGCATCCGGCAGGTCATCGGCGACCGGCTGCTCATCGTCGACGCCATCCAGGGCTTCGGGGTCGCCGACGCCGCCTGGGAGGCCGCCGACGTCATCGCCACCGGCGGGCAGAAGTGGGTACGCGCCGGCTGGGGGACCGGCTTCCTCGCCCTCTCCGACCGGGCGGCCGAGCGCCTCACACCCGTGTTCTCGGGCTTCACCGGTACCGAGGAGGACGAGCCCTGGGGCTTCGTGCCGCCGCCTGCGCCCGGCGCCCGGGCGTTCCGCGTCACGAACCCCGACCCGATCGCCGCCGCCCGCTTCGCCGCGGCCCTCGAGGAGATCGCCGCGGTCGGCATCGACGTCATCTCGGCCGCCGTCGCCGAACGGGTCAGCCGCGTCATCGACCTCGCCGACGAGTTCGGCGTCGCCGTCGCCTCCTCGCGCGACGAGCGTGAGCGGGCCGGGATCGTCATCCTCGAACCGCCCGCCGAGCAGGTCACGCTCCTCACCGCATCCCTGCACAACCACGGCGTTTCGGCCACGACCCGGCAGGGTCGTGTGCGGCTCTCCGTGCACTCCGCGACGAACGAGGAGACGCTCGACATGCTCCGCGGCGCCCTCGTGTCGTACTCGACGGCCGCCGCCTACTGAGCTCCGCTGCGGCCGGGCTGTGAGCCGGCATCCGCACCGCGTGTCGTGCCGGTGGATGCCGTGGGTGCCGTCGTACCTTCGAGGCATCGGGCAAGGTGCCCGATCGAGCCGGCCTCGAACCGCTCGATGAGAGGACCGCGAACCGGCTCGCACCACCGGGCGGAAGCTCGGGAACGGGAGTGGTCGTGACCTCTGTCGGAACGCCGAAATCGACCGATCGAACGGAAGGGGCCGGCGCCGGCCCGGCATCCGCACCCCGCCGCGAGGCCCCGCCGGCCGCCGCGACCGCCGAGCGCAGCTACGTGCTCGACACCTCGGTGCTGCTCAGCGATCCGCGCGCGATCTTCCGCTTCGCCGAGCACGCCGTCATCCTGCCGGTCGTCGTCATCACCGAGCTCGAGGCCAAGCGCAACGACCCCGAGATCGGCTTCTTCGCCCGGCAGGCTCTGCGCATCCTCGACGAACTGCGCGTCGAGCACGAACGGCTCGACTTCCCGATCCCCGTCGGCGAGGGCGGATCCCTCCGCGTCGAACTGAACCACACCGATCCGTCGCTGCTGCCGTCGGGCCTCCGCCTCGGCGACAACGACTCCCGCATCCTCGCCTGCGCGCTCAACCTGCAGCAGGACGGGGTGGCCGTCACGGTCGTCTCCAAGGACCTGCCGCTCCGGGTGAAGGCGGCATCCATCGGCGTGGATGCCGCGGAATACCTCGCCGAACTGGCGCCCGAATCGGGCTGGACCGGCATGGCCGAGCTCGCCCTCGGCGCCCAGGAGATGGCGCGCCTCTACGAGCACGAGGAGCTCGACCTCGACGGCGCGGAGGGCCAGCCCGTGAACACGGGGCTCGTCATCCAGTCCGAACGGGGTTCGGCCCTCGGCCGGGTGGTGGATGCCGGCCGGGTCCGCCTCGTCCGCGGCGACCGGGACGTGTTCGGCCTGCACGGCCGCTCGGCCGAGCAGCGCCTCGCGATCGACCTGCTGCTCGACCCCGAGATCGGCATCGTCTCCCTCGGCGGGCGGGCCGGCACCGGCAAGTCCGCGCTCGCCCTCTGCGCCGGCCTCGAAGCCGTGCTCGAGCGCCGCCAGCACAAGCGGATCATGGTGTTCCGCCCGCTCTACGCCGTCGGCGGGCAGGAGCTCGGCTATCTGCCGGGGGACCAGGGCGAGAAGATGAACCCGTGGGCGCAGGCCGTCTACGACACCCTCGGCTCGGTCGTCTCCGACAACGTCATCGACGAGGTCGAATCGCGCGGGATCCTCGAGGTGCTGCCGCTGACCCACATCCGCGGCCGGTCGCTGCACGACGCCTTCGTGATCGTCGACGAAGCCCAGTCCCTCGAACGCAACGTGCTCCTCACGGTGCTCAGCCGCGTCGGGCAGAACTCGAAGGTCGTGCTCACGCACGACGTCGCCCAGCGCGACAACCTCCGCGTCGGCCGCCACGACGGCGTCGCCTCGGTCATCGAGACCCTGAAGGGCCACCCGCTCTTCGCGCACATCACCCTCACCCGCTCGGAGCGTTCGGCGATCGCCGCCCTCGTCGCCGAGGTCCTCGACGTCAACGAGCTGAGCTGAGCTGATACATGGTGCTCCTCGCGCTCCTCTTGGGCGGGCTGCCGCTCGCGGTCGCCGGCCTCCTCCTCCCGATCGAGGCCGATCCGGCGGCCCGGCGGACGCGCCCCGGGATCCCGGCACGCATCGGGGTACGTGCGACGGCGCTCATCGCAGCGTGCGGGGTGAGTGCGATGGTCGCGTTCGCGGCCCTGCACATCCTCGTGTGGAACCCGACGGCGAAGCTGCCGGGCATGCAACTCGCCGAGATCTACGCGGCGATGGCCGCGCGCGGCGAGCCGCCGGGGCTCGCCGTCGGCTGGGTCGTCGCCTGGGCGGCCGGCTGGGCGCCCCTCGTCGCGGTCTTCGCCGCCGTCGCGGTGCTCGGGCCGCGGGGGCTGCTCCGGAACCTCGACGCACGCCGCGTCGCCCGCCTCGTCGTGCTCGCGGTCGTCGGCATCGGCTTCGGCCACTGGGCGGCGGGCTTCTCGATGGGCATGTCGCTCGCCGACGCGTTCGGCACGAGCGGATCCGACGCCGCCCCCGGCGGCATGGTGCTGATCGCGGCGGCGCTCTTCGCCTTCGCGATCGCCGTGTTCAAGTTCGGGGTGCCGATGCTGCTGCCGCGTCCCGGCGAAGCACGATAACCGAAGCAGAGCCAGGCCTTCGGCGCCTTCGTCATCGGAAGCAGGCCGGATCGACCGGATGACACCGGAAGCAGGCCGGATCGACCGATTCGGGCGCCTGCTGCCTGCTTTCGGAACGGCCCACCGCACCCGGCGCTGCCGAAACCTCGGCGGGCGCGGTCAGTAGATGCGCTCGGCGTAGGCCGGGCCGTAGTGCTTGCGGAAGCCGTCGGCGCGTCGGTGGTCGGGCTGTTCGGGCAGGGCGTTCCGCCGAAGTCCATGCCCCGACGCTACGCGCTCGAACGCATCGCAGACGACGGATGCCCCGAGGCCGCGCGGCCCCGGGGCATCCGGTCGTGCGAAACGGTTAGGCCTGCGGCGGCTTCGTCATCGAGAGCAGGTCGAGGGCCGAATCCAGCTGCGCCTCGGTGAGTTCGCCGCGCTCCACGTAGCCGAGGTCGATGACCGCCTCGCGCACGGTGATGCCCTGCTTGACCGAGTGCTTCGCGATCTTCGCGGCGGCCTCGTAGCCGATGAGCTTGTTCAGCGGTGTCACGATCGACGGCGACATGCCGGCAAGGGCCGTCGTGCGCTCCACATTGGCCTCGAGCCCGTCGACGGTCTTGTCGGCGAGGACCCGCACCGCGTTCGAGAGCAGGCGGATCGACTCGAGCAGCGCCGTGCCCATGACGGGGATCTGCACGTTGAGCTCGAAGGAGCCGGACGCGCCGCCCCAGGCGATCGTCGCGTCGTTGCCGATGACGCGGGCGGCGACCATGAGGACGGCCTCGGGGATGACCGGGTTGACCTTGCCCGGCATGATCGAGGAGCCAGGCTGCAGGTCGGGGATCGCGATCTCACCGAGGCCCGTGTTCGGGCCGGAGCCCATCCAGCGCAGGTCGTTGCAGATCTTCGTGAGGCTCACCGCGATCGTCCGCAGCGCGCTCGACGCGTCGACGAGGCCGTCGCGGTTGGCCTGCGCCTCGAAGTGGTCGGCCGCCTCGGTGATCGGCAGCTCCGTCTCCTGCTGGAGGAGCTCGATGACCAGCTGCGGGAAGCCGGCGGGGGTGTTGATGCCGGTGCCGACGGCGGTGCCGCCGAGCGGGACCTCGGCCGCGCGCGGAAGCGCGGTACGCACGCGCTCGATGCCGAGGCGGATCTGGCGGGCGTAGCCGCCGAACTCCTGGCCGAGGGTGACGGGCGTGGCATCCATGAGGTGCGTGCGGCCCGACTTCACGACGCCGGCCCACTGGTCGGCCTTCGCCTCGAGGGCGACGGCGAGGTGGTCCAGCGCCGGCACGAGCTCGTCGATGAGGGCGCTCGTGACGGCGATGTGCACCGAGGTGGGGAACACGTCGTTCGAGGACTGCGAGGCGTTCACATGGTCGTTCGGGTGCACCTCGCGGCCGAGCTTGGCGGTCGCGAGGGTCGCGAGGACCTCGTTCATGTTCATGTTCGAGCTCGTGCCCGAACCCGTCTGGTAGACGTCGACGGGGAAGTGCTCGGTGAAGCCGTGCTCGCCGGCGATGACCTCGTCGGCCGAGTCCTGGATGGCCCGGGAGATCTCGGCGTCGAGCACGCCGAGGCGGGCGTTGGCCTCGGCGGCGGCCTTCTTGATGCGAGCGAGCGCCTGGATCTGCTGCGGCTCGAGCCCGGATCCCGAGATGGGGAAGTTCTCGACGGCGCGCTGGGTCTGCGCGCGGTACAGGGCCGAGACCGGCACCCGCACTTCGCCCATCGTGTCGTGCTCGATGCGGTAGTCCGCGTTGTCCACCACGGTGTGATTCCCTTTCGATTGCCGCCGGGCCCGATCGGCCCGGCTTCAGGTGTCGACTCCGCCCGGGTTCCGGGTCAGATGTCGCCGACGACGAGGTCGGTCTCGGCTCGCCCCTCGAGGAGGCGGTAGTTGGCGCCGACGACAGCCAGCGTACCGGCTGCGACCCCGTCGCTGATCATCTCGCTGCGCTCGAGGAGCTCGGCGACGGTGTCGCGGAGGTGCTCGCGGCCGACGTAGCTCGCGTCGACGTCGGCGGGGTCGATGGATGCCCCGGGGCCGCCGCCGGCGACGCGTCGCACGGCCGGCACGATGTGGTCGACGAGCTTCGCGATATGCGCCGGAAGCGGGGCGGCGTCGGCGGCCTGCGAGTCGATCGCGGCACGCACCGCACCGCACTCGTCGTGGCCGAGGACGAGGATGAGCGGCACCTCGAGCACGCCCACGGCGTACTCGAGGGAGCCGAGCACCGAGTCGGACAGGATCTGCCCGGCGTTGCGGACGACGAAGGCGTCGCCGAGGCCGACGTCGAAGATGATCTCCGCCGCCAGACGCGAGTCGCTGCAGCCGAAGACGGCGACGAGCGGCCGCTGGGAGTGCGCGAGCGAGGTGCGGTGCTTCACGTCCTGGTGCGGATGCTGCGGCGCACCCGCGATGAAGCGATCGTTGCCGCGTCGCAGCTCGCGCCAGGTCTCCGCCGGGGTGACGGGGCGTTCGGGCGTGCGTGCGTTCACGGCGACCTCCAGGTGTCGGGCTATTCGGCGCGGATGCTCGGGGCGAGGGCCTCGGCGAACTCGGCGAACTCGGCCGGGTCGGCCGTGCCGAGGAGCACGTAGTCGGCGCCGGGCGTCTCGGCGACCATGCCGTAGCGCGCATTGCCGAGGTCGTCGCCGGAGTCGCGATGGTCGTACACGGTCCACGTGACGCCGTCGATCTCGCTCGTGCCGGTCGCGGCCGTCTTCTGCAGGATGCCGGCGACCCAGCTCGGGTTCGCGTCGAAGGCCTGGTACGAGCCGATGAATTCCTTGCCCGGGGTGATCCAGCCCGTGTACCAGGCCGTCACCCCCTCCGCCTTGCTCGAGCGCAACTCGGCCGCATTCGCCGTCCATCCGTCGAGCTCCGGAACCGCGAGCGACTCGCCGGTGGCCGCCGATGCCTGCTCGGAGACGGCGACGACATCGACCTCGGGGGTGATCGGCGTGTTCGAACGCGGCACGGCGAGGACGACGACGAGGACGATGACGAGGCTCGCCAGCAGCGCGGCGACGACGTTGCGCGTCGTGCGGCTATCGCGGTGCCGGCGCGAGTTCTCTGCCTTGCGGGCCGCCGTTTCGGCCGCGGTCTCCGGCCGGCCGAGTTCGGCGACGACGCGGGGGGCTTTCTCGGCCATCAGGCGTCGTTCTCGGCGTCGGCGCCAGGGGCATCCGCACCGCCGTCGCCGGCTCCGCGTCGTGCGGCGTCCAGGCGCGCCTTCGCGCCGATCAGCCAGTCCTCGCAGCGGGAGGCGAGGGCCTCGCCGCGCTCCCAGAGGGCGAGCGAGTGCTCGAGGCTCGCCTGACCCTGCTCGAGCTCGCCGACGACGCGGACGAGTTCGTCGCGCGCCTCTTCGTAGCTCAGCTGTGCGATATCGGGGGAGGACATGGCATCCATTCTATTCCGGGCCGCCGACGTCGTCGGCCGGTCCGTCGGGCCGGGCCCCCGCGCCGTCTGGCCCGAGGGAGCTCGCATCGATCGCACCGCGCGCCAGCGTCAGGGTGAACGCGGTGCCGGCCGGGGCGTCGGCCGCATCCCGCAGCACGGCCCCGTCGGCCGTTTGCGCGATGGCGTAGCCGCGATCCATCGTCGCCTGCGGCGACAGGGCGCGCAGCTGCCCGCGCAGCTCGCCGACCCGCACCCCGGCGCGTTCGACGATCCGCTCGGCCAGTTCGGCGCCCCTGGCGACCCAGCGGGTGACCTCCTCGGCGCGCGCGTCGATCATCCACTGCGGGTTCGCGAGCACGGGCCGCGACCGCAGCTGCCCGATGCGGTCGACCTCGTGCGCGAGCAGCGAGGTCATCCGCATGCCGATGCGCGTGCGCGCCTGCCCGACCCGCAGCAGCTCCTCGGCGACATCGGGCACGACGCGTTTGGCCGCATCCGTCGGCGTCGAGGCGCGCAGGTCGGCGACCTCGTCGAGCAGCGGGCGGTCCGCCTCGTGCCCGATCGCCGAGACGACGGGGGTGGATGCCGCTGCCGCGGCCCGCAGCACCGCCTCGTCGCTGAACGACAGCAGGTTCTGGAAGTCGCCGCCGCCGCGGGCGACGATGATGACCTCCACCTCGGGGTCGGCGTCGAGCTTCGCGAGGGCCTGCACCACCTCGGCCGCGCTCCGCTCACCCTGCACGGCGGCGTGCTCGACCCGGAAGCGCACGTTCGGCCAGCGCAGCTGGGCGTTGCGCAGCACATCCTTCTCGGCATCCGAGTCCTTGCCGGTGACCAGGCCGATCACGCCCGGCAGGAAGGGCAGCGGGCGCTTCCGCGAATCGTCGAAGAGGCCCTCGGCCCGCAACTGCACGCGCAGCCGCTCGATGCGCTCGAGCAGATCGCCGAGCCCCACATGCTTCAGATCGAAGACCTGCATCGTCAGGCTGCCGCCCTTGACCCACCAGTTGACCTTCACCGAGGCGACCACCCGGTCGCCCTGCTTGAAGTCCTCCTTCAGCCGCGAACGCACCGACGACCAGATCGTGAAGGAGACCGTCGCGTCCTGCTCGAGGTCCTTCAGCTTGCCGTAGACGTTGCCGGCGGACACCGACCACTGCGTGATCTCGCCCTCGATCCACGCGCTGCCGAGGCGATCGACGTACTCCTTGAGCTTGCCCGACAGGAGGGCGACCGGCCACGGATTCTCGCGCGTCGAACGCTCGGGGGGCATCGGCTTCCTCCAGCCGCCCGCCCAGCTTCGTCCGCGTAGACTTGGGCCCGTGACGAGCACGACGGAACCCATGCGGATCGGCCTCGGCATGCCGAGGATCCCGAGCGTGCGAGGCCGGCTCAAGGATATCCCGGTCCACGGACACAAGCGGGTGCTGCTGGCCGCCCCCCGTGGCTACTGCGCCGGCGTCGACCGCGCCGTCGTCGCCGTCGAGAAAGCCCTCGAGCACTACGGTGCACCCGTCTACGTGCGCAAGCAGATCGTGCACAACATCCACGTCGTCACCGAACTCGAGGCCAAGGGTGCGATCTTCGTCGACGAGGTCGACGAAGTGCCCGAGGGCGCCCACATCGTCTTCAGCGCCCACGGCGTCTCGCCGGCAGTCGTGAACTCCGCCGCCGAACGCGGCCTGCACGCCATCGACGCGACCTGCCCGCTCGTCACCAAGGTGCACCGCGAAGCCGTCCGCTACGCCCGCGACGACTACGAGATCCTCCTCATCGGCCACGAGGGCCACGAAGAGGTCGAGGGCACCGCGGGCGAGGCGCCCGACCACGTCACCCTCGTCGGCAGCCCCGACGACGTCGCCTCCATCGAGGTGCAGGACCCCGACAAGGTCGTCTGGCTCTCGCAGACGACCCTCTCGGTCGACGAGACCATGGAGACCGTCCGCCGGCTGCGCGAACGCTTCCCGAACCTGCAGGACCCGCCGAGCGACGACATCTGCTACGCCACGCAGAACCGTCAGGTCGCCATCAAGAAGGTCGCCGAAGACGCCGACCTGGTCATCGTGGTCGGATCCGCCAACTCGTCCAACAGCGTCCGCCTCGTCGAGGTCGCCCTCGAGCACGGCGCGAAAGCCGCCTACCGCATCGACTACGCCGACGAGGTGCGCCAGGAGTGGCTCGACGGCGTCGAGACCGTCGGAGTGACGAGCGGGGCATCCGTGCCCGAGGAACTCGTGCGGGAACTGCTGGACGCCCTCGCCGACGCCGGCTACGGCGCCGTCGACGAAGTCAAGACGGCCGAGGAGGACCTCATGTTCTCGCTGCCGAAGGAGCTTCGCAAAGACCTGCAGGGCAACCGCGACGAGCGGGCCCTCGGCGGCCGGAGCCGCGAGCGCGGGTAGCTGCGTCGCCGGCCCGGCCGGGGCCGCACGCGAGCGGGCTCGCCCGGCTCAGCCGGCCGACATCCGCCGGACGTATTCGAGGAACGTCGGGTCGCCGATCACGATCGCGAAGATGATCGCGAACATCACGAGGATCGCGGCCGCGCCCCCGGCCAGCGGGATCCAGAACGACAGGCGGCCGGCGCGCAGCCGCAGGATCGACCACCCGAGCACCGCCGCATAGAGCGCGAGCAGCACGACGGTGCCGATGAAGGTGATCGTCGGCACGTTCGCGCCGGGCGTGTACTCGCCGATGTCCTGCTGCCGGTAGGCGAGCACGAGCTGCCTCGGCAGATCCTGCAGGCCCGCCGCCATGCTCCATGCGCCGAAGGCGCC
The DNA here is from genome assembly GCF_018024495.1 of Agromyces archimandritae. Lineage (NCBI taxonomy): Bacteria > Bacillati > Actinomycetota > Actinomycetes > Micrococcales > Microbacteriaceae > Agromyces > Agromyces archimandritae. Next base: position 2,822,361 of record NZ_CP071696.1, read on the forward strand.
GAGCACGAGCAGCATGATCGTGAGGAATCGGTCCGAGGCGGGGCGCTTGGCCTCGGGTGCGGATGCCGGAGCCGCGGCCTTCCCGGCATCCGCACCCGACGTCGTCGCAGCGTTCGAGGCGGGCGGCTCGGGCTCCGCCGCCGGCTCGCCCTGCGGCGGCTGCCACGTCCACCCCTCGGGGGCGTACTCGCCGTAGCGCGGCTTCGGGCGGGGGTCGGGCGCCGGGTCGTGCTCGTCCGTCATGCTCAGGCCGAGATGGAACGCCCGGCCGAACCGAGCTGCTTCGTCGACCCGACGACGCGGGCGGCCATCGCCGACTCGGCGATCTTGCCCCAGGCACGCGGGTCGTACTGCTTCTTGTTGCCGACCTCGCCGTCGACCTTGATGACGCCGTCGTAGTTCTTCAGCATGTAGTCGGCGATCGACCGGGTGAAGGCGTACTGGGTGTCGGTGTCGATGTTCATCTTCACGACGCCGTTGGCGACGGCCTCGGCGATCTCGGCGTCGGTCGATCCCGATCCGCCGTGGAAGACGAGGTCGAGGGGCTTCGGGCCCGTGCCGAACTTCTCGGCGATGCCGGCCTGGATCTCGCCCAGCAGCTCGGGGCGCAGCTTCACGTTGCCGGGCTTGTAGACGCCGTGCACGTTGCCGAAGGTGAGCGCGGCGATCCACCGGCCCTGCTCGCCGAGGCCGAGGGCCTCGACGGCCTGCGCCACGTCGCCCGTCGTCGTGTAGAGGGCGTCGTTCGTGCCCTCGTGCTTGACGCCGTCCTCCTCGCCGCCGACGACGCCGATCTCGACCTCGAGGATCGCGTTGATGTTCTTCACCCGGGGCAGGAGCTCCTCGGCGACCTCGATGTTCTCGGCCAGCGGCACCGCCGAACCGTCCCACATGTGCGACTGGAAGATCGGGTTGCGGCCGGCCCTGACCTCCTCCTCGGAGGCGGCGATGAGCGGCAGCACGAAGTCCTCGAGGGCGGGCTTCGGGCAGTGGTCGGTGTGCAGGGCGACCGTGATCGGGTACGACTTCGCGACCTCGTGGGCGAAGCGCGCGAAGGCGAGCGCACCGGTGGCGCGGGCCTTGACGGTGTGGCCGGCGAAGTAGTCGGCGCCGCCCGTGGTGACCTGGATGATGCCGTCCGAGCCGGCCTCGGTGAGGCCCTGCAGCACCGCATTCAGGGTCTGCGAGCTCGAGACGTTGAAGGCCGGGAACGCGAAGCCGTTCGCCTTGGCGGTGTCGAGCATCTCGGCGTACTGATCCGGAGTTGCAATGGGCATGGCGCTCCTCACACGGGACGTTGGGATTCCCGTCGAGTCTACTGAGTCGAACCGAGTGCCGAAGATTCCGCCCGGCGCTTAAGAATCGATGATCTTTCCGGTGGATGCCGGGGCCCGCCCGGCCCGTTCGCGCGGCCGACGGTTAAACTCGTTCGGGCGGGGAACATCCGCTTCGGCCAGGCGTCCGGCCGCTCCGTGGGCGTCGGATCTCCGGAGGACCCTTTGAGCGACGACAGCGCCACCCTGTTCCACAACCCCGACCGGAACCTCGCCCTCGAGCTCGTGCGCGCGACCGAGGCCGCCGCGATCCGGGCCGTGCCGTGGATCGGCAAGGGCGACAAGAACGCCGCCGACAAGGCCGCGGTGGATGCCATGCGCGCGTTCCTGAAGACCGTCGACTTCGACGGGGTCATCGTCATCGGCGAGGGCGAGAAAGACGAGGCGCCCATGCTCTTCAACGGCGAGCACGTCGGAAGCGGCGACGGGCCGGCCTGCGACATCGCCGTCGACCCCATCGACGGCACCTCGCTGACCGCCGCCGGCCGCAGCCATGCCCTCTCCGTGCTCGCCGTCTCCGACCGCGGCACGATGCTCGACGCCTCCTCCGTCTTCTACATGGACAAGATCGTCACCGGCCCCGAGGGCAAGGGCGTCGTCGACATCCGCAAGCCGATCGGCGAGAACATCCGCGCGCTCGCCGCAGCCCTCGGCAAGGACGTCGCCGACATGCGCGTCGCCGTCCTCGACCGGCCCCGCCACGAGCAGCTCATCGCCGACATCCGCGCCGCCGGCGCAGGGACCCGCCTCATCCTCGACGGCGACGTCGCCGGCGGCATCAACGCCGCCCGCCGCGGCACCCGCATCGACATGTGCGTCGGCATCGGCGGCAGCCCCGAGGGCATCACGACCGCCTGCGCCGTCAAGGCCCTCGGCGGCTTCATGCAGGGGCGCCTCGCGCCCAAGGACGACGCCGAACGCGCCCGCGGCGAAGCCGCCGGCCTCGACGTCGACAAGGTGCTCGAGATCGAGGACATGGTCTCGGGCGACAACACCTTCTTCGTCGCCACCGGTGTGACCGACGGCGCCCTCGTCGCCGGCGTGAAGCGCGACGGCCCGATCATCCGCACCGAGAGCATCGTGCTGCGCTCCAAGTCCGGCACGATGCGGCGCATCGAGGCGGAGCACCTCGTCGAGAAGTGGCTCGAGGCCTGAGCCGGGCGCTCGGGCCGCTCGCGGCCGGGGCTCGTGTCGCGCTCGTCGCACCCAGCGGGCCGCCGCCCGCCGCAGAGCTCGCGCGCGCCGTGTCGCTGGTGTCTGCCTGGGGGCTGGAACCGGTCGTGTTCGAGAGCGCCCGCAGCGCCCATCCGCGAGCGCGCTATCTCGCGGCTCCGGATGCCGTGCGCGCCGCCGACCTCGAAACGGCCTGGTGCGACCCCGCGATCGACGCCGTCTTCTGCGTGCGCGGCGGCTACGGGGCCGTGCGAATCCTCGACCGGCTCGACGCGGGGCGCCTGCGGGCCGCGCGGCCGAAGCCCCTCTACGGCAGCTCCGACGTCACGGCCGTGCACGAGTACTGGGCCGAAACGCTGGGCGTGCCGAGCTGGTTCACGCCCATGCTCGCCACCCGTGCCCTGCTCGACGACGACGCCGCGATCGACGGGCTGCGGCGGGCGGTGTTCGAACCGGTCGCCGGCCGCTCGTTCGCTCGCGACGGCGCCGTCGCCCTCGTGCCCGGCCGCGCCCGCGGCATCCTCGTCGGCGGCAACCTGAGCCTGCTGGCCATGACGCTCGGCGCTCGCCGCCGGCCACCGGCCGCGACAGGCCCCCGCATCGGCCTGCTCGAAGACGTCGCCGAAGAGCCCTACCGGCTCGACGGGCTTCTCGTCTCGCTGCTGCGCGCCGGCTGGTTCGACGGCATGACGGGCATCGCCCTCGGCAGTTGGCAGGGCTGCGGGCCGACCGATGACGTGCGGGAGCTCGTCGAAGAACTCCTCGTGCCGCTCGGCGTGCCCCTCGTCTGGGAGCTCGGCTTCGGCCACGGGCCGGGCGCGTCCAGCATCCCGCTCGGCGTGGTCGCAACGCTCGACGCGGGCGAGCGGCCGTCGCTCCGCATCGACTGACGCGGCGCGCGGGGTTGCCCGGCGTCAGTCGGGCTCGGGGTGGGCGGCGTCGTAGCGGTCTCGGGCGGTGGTGAGCTCCGGGTGGTGCTCGGCGGCCCAGCGGACGAGGGCGAGCGTCGGCTCGAGCAGCGAACGGCCGAGCGGGGTGAGGGCGTACTCGACCCGCGGCGGGATCTCGGGATACGCGGTGCGCCGTACGAGCCCGTCGCGTTCGAGGGCGCGCAGCGTCTGGGTGAGCATGCGGTGCGAGATGCCGTCGATGCGGCGCTGCAGCTCGGTGAAGCGCGCCGGCCCGTCGCCGAGGAGGCCGACGACGAGCAGCGTCCACTTGTCGCCGAGGCGGGCGATGACGGTGCGGATCGTGTGCGCCTCGGGGAAGTCGCGTGCGCAGACGGCGCCGTCCGCCGGCAGCGGCGGCAGCCCCTCGCAGAGGGACGGCCCGGCCGGGTCGGAGGCGGCGGATGCCCGTGGCGAAGCGCCGTCCAGGGCGGCGGCGGGGTGATCGCTCATGCGGGTGCCTCCGGTCGGTTCGGGGTTCGGGGTTCGGGATTCGGTGATCGTGCTCGTCGTGCTCGTCGTGCCGGTGGATGCCGGTGCGGAGCGTTCGTCTGCCGGCCCGAGTCGGTTCCCGCGGTGTGCCTGTCGGTTCCCTCGGTGTGCCTGACGCACCGAGCAGTGCGCGGAGACCGTCGGGTATGGTTTCGTATCGTGCATTACGCACCTACAGTAACCGACTTCCCCGAGAGAACCATGGAGTCACCCGAATGTTCATCGCCGCATGGATCGTGTCCGGCATCGCCGGCGTCGTCTTCTTCGCCGCCGGTCTCATGAAGACCCTGAAGTCCAAGGAGGCCCTCGCCGCCGGCGGCATGGGCTGGACGGAGGACTTCAGCGTGCCGCAGATCAAGCTCATCGCGATCGCCGAAGTGCTCGGCGGGCTCGGCCTCATCCTGCCGGTCGCCACGGGCATCCTGCCCTGGCTCACGCCGGTGGCGGCCTTCGCGCTCGTGATCATCATGGTCGGCGCGACCGTCGTGCACGTACGCCGCAAGGAACCGTACATGCCCGCCCTCGTGCTGACCGTGCTCGCCCTCGCGGCCGGCGTGCTCTGGCTGTTCGTCTGAGCCGACGGAAGGCGCGTTGAGAGCGCGCGGCTCAGTCGGCGATCTTCGAGCGGATCTCCGGGTCGAGGTCGAGGAGTGAGGGTTCGTCGAGCTCGGAGCGGGCGCCGGCATCGGACGTGTGGCCCCGATCGGCGCCTTGCTCGGCCTCCGGCGCCTCGACGCCCGGCGCTTCGGCGTCCGGCATTTCGACGGCATCGAGCAGGAGCTGCGGGGCGGGATCCGAGGATTCGGCGCCCTGCACGAGCGACTCCGTGACCTCGGGGGCGGTCAGCGGCCGCGGCTGCTCGTGGATGACCTCCGGTTCGGCGAGCAGTTCGATCTTCGTCGCGTCGATGCCGGGGAACTGGCGGGCGGTGACGAGTACGCGCGACTCGAGCGAGTTGGCGAACTTGTTGTAGCTGTCGACCGTGCGCGCGATCGCCTTCCGCAGGCCGTCGGCGTGCCCGGCGAGCGTGCCGATGCGCTGATACAGGGTGTTGCCGAGGTCGAAGAGCTTCTTCGCCTCGTCGGAGACGGCCTGCTGCTGCCAGGCGAAGGCGACCGTCTTGAGCACGGCCCACAGGTTCACCGGCGAGGCGAGCGCGACGCGCTTGCCGAAGGCGTAGTCGAGGAGGGCGGGGTCGGCCTCGAGCGCGGAGGAGAGCAGCGACTCGCTCGGAATGAAGGCGATGACGAACTCGGGGCTCGAGTCGAGGCCCTCCCAGTACGTCTTCTTCGCGAGGGCGTCGATATGCGCGCGCACGGCCTTGACGTGCTTGTCGATCAGCTGCTTGCGGCGGGCCCCCTCTTCGCCGGTCGCGGTGACCGGGATCTGACTGGCCTCGATGTACGCCTCGAGCGGCACCTTCGCATCGACCGGGATCGCTTTCGAGCCCGGCAGCCGCACGACCATGTCGGGGCGCCCGTTGCCGGCATCCGTCGAGATCGAGTGCTGCATCGTGAAATCGACCTGGTTCGTGAGGCCCGCCGCCTCCACGACCCGGCGCAGCTGCGTCTCGCCCCACACGCCGCGGGTGCTGTTGGAGCGCAGCGCGCTCGCGAGCGACTCGGTGGTGGTGCGCAACTGCTCGTCGCTCACCTGCGCCTGCTTCAACTGCTCGGCGAGCGAGCCGTACTGCTCGCTGCGCTGGCGTTCGAGCTCGGTGACCTTCGTCTGCATGGTCTGCAGGGTCTCCCGCACCGGGCTCAGCGCCTGCAGCACGGCGCTCTCGCGCTTCTCGCGCTCGGCGCGCTCGGCCTGGTCGCTGCGCTGCTGCTCGACGAGCTCGCGGTACTGCGTGCGCGCCGCCCCGATCTGCTCCTCGAGCCCTTCGACGCGGGCGAGGGTGGACGCGAGCTCGGCCTGCAGGCGGGCGCGAACCTCGTGCTCCTGCGCGCGCAGCTCGGCCTGCGCCGCCGCCTCGACGGCGCGGATCTCGGCGATCTGCGCCTGATGGCGCGCCTCGACGAGGGCCGGGTCCTCGCCGGCCTCGGCCGGGGCGCCGTCGCTGCGGCGGCCGAGGACGAGGCGGAGGGCGAGTGCGCCGATGACGCCGCCGATCACGATGCCGATGAAGAGGGAGAGGAGGTCCATGCAGGAAAGTGTCGCAGCACCCGCCGACATCGTGTTCCGGGCGGGCGGCGTTCCGCCCGCGGGCGGGGTTACTGCAGCGCCATCGGGCCGTGCAGCGAGCTCGCCTCGCGCACGGCGACGGGGCCGATCGCGCCGATCTTCACCCGGGTGATGTGCGCGAGGCGGTCGAGGTCGTCGGCCTCGTGCCGGGCGCCGGCGTGCACGACGATCGCCGCGCAGGCGCGCGCATCGTCGAGGGCGTCGTGGTGGGAGAAGTCCTCGAAGCCGGCGGCCATCGCGGCGACCGGCAGCCGGTAGGAGTCGAGGTGGTAGGTGCGCCGGGCGATCTGCAGGCTGCAGACGTAGCGGTAGTCGGGCACGGCGGCCCCGACCGCCTCGCTCGCACCGCGGATGACGCCCATGTCGAAGCCCGCGTTGTGGGCGACGAGCCAGTCGTCGCCGGTGAAGGCCCGCAGCTCCGGCAGCAGATCGCCCCAGCCGGGGGCGTCGGCGACCTGCTCGGGCGTGATGCCGTGGATGCGCACGTTCCACTCCGAGAAGAGGTCGTGGCCGACCGGCGGGCGGATGAACCAGTGCGCCTCGTCGACGACCCGGCCGTCCGCGACCTTGACCAGGCCGACGGAGCATGCGGAGGCGCTCGACGCGTTGGCGGTCTCGAAATCGATCGCGGTGAAGTCCATCGGCACGGCATCCATGTTCGCATGCACCCGCCGACATTCCGCCCAGGAAGCGCGGGAAGGAAGCACCGGGAAGCGCCGGGAGGCGGCGCGGAGAAGGCGCAGGGAGGCGGCGCGGGCGGGCGGCGCGGCCGCCTCAGGGGTGCGCCGGGGCATCCACTCGCCGCAGCACGCTCGCGATCTCGGCGAGGGCACGTGCGAGGGCTGCGTCGCCCGGTGCCCCGTAGCCGAGGACGATGCCGTGCGGGCCGGTCTCGCCGCCGGCCGCGTAGTCCGAGAGGGCGGCGACGTCGATGCCGGCGCGGGCGAGGGCGTCGATCGCGTCGTGCTCCGCACCGGGCCCGGCGAGTCCGACGACGGCATGCAGGCCCCCGTCGAGCGCTCCGAGGCGGTGGCCGGCGAGGGCGCGTTCGACGAGGCGGCGGCGGTGCGCGTAGGCGCGGCGGGATCGGGCGATGTGGCGCTGCAGCGCTCCCGTCTCGGCGAATCGGGCGAGGGCGAGCTGCACGATGCCGGCGACGGGGGCGGAATCGTCGGCGCGCACCTCGAGGATCTCGGCGCGGAGGCCCGGGTCGCGCACGAGCAGGTACCCGACGCGGAGGGAGGGGGAGAGCACCTTCGAGAGGCTGCCGATGAGCACCGTGCGCCCACCCTCGTCGAGGGAGGCGAGCGCCGGCAGCGGCGGCCCGGCGTGCCGGAACTCGCTGTCGTAGTCGTCCTCGATGACGAGGCCGCCGGTGCGGGCCGCCCAGGCGACGGCGCGCAGGCGTTCGGCGACGCCCAGCCGGCCGCCGAGCGGATACTGATGGCTCGGCGTGACGAGCACCGCCTCGGGCGGCGGGTCGAGGGCGTCGAGCCGGTCGACGTCGAATCCGCCGCCTGCCACGGGGATCGGAACGAGGTGCGCCCCGCGGCGCCGGAGGGTGCGGCGGGCGGCGGGGTAGCCGGGGTCTTCGACGGCGATGCGGGGCGGGCGGCCTCGGGCGGCGAGGGCGTCGGCCAGCAGGGCGAGGGCTTCGGCGGTGCCCGCGGTGACGATGAGGTCGCCCGGGTCGCAGATGACGCCGCGGGCGTGCCGGAGGTGTTCGGCGAGGGCGGCCCGCAGGCGCGGTTCGCCTGCGGGCGGCGGCACGGTCTGCGGCAGGGGCTGCGCGGCGGCGTGGCGCCAGGCGGCGCGCCAGGCGGCATCGTCGAGCGCGGCGGTCGACGGCAGGCCGGGTCTGAGGTCGATGCGGGTCGTGCCCGCGGGTGGATGCCCCGGCGCGCCGGCATCGGGCACGCGCCCCGCCGGTGCCGTCGTCGGCGGCACGAGTTCGGCGATCCGCGCGGCGGCACCGGGCCGCGTCTGCAGGTAGCCTTCACCGGCGAGGCGTTCGTAGGCGGCGACCGCGACGCCGCGCGAGACGCCGAGCCCGCCGGCGAGCGTGCGGGTGGAAGGCAGGGCGTCGCCGGCGCGCAGGCCGCCGCCGAGGATCGCCGAGCGGATGCCGGCCGCGAGCTGCTCCGCGAGGGGCGCGCCCGCGTCGCGGTCGAGTGGCGGCAGGGGGAGCTCGATCATCGAACTGGTCTGCCGCAGATGCCTGGAACTGGACTTCGCATGAGACCAGTATGCGCCCGAGCATGGAACCATGCGCACGAACGCCGAGCCCGCGGCATCCACACCCGAACCCACCTCCCCGTCGACGGAGATCCGCCGCCTCGCCGCACGGGCGACGGACGACCGTGCGGCGCTCGACGCCTTCCTCGACTCCCAGCTCGTCGCCCACGTCGCCGTCGCCGAGGGCGAAACGCCCATCGTCGTGCCCATGGGGTACGCGCGCGACGGCGACCGCATCCTCCTGCACGGCTCGACCGGCGGCGGATTCGCCCTGCGGGCCGCCGCCCGGCGCCGGGTGCTCGCCGTCTCGGTCGCCGCCCTCGACGGCATCGTCTTCGCCCGCTCCCTCTTCGACAGCAGCATGAACTACCGCAGCGCCGTCGTCTACGGCGTGCCCGAGATCGTGCCGGCCGAGGAGGCGGATGCCGCCCTCGTCGCCATCGCCGAACGGCTCATGCCCGGCCGCGCCGCCGAACTCCGCGGCAACCGGCGCAAGGAGATCGCCGCGACCCGCGTGCTCGCGGTGCCGATCGAACGCTTCGCCATGAAGGTGCGCAGCGGCCCGCCGTCGGCGGCGCCCGACGACGACCCGGACGTCTGGGCGGGCGTCGTGCCGCTTGCGACGGTCGCAGGCGAGCCCGTTCCGGCAGCCGACGTGCCGGTCGGGGCGCCGCTGCCGGCATCCGTCGCCCGTGCCGCGGGGCACGCGTGAGCCGCGGCATCCACACCCGGCACGGCGGCCGCCGCGGCGCGCCGTAAGGTGAACGGGTGCACCGTGCCCGATCCCTCGCGTTCCTCGTGCTCGCGAACCTGTTCTGGGCCGGCAACTTCGTCTTCGGGGCCGTCGCCGTCGAACAGGTCGACCCGATCTCGCTGACGTGGATGCGGTGGCTCGGCGCCGCCCCGATCCTCATCGTGCTCGCGCTCGCGATCGAGCGGCCCGCCTGGCGCACCGTCTTCGCCGACTGGCCGCGGCAGATCCTCCTCGCCCTCCTCGGCATGATCGGCTTCTGCGTGCTCACCTACGAGGCGTTCCGGCACACGAGCCCGATGGACGCCTCCCTCATCAACGCGATCAACCCCGCCCTCATCGCCATCGCCGCAGCCGGCTTCGCCCGCACGCGCGTCGGCGGCCGTGCGATCGCCGGGCTCCTCATCTCGCTCGCCGGGGTCCTGCTCGTGCTCACGAAGGGCGACCTCGCCGCGCTCGCCGGCTTCCGCCTGAACCTCGGCGAGGGCATCATGATCGTCGCCGTCGTCGTATGGAGCGCGTACACGCTGCTCGGGCGCACCTCGCCGACGCCGCCGATCACGGGCAGCGCCTTGCAGGGATCCATCGCCCTCGTGCTGCTCAGCCCCGTCGTCGCCGTCACCGGCCTCACCGTGCCCGCCGCGCCCGAGGTGTGGGCGAACGTCGCCTACATCGCCGTGTTCCCCTCGGTGCTGTCGTTCATGCTGTGGAACCTCGCCGTGCGCGACCTCGGCGCGGGCCCGGCCGGCATCACCCTGAACCTCATGCCCGTCTTCGTCGCCCTCATCGGCCTCACGGTCGGCCTGCCGATCACGCTCGACCAGCTCGCCGGCGGGGCCCTCGTGATCGCGGGCGTGCTGTTGACGAACCTGCCGGTGCGTACTGGAATGTCCAGAGTGGATGCCGGGGCGCGGCCCGGCCGGAGCGGCGGGGGATGAGCATGGGCGCGAACGAGACCGGTGCGGGCGAGACCGGTGCGGGCGAGGCGGGCGTCGTGGATGCCGCGGGAGACGCCCCCGATCTGCGGCACGCCCTGTCGTTCGCCGCCGCCGCCGACGCCTACGCGAAAGCCCGGCCGTCGTACCCCGTCGAAGCCGTCGCCTGGCTCGTCGGCGACGCCGAACGCATCCTCGACCTCGGCGCCGGCACCGGCAAACTCACCCAGGCGCTCGTCGCACTCGACCGCGACGTCGTCGCCGTCGACCCGATCGAGGAGATGCTCGACGAGCTCTCGATCGCCGTGCCCGGCGTGCCCCGCATCCTCGGCACCGCCGAAGACATCCCGCTCGACGACGAGGACGTGGACGCCGTCGTCGCCGGGCAGGCCTGGCACTGGTTCGACCGGCGGCGCGCGACCGCCGAGATCGCCCGCGTGCTGCGACCGGGCGGTGTGCTGGGCCTCGTCTGGAACAGCCGCGACGGCTCCGTCGACTGGATGCGCCGGGCCGGGGAGATCATGCACGAACGCCACGACGCGGCCGCCGACCTCGAGGGTTACGTGCGGATCGGCGCCCCCTTCGGGCCCGTCGCCGAGCACGTCGTGCGCTGGACCGACCGGATGAGCCGGGCGCGGTTCCTCGACCTCGTTCGCTCGCGCTCGTACTACCTCACGGCGACGCCCGCCGATCAGGCCGCGACGATCGCCGCCCTCGAGGAGCTGCTCGCGACCCACCCCGAGGTGCGCGATGTCGAGGAGCTCGAGGTGCCGTACGTGACGCGGTGCTTCCGGGCAGAGCCGGGGGAGTAGCGGGGAGGGGCGGGGACGCGCGAGGTGCGGCGGCCCACGGCATCCACTCACCCCCGCGCCGGTAGACTCGTCGTCCGTGGCACTCACCATCGGAATCGTCGGCCTCCCGAACGTCGGCAAGTCGACCCTGTTCAACGCCCTGACCAAGAACCAGGTGCTCGCGGCGAACTACCCGTTCGCGACCATCGAGCCCAATGTCGGCGTGGTGAACCTGCCCGATCCCCGGCTCGAGACGCTCGCCGGCATCTTCGGCTCCGAGCGGATCCTGCCGGCCACCGTGTCGTTCGTCGACATCGCCGGCATCGTCCGCGGCGCCAGCGAGGGCGAGGGGCTCGGCAACAAGTTCCTCGCCAACATCCGGGAGGCGGATGCGATCGCGCAGGTCGTGCGCGGGTTCGCCGACTCCGACGTGGTGCACGTCGACGGCAAGATCGACCCCGCCTCCGATATGGAGACGATCAACACCGAGCTGATCCTCGCCGACCTCGAAACCCTCGACCGCGCCATCGCGCGCTACGAGAAGGAGGTCAAGGGCAAGAAGATCGGCCCCGAGGTGCTCGCCGCCGCCGTCGAAGCCCGCGAGGTGCTGCAGGCTGGCACCCCGCTGTCGGCGTCGAAGGTCGACCTCGCACCGATCGCCGAACTCGGTCTGCTGACCGCCAAGCCCTTCATCTACGTCTTCAACGTCGACGAGGCCGTGCTCACCGACGACGCCCGCAAGGCCGAACTCGCCGCGCTCGTCGCCCCCGCCGAAGCCGTCTTCCTCGACGCGAAGATCGAGTCGGAACTCATCGACCTCGACCCGGCCGATGCGGCCGAGCTCTTGGCATCCACCGGCCAGGAGGAATCGGGCCTCGACCAGCTCGCCCGCGTCGGCTTCGACACCCTCGGCCTGCAGACCTACCTCACCGCCGGCCCCAAGGAGTCGCGCGCCTGGACCATCCGCAAGGGCTGGAAGGCCCCGCAGGCCGCCGGCGTCATCCACACCGACTTCGAACGCGGCTTCATCAAGGCCGAGGTCATCTCCTTCGACGACCTCGTCGAGGCCGGCTCCGTGCTCGAAGCCCGCTCCCGCGGCAAGGCCCGCATGGAGGGCAAGGACTACGTCATGCAGGACGGCGACGTGGTGGAGTTCCGCTTCAACGTGTGACGTCCCCCGCTCGCCCCGTTCGTTGAGCCTGATCGCCCCCCGCCCGTTGAGCGAGCGAAGCGAGTCGAAACGTGTTTCTGACCCCCCGCCCGTTGAGCGAGCGAAGCGAGTCGAAACGCGTTGCGCACCAGAATGGAGCTCCTCCGAGGGCGAGCTGGTGGCGCGCCAGTATTGCGTACAACTTGTACAAGATGTACTCTTGGGTTATGATCTCCGTGACCCTCTCCCAGTTCCGCAGCCAGCAGAGCGACTACATCGCGGCGGCCCAGCGAGAGCCGGTCGAGATCACGTCACGGGGAGCAGGACGCCGTGCGGTGGTCGTTTCACCCGATTTCTTTGACCGTGCGTTGCAGGCGCTGGAAGACCAGGCCGACATCCGCGGTGCGAGCGAAGCTCGGAAAGAGGCGGGTCGTGTCTCCCACGAGGAACTCATCCGCGAACTCGGGCTCTGAATCCCGGCGATGCCATACGCGATCAGTTACGCGCCTTCTGCAGCCAAGGCGATCCGAAAGCTCGACAAGGCGATCGCGCGCAGGCTCATCGCTGCGATCGGAGCCCTCGCCGAAGAACCGCGACCAGCAGGATGCATCCAGCTGAAAGGCGGCGACGGCGAACTCCGGATCCGCGTCGGGGATTACCGCATCGTGTACGACATCGACGATGGCGAACTCGTAATCGTCGTACTCCGGGTCGGGCATCGCCGCGAGGTCTACCGCCGTGCGGCATCGTAACGTCGAGGTGAATCGGAGGCGGAGATGAGACTCCACCATGTTCAGGTTTCCATGCCGCGTGGCGAAGAGGACGAGGCGCGTCGCTTCTACGGAGACGCGCTCGGCTTGCAGGAAGTGCAGAAGCCGCCGTCCCTGGCCGGCCGCGGTGGATGCTGGTTCCGCGCTTTCGACGGGGGAGCCGTCGTCGCAGAGATCCACCTCGGGGTCGATGACCCGTTCATCCCGGCGCGGAAGGCGCACCCGGGTCTGGTCTGCGGGTCGCTGGATGAGCTCGAAGCGACGGCCGCACGCATCGAACGCGGCGGCTACGAGCTCTCCTGGGCGGAGCGGGACACGTTCGAGGGGTACGTCCGATTCCACGCTCGGGATGGCTTCGGCAACAGGATCGAAGTGCTCACGCCTGCGGAATAGGCGTACGTCAGGGAGGGATCCTTCCCGGCATGTCTGCAAATGACGCTCGGATGACGGCGCTCACTGAAATTCCTCGGTTCTGCTCATCGATATTCCCCACCCTGGGTCGCTCCGTCGCATGAGGCGGGCCTTCCTCGATGCTGGAGGTCTCTGACCACGCACCAGCCCGAGGAAGGCCCTGTTTCTCATGCTCTCAGAGAGGAGCAGCGTGGACATCCACGCTCTGAAACGGCAGGGGTTCACGATCAGCGAGATCGCCCGCCGCACCCACCACGACCGCAAGACGATCCGCGCATACCTGGCCGGTGAACGCAAACCTGGGGTCCGTAAACGCGCGGCGCCAGACGGGTTCGACGTGTTCGTCGACTATGTCACCGCACGGCTGGTAGAGGATCCGCATCTGTGGGCGGTGACACTGCTGGACGAGCTGCGTCCACTCGGCTACGACGGGTCGTATCCGACGCTGACCCGGCAGATCCGCGACCGTGGGCTGCGGCCGGCATGCGTCGCGTGCGCGCATGTCACGAAACGCGCGAACGCCGTGATCGAGCACCCGCCCGGGGAGGAGACTCAGTTCGACTGGGTCGAGATGCCCGACCCGCCCGCCCATTGGGGATTCGGTCGCAAGACCGCATACGTCCTCGTCGGCTCTCTCGCGCACTCCGGTGTTTGGCGGGCGGTGATCTCGCCGTCGATGGACACCCCGCACCTGCTCGCCGCGATGACAGCACTGCTCGGCCTGTTGGGCGGGCTGACCCGGGTCTGGCGCTTCGATCGGATGCGCACCGTCCTGGACCCGGGGACCGGGGATCTCACGGCGATGTTCGCGGGGTTCGCGAAGCACCATGGCGTCACCGCGGTGGTCTGCCGACCACGGTCAGGTAACCGCAAGGGCGTCGTCGAGAAGAACAACCACACCGCCGCGCAACGCTGGTGGCGCACACTGCCCGACGACCTCACCCTCGAGCAGGCGCAGGCCAGCCTGAACGCCTTCGCGGTCGGTCAGGATGCCCGGCGCCGTGAGGGCGAGCAGGGGTCGAGCACCGCGGTGGCCATGTTCGCGAACGAGCGACTCAGACCGCTGCCCACAGCAGCGTTCCCGGTGATCGTGACCGAGGAGCGCACCGCGACACGGCAGGCGCTGATCGACTGGCGCGGGAACCGCTACTCCGTCCCACCCGAACTCGCCGCCGCGAAGGTGACCGTCTCCCAGCGCCTCGGCGCCGACATCATCGACATTGCCACCCTCTCGGGCGCGGTCATCGCCCGTCACCGGGTCGCTGAGCCCGGACTCGGAGTCACCGTCCGCGACACCGGGCACGTCACCGCGCTCGAGGCCGTCGCTCTGGCCTCGGCGCCACCGGGCCGCCCGCACCGACGCAAGGAACGCATCCCACCCGGCACGGCAGCACTCCGCGCTGCAGCCCTCCTCACCGGGCCTGCCGCGCCCGTCTCGACCGTGATCGATCTGGCCGCTTACGAGCAGGCCGCGAAGAACAGGAACACCCTCCGATGACCACCACCACACCCGCCCCGACCAAGACGGACGCGTCCGTCTATCAGCAGCTGCGCGGCCACCTCGCCGAACTGAAACTCGCCGACGCCGCTGACGCGCTCCCCACGGTCCTCGACCAGGCCGCCGCGGAGGGCTGGTCGCTCACCCATGCGCTCGAACGGCTCCTGCAGATCGAGGTCACCGCGACCGAAGCCCGCCGCCTCACCGGCCGGTTCCGCTTCGCGAACCTGCCCACCGGCGCCACCCTCGACGACTTCGACCACGACCACGCCTCCGGCATCGACAAGTCCCTACTCGCCGAGCTCGGCACCTGCCGATTCATCGATACCGCCACGAACGTGTTGTTGATCGGCCCGCCCGGAGTCGGGAAGACGCACATCGCGACCGGCCTCGGGCACGCCGCCGTCACCGCCGGCTACCGCGTCTACTTCACCTCCGCCGCAGACCTCGCCGCCCGCTGCCACCGCGCCGCGATCGAGGGGAAATGGTCCACGATGATGCGGTTCTTCGCCGGACCCACGCTCCTCATCATCGACGAGCTCGGCTACTTGCCAGTGCCCGCAGAAGCCGCGTCCGCCCTGTTCCAAGTCATCAACCAGCGCTACCTGAAGACCTCGATCGTGATCACCACGAACCGGCCCGTCGGCGCCTGGGGCGAGGTCCTCGGCGACACCACCGTGGCCGCAGCCATGCTCGACCGACTCCTACACCGATCCGTCGTCGTCACACTCGACGGGCCCTCCTACCGGCTCCGCCACCACGCCACCGCAGCCGACGAACTCCGCCGCGCCACGACCGGCACAAACCTGCACTAACCTGACCTCGCGACCTGGGGAACTTCGGTGAGCAACTCTGGGGAAAACCGGCGAGCGCCATCAACATCGCGCTCAGGCGACTTGTCGGTCGAGTTCGCGATGACCACGAACGTGCTCGCGTGCTGGCAATCGTGGACGCGCTGGACATGTTCGACGAACTGGCGGAGTGGGACGTTGGAGCGAAGCGTAAGCCGCTGGTCGAGAAACTGCTCACTCTTGGTTTCGATGTGTCCGCAACGGTGTCTCGCGGGCAGCAACCAGATGAAGCCCTAATCAATCGGGTCAACTCCGTGAAGAGCGATGCGAACGGCTGGCTCGCCTACCAGGAGAGGCAGCGCGAACTCCAACGCGAACAATGGCGTGCTGAAGCGGCGAAGAAGAAGACGGCACACGCGAAGGACGCCGAGAGTTGACTAATGGGCTCTCGCGGGGTGGTACGCGACCAGGTTTGATCGCCTAGTTCGTGAGTGTGTTCGACATGTGCGAGCCGAGATAGCCAACGCTCACGTACCCCACTTTCGAATAGGTGTCGTCGAAGTACATCCGAGGTGCGACACCCGTCAGGTTAGAGAGCTTGAGATGCGCGAGCATCAGGGTCTCGCCAGACGGATCGACAGTTGTATCGACGGGGAGCATTCGTTGTGCCCGGTACTTGTCGTTGTTCTTGACGGACTCGCTCTCCGTCCAGACGATCTTTCCCACACGCACGAGGCACCCGTGGTTGCTGAACTTGACGTACTGGCTCAGCGAATGGTCAAACTTTCCTTCGTTCCGAGCGCGTGAGTACGCGTCGAACGTGAGGAGCGCATCCCATGCCTTCATCACCGCCGCCGCACCGAGCGCCGTGTGCTCGTCGAGTTCGAGCGCTTCCTCGACATCGCCAGTGAACCGCACGCCGCTGAGTGTCTTCACTCGGTCAAGCAGTTGCGCGAAGGTCTCGGGGTACGCATCCTGGGTGTCGTCGTCCTCGAACGACCAGGCAGCTTCCGCTCCTTCGCCACCAAGTTCGGTGAGCTTCCGCTGGAGGTACGCGATCTGCCGCTCCAGTTTGGCGGCTTCGCGGCGGGAGCCGTTGAGCGCTTCGTAGTTCTCGTCGCTCTCGGTTTGCACGAGGTCGAGAAGCCCCTCGGCGAGTGATGCACGGTCTCGTAGTTGCCGGTTCTCGTCGAGAGTCTTGACAACTTGACCCTCCGCCTGCTCCGCGAGTTCGCGCCAGACAGCCTCATCATCGCTCGTGCCCTCCAGCGGACCGTCGGTCTGCTCATGAAGAAGCGCGAAAGGTTGCAGACGCTCACGCCGCAGAAGCTCATAGTCCACTTCGCGTAGCGCGTCGGGGATACGGATCGCAGCCAAGCGCTTGAGTTGAGCGTTACGGAGGATGCGCTGGATACGTCTCTCGTCGCTGTCCTCAAGAGTCGAGGCGTGCAGCAGCCTGTGGTTGAACGCGTCCTTGGGGTCGGTGAGGTCTGCTCCGGGCAGGAACGTACGCATCGCGCCGGCGGAGACCCAGTGCCCCACCGCGCCGTAGGTGCGGTTGAAGACGGCTCGGGCTTCGGGCGCGAGGACGTATCCGATCCCCATGCCCTGAATCTGACCGACGCGCTTCGTCGATCGAGCCGCCCACTCGGTTACGTCGGTGTCGTTCGGCGCGGCGGTCACGAGGACTGCGCCGATTCGCTGGTCGTCTCGGAGAATCCGGGCAAGCTCATCGACGTGGTTCTGGTTCGCGATGATTTGGAACTCGGAAATCGGCTCCGCTTCGCCGTCATGCATGTTGATCGTGTCGAGGATGTCGCGGACGAAGGTGGGACGACCGCTGAGTTGTACCTCTTCGACGACGCGACCACTTCGCAGCGGGTAGACGAGCGTCGGCGGCTCAACGTCGACCCACAACCAGAGCCGGTTGTCTGCCAGCGTGATCGTGACGTTGGTCACGCCGGTTCGCGACGTATCTGCGTTCGTGTACCAGACTGGCGCGTCCCATTCTTCGACGAGAGTCCAGCGCTTCGCCATGATGCTCTCGTCGGGGCTGACGAAGGTGACCCCCGTGATCGTTGCGCCCGCCGCGTTGGTGATGCTCCCCGAAGCCGGAAGCTCGGCGAAGCCCTTCTTACTGGTGACCCACTTCGCGAACGCTTCAATGAGGTCACTGAGGTTCTGCTGAGTCGGATCAGCGGTCAGGATTGTGCGGTATCCCAGCGACATCGAAGCTCCTAAACGAGCGGCGGTGTGACCGCTCTGCAAGCTCATGCTAGTCACGGCGGTCGACATCGCCGGATGCCTCTTGTCATGCGTCGACGGGCGACTTCTCGAGGGCGAAACCGGTCGTCGCTGTCTCAAAAGGCGTCAGCCTGCTGCATGCGTCCGCACGTAGGTGTCGCCAGCGGTTCTATCTGCGGACTTGCCCGGACGAGGGCAACGGCCGAACTGCCGCTTCTTCGTCGGGGATCTGCTGTCTCAAAAAGGGAGCTGTCTCAAGAGTCGGAGCCGCACCACGAGACGGGCCGAGCATCAGCTCTCGGAAGGTGGTTGGGGCGATCAGGTCTCGCCGAGCATTCGCGTGATCTGCTCCCATCGGCCGTCGGCGGCGAGCTGTCGGTATCGACGCGCCACCGTCTGCCACGACCCGAATGACGGTGGGAGCTCACGCCAGGGGATGCCGTAGTGCGCGCGATAGCGGATGGCGTTCACGACGGTGCGTGCGTCCGCACTGGGGCGGCCGCGGTTCCCTGGATCTGCCGGCTGCAGGATGCGCGCGACCCGTTGCCATTGCTCGTCAATGAGCGGCCGAAAACGGGGACTGGTTGCTTCGGCGTTCTCAGCTGCCCCGGGCGAGGGGTTGCCGGCGCGCTGGTTGCTGCTGCGAGCGGCAACGATCACGCCGCGCGTCGTGTCGCACTCCGCGCATCGGGCCGTGTGTGGAGGCTCGTCTGCTCGACCGGTTGTCACGAACGCGGCGTGCTCGCACGTGAGCTCGACGTACCAGCTGAACAGCGGGCCAGATGAGGCGGGGGACAGGAGCTCGCGCAGAACGTCGATCTGGCGCGGGCTCAATGGTGGTGGAGGGCAGCATCGATGGCAGTGGTCGGTCGAGCAGTCCTGAATCCTCCAGAACCCGAATCCGCACGCCGTGTGTGCTGAGCGGAAGGCGTCGTTGTCGGACACGGCGTCGAGTATTGGCGGCTCTTCGGCCATGCCTTCCACATCGCGCAGTGCTCGGTGGCATGCGCGGCATGGCTCGCCGGCGGCGAAGGCGTCATACGGCTGGTACAGACCTTCCGATGACCATCGCTTTCGTCCGGCCTCGAACATGGCCGTCTGAGCTTCGTGAGAGAGAGCCGCGGCGCGTGAGGTGCGATGAACGGACCGCGAGGTGGGCTCGTCTGGCGCTTGCACGGGTTTTCTCCTCCGTTGATGCGATGACCGAGAGAGGCGAGGTCGCTCCCCTGTCGATGCGGACCAGAAACAGGAAGCGATAACTTCCTGGAAGTCATGACTACCAGCCTCAAGGCTGGAGAGGTGGCAGAACCGCTGAAGAAGGTGCTGGGATCGCACGTGCGCGGTCTCCGCCTCGAGCGTCGCCTGTCGCAGGAGGAGCTCGCTGAACAACTCGGAGTGTCTGCCCGATACCTGGCCGGCATCGAGCGCGGCGAGCGGAACCTCACATTGGACTCGGTAGACGCCCTCGCTGGGCAGCTGAACGTTGCGGCGGATGTGCTTCTGATGCGTGTATGACCCGAGGCTGTGCGTCGGGTTCGTTTCGACGAGCCGTCGATGAGCTGATCCGCTCAGGTCTGCAGAGGAATGGCGGGCAGTTCGAACCCCGCTCCGTGTTCGGTTTCATCGCGTCGCTCGATGAAGTGGTGGCGCGCTGCGGCGTCACCGACCTGCTCCTTCGCCGACTCGTGGCCGAGCACTCTTGCGACTCCGAGCCACGGCAGGAGGTGGGCAAGCCGTAGCGACAGCGGGATCATGCTGTAGCGAGCAGCAGAAGCGCCGTGCCGTGCGTCCCGTCCCAGGAGGTGTCGGCCGTCACGGATACGATATGCACACGAGGAAGTGCCGCGATCCAGTGCGGTACCGGATCAGAGAGGGAGAGCATGTCGACGGTCGCGAATCGGACTTCGAGCCTCAACGCGGCCAAGGCGGCCAAGAACGACGAGTTCTACACGCAATGGGCGGACATCGAGCGCGAGGTCAACGCTTACCTCGAGTACGACCCCGACGTGTTCCGCGGCAAGGTTCTCCTGCTTCCGTGCGACGATCCCGAGTGGTCGAACTTCGCAAAGTTCTTCGCCCTCCACTTCGTCGAACTTGGGCTCAAGAAGCTGATCTCGACGTCGTACGCCCCAGATAGCAATCCCGCGCTTTTCTCGTACGAGCCGACCCTCTTCGAGATGGATGATCCGAAGTTTGACGAGACCAAGACCCGCGCCAACGGGAAGAAGTTCGTCCTCGAGCCTGAGGACATCAACGGTGATGGTGTAGTCAACATCGATGACCTGCAGTGGGACTATCTCGAGGGCGACGGGGATTTTCGCAGTACCGAGGTCACCGCGCTGCGAGACGAAGCTGACATCATCATCACCAACCCGCCGTTCAGCCTGTTCC
Source organism: Agromyces archimandritae (assembly GCF_018024495.1). Lineage (NCBI taxonomy): Bacteria > Bacillati > Actinomycetota > Actinomycetes > Micrococcales > Microbacteriaceae > Agromyces > Agromyces archimandritae. The sequence goes on from NZ_CP071696.1 coordinate 2,842,461, forward strand.
GCGAGTTCCTGACGTGGATCCAGAAGGGTGCGAAGCAGTTCTCGATTATCGGCAATGAGAATGCAATCGCCTATAAGAACGTGTTCCGACTGATCAAGCAAAACAAGATCTGGAAGGGCGCGACGGCGAACAGCACAGACATGGTCTTTGGCGTACCCAAGGGGTATCCGGTCAAGGAGAGCGATCGACTTAAGGCCGAGAAGCTCGGTTATCCTCCCGACGATGAGCATCACTACACGCGTCTTGGTAACTCGTGCTGGTTCACCAACATTGAGCATGGACGACGGCACGAGCCGCTCCAGCTAATGACGATGGCGGACAACCTGCGCTACAACAAGAAGCTGATCACCACCCTAGACGGCGGGACGACGTACCAGCGCTACGACAACTTCGATGCCATCGAGGTTCCGTATACCGATGCGATCCCGTCGGACTACGAGGGAGTCATGGGTGTCCCAATCACCTGGTTGGCCAAGTACAACCCAGATCAGTTCGAGATCATTGGGACGGACGAAACGGACTATGAGCCAACCAAGCTCTACAAGGCGAAGCGGAAGGTGGTCAATGGCAGTCCGGTGAAGTCGAACACAGGCTCAGGTGGAGGCTACATCCGCGTCGAAGCATTCGGATCCGGCACCTACTTCGACGTTGGGTATCCCGTTAGACGTATGTACAAGCGGATCTTCATCCGCCACCGGAAGGACGCCTAGTGGACACCGAGCTCAAGCACTACACCGTCGAAGAGGTTCTGAAGGGCTTCGTCTACAACGAGCTCGAGGGCAAGGGGCTGTTCGGACTCGACGGCAGGCTCGTCATCCAGCCTGAGTACCAGCGCAACTACATCTATAACGACGGAAAGCGCGACGTCGCGGTGATCGATTCGCTGCTCAAGGGATACCCCCTCGGGCTGATCTACTTCAACGTTGAGGGCTCGACGCTCGAAGTCCTCGACGGACAACAGCGCATCACGAGTGTCGGCCGGTTCACCACTGGCAAGTTTGCCATCAAGGTCGGCGGAAAGGAGCAGACGTTCTCCTCGCTGCCGTTGAATCTCCAACGCACGATCCTCGACACCAGGCTCGACATCTATGAGTGCGACGGCACCGAGGACGAGATTAAGGCCTGGTTCCAGACGATCAACATCGCCGGCGTGCCGCTAAACAGGCAGGAGCTGCGCAACGCGATCTACTCCGGGCCGTTCATCACCAAGGCCAAGGCGGAGTACTCCAACTCCAACAACGCGAACATGCAGAAGTGGCAGTCGTACGTCAACGGCGACCCTAAGCGCCAGCAGATCCTCGAGGAGGCGCTTGAGTGGGTCGCGGCCCCGCACGGCCTGACGATCGATGCCTATCTCGCCCAGCACCGCCAGGACACCGACATTGCCGAGCTGAAGAACTACTTCACCTCGGTCATCGACTGGGTCGCCGGCGTCTTCATCCGGCCTCCGGACAAGGAAATGCGGGGCCTCGAGTGGGGCCGGCTCTACGAGGAGCACCACACGACGTCCTACAGCTCGGCGCAGCTCGATGATCGGATCAACGAGCTGCGCGGAGACCCCGCGGTGTACAGCCCGAAGGGCATCTACGAGTACCTGCTCGGCGGCGAGACAATGTCCCAGCTGCTCGACATCCGCTTGTTCGACGCGAAGGACAAGCGCGTCGCTTACGAGCGCCAGACGACTAAGGCCAAGGCCGCGGGCGAGTCGAACTGCCCCCTGTGCACAATCGCCGGGGACAGCAACAAGGCTCGGATCTACAAGCAGAACGAGATGGACGCCGACCACGTCACTGCCTGGTCGAAGGGCGGATCGACGAGCCTGTCCAACCTGACCATGCTCTGCCAGACGCACAACCGTGCCAAGGGCAATCGGTAGGAACCGCGATGACTCGCATCTCCCTTGAGGCCGGCAACGACCTCGTCGAGAGGCTCGCCCACGAGAACGACTCGGTCAAGGCGGTCGTCGAGCTCGTCTGGAACAGTCTTGACGCCGACGCCCATTCCGTCTCGGTGGCGCTACACCGCAACGAGGCAGACGGGGTCATAGGCCTCGAGGTCACCGACGACGGGCACGGCATGGCTCCCGAGGAGCTGTCCTCGGCTTTCCGGTGGGTTGGCAACTCGTGGAAGCGGATGGCTGGGCACAGCAAGGGCGAGCAGCGCCCGCTGCACGGCCGCTTCGGCCAAGGCCGGCTACGGGCGTTCGCGCTCGGCACCCAGATCGAATGGGTGACCGTCGCTGACAGCACCGATGGGAAGCGTCTTCGTTCGGTCGTCCGCTCCTCGGTCAACGCTCGGAACGATTTCGACGTCTCGGACCCGGTGGGCACAGACGAGGCCCGCGGGACGCGATTCGTCGCTTCAGGTCGTGATGCCCTGGACCGTCTTGACGCTGACAGGACGCGCGACCGGATCACGGCGACGTTCGCGCCGTACCTGCTCGCCCGCGACAATGTCGAGCTCGTCTATGACGGCTCACGCATCCAGCCCGGTGACGTCGTCGACCTAGACACCCCCTACGACCTCGAGTGGGAGCACGAGGGTGTCACCCGGCAGGCGAAGCTCCGGATCATTGAGTGGAAAGCGGGCGCGGAACGGACGATCCACCTCTGCGACGGAGAAGGCGTCCCGGTTGACGCGCTCGACACTGCTCCGGCCGCCGACTTCCAGTACTCGGCCTACGTCATGTGGGACGAGATGCCCGAGCATCACAACGAGTGGATCCTCGCGAAGCTCGAAAGCGCGCCCTCAGCCCTCGGAATGCTGCTCTCCGAGGTTGACCGGGTCCTCGACGAGCACTTCGAGGGTCGGCGCGCCCAGCGCCGCCGTGAGCTCGTCGAGGAGTGGAAGGACGGCAACGTCTACCCATACCAAGGCGAGCCGGGGACGGAGGAGGAGAAGGTCGAGCGGGCGACGTTCGATGTGGTCGCCACGTCGATCCGCAGGCACATCCCGAGCGGCAAGAAGCAGAAGAAGCTCACCCTCGGGCTGCTGCGCGAGTCGCTCCAGCAGCGGCCTAGCGACGTCTCAGCGTTGCTCGACGAGTACGTCGGGCTGCCCGCCGACGAGAAGGAGCAGCTCGAGCGCCTCCTCACGCGTACCAGCCTGTCGCGGGTGATCCAAGCGTCGAGCAACGTCACCAATCGGCTCGAGTTCCTCCGCGCCCTCGAGCTCATGGTCTTCGACCCCGAAGCGAACAAGATGGTCGGCGAACGGGACCACCTGCACAAGATCCTCGAGAGCGAGCTCTGGGTCTTCGGTGAGCAGTACAACCTCATGGTGAGCGAGCGGGGCCTGACAGCCGCGCTCCATCGGCACCGTGAATTGCTCGGTGAGCCGAGCACGGACAAGACGCCTGTGAAGCTGCTCGACGGCAAGTCGGGCCGGCTCGATCTCCTACTCTCCGTCGCCGCCACCGAGCATGACCGGAACCGACACCTCGTCGTCGAGCTCAAGGCTCCGAAGGTTCCGGCAGGACAAAAGGAACTGGCGCAGATCAAGGCGTACGCGATGGCGGTCGCCAAGGATCCGCGGTTCGCGAGCAGCACGACGGAATGGGACTTCTGGCTCGTAACGGGCGAGATCGACGATGGCGTCCGTCAGGAGGCGAACCAGCGGGGCCGGGAACGCGGAGTCGTGTTCGAGCCTGATCTCCCCGATGCGCCCGGAGCGAAGGTCAGGGTCTGGGTGCGCGATTGGGGCCAGATCATCGATGACGCCAAGCGTCGGCTCGACTACTTCCAGAAGAGCCTGCAGCATGATCCCTCGCTCGACGACGCACGGGACTATCTGCGCCGCAACCACGGCGACGTCATCCCTGAAGGACTGCTGGTCGACCAGATCGGGAATGACGCTGCAGTCAACGAATGACGGTCCCCCAGGTGCGGACCTAGGAGTCGTGGGTGTCGGCATGTTGGGCAGTTCAGATCAACAGCGCTGCTGGATGGCCTGGGGTGGATGTATTGGGGTCGCGACAACGACTCACGTGTGACGAAAGCTGGAGTCAGCATCGTTCGCATCGTCGCGGAGTCGAGTTGCGGCGCGGTCGATGCGCTCAAAGAGGTCGATCGACTGCCATGCCTGACGTAGAAGGATGTTTTCTCGACCTTCCGCTGCCTCGAGCGCGGGGTTCAGAAGCAGAAGCTGCTCACGAGGCGCGTCGCTCTGTTGAGCAGCACGCGCGGCAGCGAGCAGCGCCTCCTCGAGCTCAGAGGCATCGAGCATGACCAATGACTCGAGCTCCGCAATGGATACAACCCCCACCGGGAGATCAGACTGCTGCAGGTGCTCCCAGATGAACCAGTTCTGGTTGACGAAGAAGGGTTCGAGCGTGACCACGAGACCGATCCGAGGCTTCGTGGCGTCGAGTTGGTGGAGCCCACCGCCAATCGTGTGGATATCGGGCTCTTCGGAGATCTGGTGGGGGTGAGGTGTCCGGGGCGTGACTGGCGTGTAGGGGTCGAGGTCCCCGAGGATCAGAAGCGCTAACCACCTGATTCCGACCGAGGACCTCGACGTGCTTCACCTTACTTCGGGGCGCGTTGACGCGCGTCCGGCTGCTGATCCCTGTGACCGTTGTGACCTGCTGCTGGGCCTGGACGGGGTCCACGTCGAGCATGTCGATCGCCGTGACGGCCTGCTGACGGTCACGGTCTCCAGCCCGCCGGGACCTGCCGGGTGCCCATCGTGCGGGGTGATCGCGACCGGTCGTGGCCGCCGACGCCGGGTGCTGCGGGACGTGCCTGGCGCTGACCGGGTGCGCCTGGTATGGCGGCAACGCGTCTTCCGCTGCGAGGACACCGACTGCGGCCGGAAGACGTTCATGGAACAGCTCCCGTCGTTGGTCGCCCCACGCGGATCGATCACGGCCCGTGCCGTGGTCTGGGCGATCGGGCAGTTGCGTCGCGAACACGCCACCGTCCAAGGCTTGGCTCGTCAGCTCGACACGTCGTGGAAGACGCTCTGGCGGGCCGTCGAACCCGAACTCGAGCAGCTTGCCGCCGACGAGTCCCGGTTCGACGGGGTCAGCACCCTCGGTGTCGATGAACACATCTGGCACCACGTCGATCCCGCATGCGCGGCCCGAAGGAGTTGACCGGGATGGTCGACCTGACCCGCGACGAGCACGGCAAGACGCACGCCAGGCTGCTGGACCTCGTGCCCGGCCGTTCCGGGCGCGTCTACAAGGCCTGGCTGGACCAACGCGGCGAGGACTTCCGTCGGAACGTGAAAGTGGCCGCCTTGGATCCCTTCGCCGGCTACAAGGCCGCCATCGACGACAAGCTCCACGACGCGATCGCCGTGCTGGACGCGTTCCACGTTGTGAAGCTCGCTACCGCCGCCGTCGACGAGGTCCGCCGCCGGGTCCAACAGGACACCCTCGGCCATCGCGGCCGGAAGGGCGACCCGCTCTACGGGATCCAGACCATCCTCCGCGCCGGGGCCGAGCACCTCACCGACAAGCAACGAGCACGTCTGGTCGCCGCGATCAACGCCGACCCCGCCCACGAGGAAGTCTTCATCGCCTGGCAGTGTGCACAGCAACTCCGCGCCGCCTACCACGCGAAGGATCTGGCCCAAGGACGACGGATCGCCGTCACCGTCGTCGACACGTTCCACACCTGCCCGATCCCCGAGATCGCCCGCTTGGGCCGCACCCTGAGACGGTGGCGCGACGCGTTCCTGGCCTACTTCACCACCGGCCGCTCATCCAACGGCGGCACCGAGGCCGTGAACGGCATCATCGAACTCCACCGCCGCCTCGCCAGAGGCTTCCGCAACCGCCACAACTACCGCCTCCGCATGCTCCTCGCCGCCGGCGGCCTCACCCCATGACCCCCACCGGATGTCCGAAGAGCCCTTGCGGCTCTTCGGAGATCTGGTGGGGGTGAGGTGTCCGGGGCGTGACTGGCGTGTAGGGGTCGAGGTCCCCGAGGATCAGAAGCGCTAACCACCTGATTCCGACCGAGGACCTCGACGTGCTTCACCTTACTTCGGGGCGCGTTGACGCGCGTCCGGCTGCTGATCCCTGTGACCGTTGTGACCTGCTGCTGGGCCTGGACGGGGTCCACGTCGAGCATGTCGATCGCCGTGACGGCCTGCTGACGGTCACGGTCTCCAGCCCGCCGGGACCTGCCGGGTGCCCATCGTGCGGGGTGATCGCGACCGGTCGTGGCCGCCGACGCCGGGTGCTGCGGGACGTGCCTGGCGCTGACCGGGTGCGCCTGGTATGGCGGCAACGCGTCTTCCGCTGCGAGGACACCGACTGCGGCCGGAAGACGTTCATGGAACAGCTCCCGTCGTTGGTCGCCCCACGCGGATCGATCACGGCCCGTGCCGTGGTCTGGGCGATCGGGCAGTTGCGTCGCGAACACGCCACCGTCCAAGGCTTGGCTCGTCAGCTCGACACGTCGTGGAAGACGCTCTGGCGGGCCGTCGAACCCGAACTCGAGCAGCTTGCCGCCGACGAGTCCCGGTTCGACGGGGTCAGCACCCTCGGTGTCGATGAACACATCTGGCACCACGTCGATCCGCGCATGCGCGGCCCGGAAGGAGTTGACCGGGATGGTCGACCTGACCCGCGACGAGCACGGCAAGACGCACGCCAGGCTGCTGGACCTCGTGCCCGGCCGTTCCGGGCGCGTCTACAAGGCCTGGCTGGACCAACGCGGCGAGGACTTCCGTCGGAACGTGAAAGTGGCCGCCTTGGATCCCTTCGCCGGCTACAAGGCCGCCATCGACGACAAGCTCCACGACGCGATCGCCGTGCTGGACGCGTTCCACGTTGTGAAGCTCGCTACCGCCGCCGTCGACGAGGTCCGCCGCCGGGTCCAACAGGACACCCTCGGCCATCGCGGCCGGAAGGGCGACCCGCTCTACGGGATCCAGACCATCCTCCGCGCCGGGGCCGAGCACCTCACCGACAAGCAACGAGCACGTCTGGTCGCCGCGATCAACGCCGACCCCGCCCACGAGGAAGTCTTCATCGCCTGGCAGTGTGCACAGCAACTCCGCGCCGCCTACCACGCGAAGGATCTGGCCCAAGGACGACGGATCGCCGTCACCGTCGTCGACACGTTCCACACCTGCCCGATCCCCGAGATCGCCCGCTTGGGCCGCACCCTGAGACGGTGGCGCGACGCGTTCCTGGCCTACTTCACCACCGGCCGCTCATCCAACGGCGGCACCGAGGCCGTGAACGGCATCATCGAACTCCACCGCCGCCTCGCCAGAGGCTTCCGCAACCGCCACAACTACCGCCTCCGCATGCTCCTCGCCGCCGGCGGCCTCACCCCATGACCCCCACCGGATGTCCGAAGAGCCACTCTTGCCTTGAACTGATTCCAGGTTGGGGGAGTGCGAGACCGGGGATAGCGGAACGTGGCGTGCACTGCAACTCAGTTGAACTCGAAGGTTCGATACGACGACTGCACGTTGAAGTGCCGACCATCTCTCCGCCGCTGTACGAAGTCCGCGATCGTGTCGACGTCCTTGCCCCGCATCCCAAGCTGGCGGCACTTCGCCCGCACCTGCTCGACGGTGATGCCAGCCCAGCGGTCTGGGCGGTTCATCATGTCTGTGGGCTGTGTCAAGTTCGGTGGACGGTCTGTTTGGTGTTCAGGCCGCGATCGCGGTCTGAGGGTCGTGCTGGGCTCGGACTTCGGCCGGGGTGCGGTATCCGAGGCTCGAGTGCAATCTGCGACGGTTGTAGAACACTTCGATGTACTGCATGACGTGGAACCGTGCCTGCGCTCGGGTCGTGAAGTGGTACCGGTGGTACATCTCGTTCTTCAGCATGCTGAAGAACGATTCGGCCACGGCGTTGTCCCAGCAAACCCCGGTGCGTCCGACCGATAGGCGCACTCCGAGACTGTCGGCGATGTCGGCGTAAGCCTGCGAGGTGTAGACGCTGCCGCGGTCGCTGTGGAAGATCGCCCCGTGCTCGACACGCCCGTGCGCGTGGGCCATGCGAAGGGCGTCGGCGACGAGTTCGGTGCGCATGTGATCGGCCATCGACCAACCCACGACCTCACGGTTGAACAAGTCGATGACGGTGGCCAGGTACAGCCATCCCTGCCCGGTACGCAGGTAGGTGATATCGCCCACCAACCGGGTCCCGGGGTGATCGGCGGTGAAGTCGCGGCAGAGCAGATCGGGGCGTTCGGCGGCGTCAGCGGCGGGGATCGTGGTTCGCTTCCTCGTACGCGGCTGAACGCCGAATAGTCCCGCCTCACGCATGAGTTTCCGGACCAGGCCTTCCGACGCGTGGATGCCGCGGCGGCCCAGTTCGGCCACTACTCGCCGGAACCCGCTGGTCTGGGCCGAGTCGTGATGGATCTGCATGATCAGTTCTGACAGGGCCGCTCGTCGCGTCGCCGCCGGCGAGGCCGTGCCCTGCCGCCGCGCCCACGCGTAGTAGCCGGCGCGAGTAACGCCGAGCATCGAGGCCATGAACTCGACCGTGTGGTTGGCCTTCTCCGCGTGGATCAGCGTGAACTTCACGCTCACCGCTGTTCCCGGGCGAAGAAGGCCGCGGCTTTTTTCAAGAACGCGTTCTCCTCGATCAACCGGCGATTCTCAGCCTCCAGACGAGCGATCCGTGCTGCATCGACCGGCATCGGCGCGGTCTGCGGATCAGGATGCTGCTGCCGGTATGCCTTGACCCAGTACCCCAGCGAGGACTCGTTGATACCCAACTCCCTGGCGACCTGCGCCACCGCACGCTTGCCCTGCACGACGAGCTGGACCGCGTCGGCCTTGAACTCATCCGTGAACTTCCTACGACTCGACGACATCTCGTGAAACTACTTCCTGGTAACAACCGTCAACAGAAAGTGTCACACCCCACTGCTTTGAGCTTGTCTTCTTCATTCCACTTCAGGCCCGATGAGTAGCCCGCGGCCATGGCGGCGACATGCTCGAGGATCGCGTCGACGCCGTTCGGCAGCGGATCAAGATCGACGTGGCGAGTCTGACTCGGCTCGACGGTCCGGCCCGGGTAGAGCTGCACGGGGTTCACATCCGCGATCCACTCCGTCGTCTCTGTGGTGTTCCACTCGATGACGGCGATTGCGTCGGCATCGACGTTCCAGATCTCGTTAAGGTGCTCTCGATCAGGCCAGGCGTAGAGCACGCGTTGCCCGTCGTAGTGGCCGCCACGATGTCCGCGCCACACGTAGTGGGCCACGCGTGGGTGCGACGTCAGACGTGCAAGTGCTGCACTGTCGAACGAGCGTCTTGGGGTGACAACGACAACGGAGCCACCCTCCCGTGCGAGCAACCACTTCACGGCGCGCACGTTCTGCGCCTCTCGCGTGTCGTCTTCACCGAGTCGCGATACCGCAACGGCGACATCACCCATGCCGGCCTCCTTCAGCTTGTATACGAGGCACACGGTATACGTGACCTCCGACATTCGCCTTTGGCGATTCATGGTGCGTTTGCGTCGGACGCACGAGCGCGTTGAGTAGATTGACTTCTGCAACGCATCTCCGCAGATCACAGCGTGACTTGAAGCGCTCGGCCGAGATCGCGAAAGTCGTGAGTCCAAATGGTTGTCTGTACCGGAACGTGGTCGAGTTCCGCTTCAACGTGTGATGTGAGCTGATCCTGCTCCGCGGGCCCCGTCGATCTTCGTGATCGGCGGGGCTTCGTCGCCTCGTTCTTGTCTTTCCGCATCGAGCAATCAGTGCTATCATGGTTGATAGCAAGAGGAGGTGGCTCTGGTGTCATCCATCATCGTGCGTGGTCTCGATGACCACGTGAAGGAACAGCTCGCATCGCAGGCGAAGGAGCACGGGCGGTCCATGGAGGCCGAGGTTCGAGACATCCTGACGAAGGCCGCTCGACGGCCGCACATCGGCATGGCTCTTCTGGCCGTGGCGCGGGATGTCGGTGGGGCCGATGAGCTGCCGATTCCGACGCGCGATGATGTCGCACGGGCGGCGGACTTCGAATGATCGTCCTCGACACGAACGTCATCTCGGAGATCTTTCGGCCCTCGCCGGAGCCTCGTGTCGTCGAGTGGCTCGCTTCGCTGACGGGCGACGTCGCGATCACCGCCATCACTCTCGCGGAGTTGCTTGCCGGTGTCCGAAGGCTCCCGGACGGCCGACGCAAAGACGAGCTGGCGCACGGGATCGAGGAAGCGGTAGCACTGTATCGGGGGAGCCGGTCGGTGCTCGCCTTCGATACTGGCGCGGCGGAGCGATACGCGGAGGTGCTCGCGTCGCGTGAGGCAGCAGGTGCGCCGGTCAGTACCGCCGACGCCCAGATCGCCGCGATCTGCCTGGCGCACGGGGCAACCTGCGCTACGCGCAATGTGAAGGATTTCCAGCACACCGGCGTCGAACTCGTGGACCCGTGGAATGTCAACGCGTGAAGCGTCATTCGATCGAGGTCCTCGCCCAGGACGAGCCTGACCCGCCGATCCTCATCCTGCCAATCGCCCCGCTCGAGCTGTGGCCCGAGGGAGACATCGACCTGCGCGGACGGGCTTGGCAGTCGCTGACTGCAGATGGCCCCACGTGCCGAAACTCGGTGGAGTTCCGGTTCGCCGTATAGTCGGGTGCCGTGCGGCATCGTAACGTCGAGGTGAATCGGAGGCGGAGATGAGACTCCACCATGTTCAGGTTTCCATGCCGCGTGGCGAAGAGGACGAGGCGCGTCGCTTCTACGGAGACGCGCTCGGCTTGCAGGAAGTGCAGAAGCCGCCGTCCCTGGCCGGCCGCGGTGGATGCTGGTTCCGCGCCTTCGACGGGGGAGCCGTCGTCGCAGAGATCCACCTCGGGGTCGATGACCCGTTCATCCCGGCGCGGAAGGCGCACCCGGGTCTGGTCTGCGGGTCGCTGGATGAGCTCGAAGCGACGGCCGCACGCATCGAACGCGGCGGCTACGAGCTCTCCTGGGCGGAGCGGGACACGTTCGAGGGGTACGTCCGATTCCACGCTCGGGACGGCTTCGGCAACAGGATCGAAGTGCTCACGCCTGCGGAATAGGCGTACGTCAGGGAGGGATCCTTCCCGGCATGTCTGCAAATGACGCTCGGATCCCCCTATCTCTCCTCCACATGAGGATTTGTGAACTCTGGTTGCCCCCAATCCTCGATATCGACGGTTGGTCGCTTGGCCTCGATGGCAGGCTCGCCGCATGGGAATCAGATACTACGCATACGCTTTCGACGACGAGTTGACTGGATACGCTCTTGCCGATCCTCGCTCGTTTATCGGCAGAGATCCGCTCGCAGATGCGTGGGGCTTCCCGCCGGGAGCTTCCTCCTGGACGGGGATCACCGGGCAGGCGCTTCCCGAGAGGGACATGCTCTATCTCGACAAGGCTTGGTCGCTTCTGCAGGTGATCACCAGGCCTCGACTCCTCGGCGAGTCGCCGCGGCCTGCCTATCGGATGTTCGAAGGGGACGTTGCGTACTGCGACCTCGGGTGGGATCCCTGGGTGCGAGCCATTGCGCCCGAGGAAGTGGCCTCCATCGCCGACGACCTCGACAGCATCGACGACGAAATCATCCGCACGGCGCTGAGTCGCCGAAGTGATTCGGACATTGAATACGCATGTGACTACTTGACCATAGCGAAGCGCTTCGTACGCGGGCTCGCCGCTGATGGGCGTGGATTCGCGTACTTGATCGGATGAAGTCGCCCCAGTCGGAGCGGGCCCGTGGCTGGTGCCTCCTTCAGATCTGTCCCGGTGGAGATCAGCTTAACGGCTGGCGTTAATGACGATCAGTGTTATACGATGTCATCGTGATCAGATCGTTCGATGACAAGGACACCGAGCGCATCTGGAATGAGCAGTACGTCAAACGAGTCGATCGCAACGTGCAGCGGGCGACCCTGCGGAAGCTGGAGATGATCCATGCGGCCAATGATGTCGAGGACCTTCGGATCCCGCCGGGCAACCGCCTGGAGCAGCTGACCGGCAACCGACGCGGTCAGCACTGCATCCGCGTCAACACGCAATGGCGTATCTGCTTCGTCTGGAGAAACGGAGGTGCAGAAGATGTCGAACTCGTCGACTACCACTGAGGCCGACCTCATCGATCCGATCCACCCGGGAGAGATCCTGATGGAGGACTTCATCGAGGGTTTCGGGATCACGCAGAACAAGCTGGCGGTGTCGATCGGCGTTCCACCGCGGCGGATCAACGAGATCGTGCACCGCAAGCGGGGGATCACCGCTGATACGGCGATCCGTCTGGCGCGCTACTTCGGCACGTCCGAGGAGTTCTGGATGAACCTGCAGTCGAACTACGAACTGCGGATCGAACGACGAGAGCTGCGGGACAAGATCGCCGCGATCACGCCGCTGAAGGTCGCGTGAAGAGACCCGCGCGACGGCGCTACCGCAGCACCCGGTAGCGCAGATGGGTTTCGCTCGCGAAAGCCGAGGTGTCGAGTCGCTCGAGTTCGATGCGCTGCCCCAGACCCGCGAACAGCGAGATGCCGTCGCCCAGGAGGACAGGGGCGACATCCAGGTGGAGTTCGTCGACGAGGCCGAGTCGCAGGCATTGCCGTGAGATGCTTCCGCCGAGGAGGCTGACCCATCCATCGCCGGCCGCCTTCCGAGGCCAGTCGGACCGCCTCGGCGATGTCGTCGACGACGAAGGTGTAGCTCGTGCCGTCGCGCTCGACGGGCTCGCTTGGCGTGCGGGTCATCAGGTAGACCGGGACTTTCAGCATGCCGCCGTACGGAAGCTCGTCGTCCTCGATGGTCCGGGTTCTGTTCGCGCCGCCGACCACGGCGCCGATGCGCCGCATCACGTTCTCCACGACCGTGTCGTCCTCCGGCGCGGACGGGCGGCCGAACATCCAGTCGACGCCGCCGTCGGCATCCGCCAAGTACCCGTCGAGGGTGATGGTCGCGTGGACGATCACGGTTGCCATGGTGCTCCTGTCATGCGAGTCGATGGACTCATCAAGCTACGCGAACGCGAGGCCGCGCCGTGCGGCTTGAGCGGACACACGGCTCGGAGGCGACGGGATCTGCGTATGCCGTACGCCACCCATGTCGTCGCGCATTCGGGCCTCATGCCCGCGGAACGCCCGGTTCGAGGGCGCGGCCGATGACACGGGCGGCTTCGGGGAACGCGCCGGGGTTCGGGCCGGAGTAGTTCAGGCGGAGGTAGGGGCCGGTGGGTTCGGCGGGGAACCAGTCGTCGCCGGTGGCGATGACGACGCCCTGGGCCTCGCACTCGCGGGCGAGCCGGTGCGGATCCGTTCCGTCCGGCAGTCGCAGCCACAGGTTCAGGCCTCCGTCGGGTATCGACTCGAGATGGGCGGCCGGCGCGTGATCGCGGAGGGCGTCGACGAGCAGGTCCCGACGCGCGGCGAGCTGCCGGCGGAGGGATCGCAGGTGCGTGCGCCAGGCGGGCTGGGTCACGACGTCGAGGGCGACCGCCTGCAGCGCGCCGCTGACGTACATCGTCTGCGCGCGGACGTCGGCGAGGATGCGGTCGCGTGCGGGGCCCCTCGCGATAAGCCCGGCGACGCGGACCGCCGGAGACAGGCTCTTGGTGAGCGAGCGCAGGTAGACGATGTGGCCGCTGTCGTCGTGGGCGGCGAGCGGTGCGGCATCGACGTCTATGCCGAAGTCGTGCGCCCAGTCGTCCTCGATGAGGAACGCGCCGTGCTCCTCGACGATCCGGCGCACACGGTCGCCGAGCTCGGCCGTCCAGCGGGCGCCGGTCGGATTCGCGAAGTTCGGCTGCGCGTAGAACGCGCGCGCCCCGGTCTGCGAGAAGGCCCGGTCGAGGTCGCCCGGATCCGGTCCGTTCGGCCCGGCGGGGATCGGGACGAGGCCGACTCCGACCTGGGCGGCGGCGAGGATCGCACCCCAGTAACTCGGCGACTCGATGAGCAGGGGCCGCCCCGGCCCGACGAGGGTTCGGAAGAGGGTGCTGAGGCCGCTCTGGCTGCCCGGGAGGACCACGACGTCGCTCGCGGACGGCGGGGCGAGGTCGACGCGCATGCTCGCGCCGAGCTCCGACGCGAACCAGGACTGCAGTTCGGGCATGCCGGGCGCCGGCGGGCGGCTCACCACGGCATCGCTGCGGGCGACCCGGGCGAAGGCGGCCCGCACCAGCCGTTCCGGCAGGAGTTCCTTGTCGGGGTAGCCGGAGTGGAGGGCGATCACATCGTTCGGGGTCGTGCGGAGCGCCGACGCCCGGCCCGGGATGCGGTTCGGCGGCGAGCCGAGCGCCGCCGTTTGCCAGCCGTAGTCATGGGGGCGGGCGGTGCGGATCGCGCGGACGAAGGTTCCGACGCCGGGTCGCGATTCGGTGAGGCCCTGCCCGACGAGCGTGCCGAGGGCCTTCTGCACGGTCACGGGGCCGGCGCCGAACTGCGCGGCGATCGAGCGCGTCGAGGGCAGCCGTGCGCCAGGAGGAGCGGCGGCGATCCACTCGCGGAGTGCGGACGCGATCCGCTCACTGCTACCGTAGGACATGTCGGAACACGATACCGCTACTCGCAGTTTCTCGAAACCGCTATCGGCGTCTCGACGGGGTCTGCTGTGGGGCCTGCTCGGCGTCGCCGCGTTCTCGTTCACGATGCCGTTCACCCGGGTCGCCGTCGAGGGCGGGGCCATGTCGCCGCTCTTCGTCGGCTCCGGCCGTGCCGTGATCGCGGCGCTGCTGGCCGGCTCGGCCCTGCTCGTCACACGCCAGCCGCCGCCGCGGGGCAGGCAGTGGCTGCAACTCGCCGTCGTCGCCGGCGGGGCGGTGATCGGCTTCCCGCTCCTGACTTCCTTCGCCTTGACGACCGCGCCCGCAAGCCACGGAGCGGTCGTGGTCGCCCTCCTGCCGGCGGCGACCGCCGTCGTCGCCGTGCTCCGCACCGGGGAACGGCCCGCCGCCTCCTTCTGGATCGCCGCCTCCCTGGGGGCGGGCGCGGCCGTCGCATTCGCCGTCGTCCAGAGCGGCGGACTCGGCGGCATCCGCACCCCGGAACTGCTGCTGTTCGCCGCCGTCGTCGCCTGCGCGATCGGCTACGCCGAAGGAGGCCTGCTCTCGCGGGCGCTGGGTTCCTGGCAGACGATCTCCTGGGCGCTCCTGCTCGCCGCACCCCTCATGATCGTGCTGACCGGCGTCGCCGTCGTCCGGGATCCGCCGACGGGCACGATGGTCGAATGGAGTGCGTTCGCCTACCTGGCGGTCGTCAGCATGTTCCTCGGCTTCGTCGCCTGGTACCGCGGCCTCGCCATCGGTCCGATGGCGAGGGTGAGCCAGGTGCAGCTCACCCAGCCGGTCATGAGCATCCTCTGGGCGTGGCTGCTGCTCGGCGAGCACATCGGGTGGCGGACCGTCGCCGGCGGCCTGGCCGTGGTCGGATGCGCGCTCCTCGCCGTGCGTGCGCGGAGCCGGCGCGCCGGGCGACACCCCGGGTAGCGCACCCGCTCAGCGGCGCCCGCCGGCATCATCGCCCGAAGCGCAGCGTCACGATCTGGAACGGTCGCAGCGTGAGCGTCGCCGTCGCCCGCTCGGCCTCGACCGAACTCTCGACGAGGGCGGTGGGGGCGAGCTCGCGCTCCAGCAGATCCGTCTCGTGGATGCCGCTCGCCGCGAATCCGGCGGTGAGCCGCGCAGCGGCCCGCACCCCGAGCGCCTCGTAGAGGCGGACGACCACATCGCCGCTGCCGTCCTCGGCGAGCTTGACGGCCTCGACGACGACGCCCGGCGCATCCACCTCGACGATCGGATCGATCCGGTCCACAGCGACACCCTCGACGAGGCGGACCGGCAGGTTCGCCCGGTAGCCCTCCACGACCGTCTCGGTCATGTCGGCGCCGACCGCGAGCCCGACGCGCAGGGAATGCTCGCCCTGGTCCTGGGCGGGGTCGGGGAAGAGCGCGGCGCGGAGCAGCGAGAGCCCGACGACGCTCACCGTGCCGCCGCCCGGGCGGCCGTGCCGGGTGACATCGTGGCCGTAGGTGGAGTCGTTCACGATGGAGATGCCGAAGTCGGGCTCGGCGACGCGGATCCACCGCTGCGCGACCGTCTCGAAACGAGCCGCATCCCACGAGGTGTTCGTGTGCGTTGGGCGCTCCACATGGCCGAACTGGATCTCGGAGACCGCCGAATCGGTGTGCACGTCGACCGGGAAGACGAGCTTCAGCAGCTTCTGCGTCTCATGCCAGTCGAGGTCGAAGGCGAACGACACCACCCGGGAGCCACGGGCCAGCGAGATGCGCTCGGTCGCCCGCGAATCGCCGAACGCGCGCGTCACGACGATCTCCTCGCCCTCGACGCCGATGCGCTCCACCCCGTCGAGATCGGTGACGTCGGAACGGTGCGTCACATCGACATCCCACGCATCCCACTGCGCCGGCGTATCCCGGTGCAGCTGCAGCAGCCCGGCCGCCTCGCCCGGTGCGACCGCCTCGCGCCCGGTGGCGACGTCGACGGCCGAGACGACGAGCCCGCGGCCGTCGACGACGGCACGGACGATGCCGTTGTCCAGCACCCACCCGTCGCCGTGCGGCTCCGGCATGGTGAGGGCGGCCCCGTCGACGGCACCGCCGCCGAGCGCCGCCACCCCGTCGCGGGCATGCGGCGCGGCATTGACCCGCAGCATCCGCTCACCCTCGCCGGCGAGCGCACGCAGGCTCGACGCGATGACGTCCTCCAGCTCGCGGGCGACTGCGGCGTAGCTCCGCTCGGCATCCCGGTACACCCAGGCGATCGACGAGCCGGGCAGGATGTCGTGGAACTGCAGCAGCAGCACCGTCTCCCAGGCGCGTGCGAGGCGCTCGGCCGGGTACTCGGCGCCCGTGCGCACGGCCGCCGTCGCCGCCCACAGCTCGGCCTCGCGCAGCAGGTGCTCGCTGCGACGGTTGCCCTGTTTGGCCGCGAGCTGGCTCGTGTAGGTGCCGCGGTGGAACTCGAGATACAGCTCGCCGACCCACACCTCCGGCTCGGGGTACTCGGCCTCCACGGTCTCGAAGAAGCCGCGCGGGGTGCTGTGCACCACCCGCGGCGAGCCCTCGAGCGAACCCGTGCGGGCGATCGCCTGCGTCATCTCGCGCGTCGGGCCCCCGCCGCCGTCGCCGTACCCGTACGGCAGCAGCGAAGCACCGCTCACCCCTTTATCGGCGAAGTTGCGTTCCGCATGGGCGAGCTCGGCCGCCGACACCACCGAGTTGTAGGTGTCCACGGGCGGGAAATGCGTGTACAGCCGTGTGCCGTCGATGCCCTCCCAACGGAAGGTGTGGTGCGGCATCCGGTTCGTCTCGTTCCACGAGATCTTCTGCGTGAGGAACCAGCGGGCGCCGGCCGCCCGGGCGATCTGCGGGAACGCGCCCGTGTACCCGAAGGAATCCGGCAGCCACACCTCGGGCGAGTCGATCCCGAACTCGCGCATGAAGAAGCCCTTGCCTGCGACGAACTGGCGTGCGAGCGCCTCGCCGCCCGGCAGGTTCGTGTCGGACTCGACCCACATCCCGCCGACCGGCACGAAACGGTCCTCGGCGACGCGTGCGCGGATGCGTTCGAACAGTTCCGGATACGTCTCCTTGATCCACGCGTACTGCTGCGCCGAGGAGGCTGCGAAGACGAACTCCGGATCCTCGTCCATGAGCGAGAGCACGTTCGAGAAGGTGCGGGCGACCTTCCGCACCGTCTCCCGCACCGGCCACAGCCAGGCGGAGTCGATGTGCGCGTGGCCGACGGCGTGCAGGGTGTGCGCGCTCGCCGCGGCGGGGCGTGCGAGGGCCGGGGCGAGCGCCGCACGCCCGGCCGCGGCGGTGCCGGCGACGTCGTGCGGGTCGACGGCGTCGACCATGCGTTCGAGGGCGATGAGGATCTCGGCGCGGCGCGGCGACCCGGCGTCCAATTGGTCGACGAGGCCCCGAAGCGCACGCGTGTCGGCGAGGAGGGCCGCGACCTCGAGATCGCGGAGCCGGAGGTCCACGTGCCGCAGCGTGTAGATCGGCTCGTCGCCGGCGGTGGCCGGGTCGCCGACGGGCGTCGGGTCGAAGGTGAAGAGGCTGCCGACATCGGGGTTGGATGCGCCCTCGATGAACACGTCGACGGTGCCGTCGGCGGCGACCGCCTCGACGACCGCGTTATTGCGCGGGGCGATGCCGCGCACCGGGCGGCCGTCGGTGCTCCACACCATCGCCTCGCACTGGAAGCCGGGCTGGCCGGCCCTGAAGCCCAGGTCGACGACGACTTCGGCGCGGGTGCCGGCCGGCAGCATCCCGTCGTCGTCGCGCCAGGTGCCGGGCACTTCGCCCCGCACCCGGAACCAGGTGGTGCCCCACGGGCGGCCCCAGCGATCCCCGACCGCGATCGGCCGGTAGGCGCCGCCGGCGGCCTCCTCGAAGGCGACGGGCTCGCCGGGCGCCTCCCAGGCCTCCAGCCGGAGCGGCCGGGCGTCGCGGTGCACCGCGCGTTCGAGTCGTTCGCGGACGAAGCGGTCGATGCGGATCTCGGCGAGGGCTGAGCGGTCGTGCATGGAGGGCGGGGCCTTTCGGTGGATCGGTCGGAGGTCGGAGACGGCGGCGTCAGCCCTTGACGGAGCCGGCGAGCGCGAACGCGCCGCCGGAGAGCCGCTGGACGATGACGTAGAGCAGGATCATGGGGGTCGCGTACAACACCGAGTACGCGGCGAGCTGGCCGTAGGCGATGGATCCGTACTGCCCGAAGAAGTTGAAGATCGACACGGCCGCGGGGAACTTCTCGGCGGTGAACAGCAGCACGAACGGCACGAAGAAGTTCCCCCACGCCCCGGTGAACACGAAGATGAACACGACGGCCAGGCCCGGCCGCATGAGCGGCAGCACGATACGGCGGAGCGCCTGCATCGAGCTCGCTCCGTCGACCCAGGCGGCCTCTTCGAGGGAGATCGGCACGGAATCCATGAAATTCTTCAGCATCCAGATCGCCATCGGCAGCGAGGTGGCCGCCATGAACACGATGACGCCCCAGGTCGAATCGAGCAGCTTCAGCGAGACGAAGAGGGCGTAGACGGGCACCATCATCGCGGTGATCGGCAGGCCGGTGCCGAACAGGATGCCGTACATGAACGAGCGCTGGAAGCGCATCCGGTACCGCGAGAGCGGGTAAGCGGCCAGCACGCCGACGACGACGGTGATGACCGCGGTGCCGAGCGAGATCGCGATCGAGTTCAGCAGTGGCTGCCAGGTCAGCTGCCAGGTCATGACCTTCGCGTAGTTGTCCAGCGTCCAGGTCTCGGGCAGGCGCATCGAGACGGTGGGGTCGCCGTCGAATGAGGCGAAGGCGATCCATAGCAGGGGGATGAGGAACAGGATGCCGACGGCCGCGAGGATGACGGACGACAGCAGGGTGTGCGCGCCGCGTCGCGGGGAGGCGACGCTGACCGGCTTGGCTCGGCGCGCCCGGTGCACGGCGATGGGCGGTGTCCGGGTGACGATGCTGATGGTCGAGGTGCGGTCGCTCATGTCAGTCGACCTCCGGCTTCAGGATCCTGATGTAGACGACCGAGAAGGCGGCGCCGATGAGGAGGGTGACGGTCGCGATGGCGGTGCCGTAGCCGAGCTGCGCGAACTTGAACGCCTCCTGGTAGGCGAGCACCGGCAGGGTCGAGGACTGCGTGCCGGGTCCGCCGCCGGTCATCACCCAGATGAGGGTGAAGACGCCGAGGGTCTGCAGCGTCGTCAGCAGCAGGTTCGTCGAGATGGATCGGCGGATCACGGGCAGCGTCACCCGGGTGAAGCGCTGCCAGGCGCCGGCGCCGTCGATGGTGGCGGCTTCGGTGAGCTCGGGCGGTACTTCGGCGAGGGCGGCGTTGTAGACCATCATCGAGAACGCGGTGCCGCGCCAGATGTTCGCGATGATCACCGTCGCGAGCGGGAAGGAGTAGAGCCAGCTGGTGCCTTCGAGGCCGAGCCAGCCGAGCATGACGTTCAGGGTGCCGTCGGTGGAGAAGAACGCGTAGAGGGCGAAGGCCGCGACGATCTCGGGCAGCACCCAGGCGAGCACGACGAGGCCGCCGACGATGGATCGCAGCGGTTTCACGGAGCTGCGCAGCAGCACGGCCAGGGCCATGCCGAGCACGTTCTGGCCGATCACCGCCGAGGCCAGGATGAACACGACCGTGAGCCACAGCGAGTTCCAGAAGTCGGCCGAGGCGAACAGCTCCGCGTAGTTGTCGAGGCCGATGAACTGCGGGTTCGCGGCGCGCGGGCCGGTCATCGCCCGGTCGGTCAGGGAACCGTAGAGCGAGTAGACGATGGGGCCGAGCATGAAGGCCGCGAGCAGCAGGACGGCCGGCAGCAGCGGCAGGAGCCGAGTGAGGGTGCGGCCGGCGGGCCGCGGCCGGGGGGCTGGCCCCCGGCCGCGGGCGACCGTGCCGCGCGGGGCGACGGCGGTCATGTGCGGGATCAGCCGGCCTGCGTGTTCTCCTCGCCGACGATGCCGACGAGTGCCGAGTCGTACTGTTCCTGCGCCTCGGCCGGGGTCGCCTGCCCGGTGAACACGGCCTCGGTCGCGACCGGGATGTTCGAGGAGATCTGCGAGTAGTCTGGGGTGGCCGGGCGGAAGTGCGTGTACGGCACGAGCGAGGAGAAGAACTCGAACGACGCGTTGTAGTCGAGGTACTCCTGGTTCTCGGCGACGTCGGAACGCACGGCGATCTGCCCGGCCTCCTGGTGGTAGAAGAGGGCGTTCTCGGGGGTGAGGGCCTGGGCGATGAAGTCGAACGCGGCCTGGGGGTCGTCGGCGTTGGCGCCCATCGCGAGCGTCCAGCCGCCCGACATCGAGGTGAAGCCGTCGCCGCCGCCGTCCTGCGTGGGCATCGCGGCGAAGCCGAGGGTGTCGTGCCACTCAGGCCATTCGTTCTCGCCCTCGATCCACTGGCTCGGCAGCCAGGAACCGTCGAGGGCGATCCCGAGGCCGCCGGCGGGCAGCAGCTCGGTGCTCACCTTCGTGCCCCAGTTGGCGTCGAGGGCTGCGGCGGGATCGGGCCCGAGGTCTTCCTTCGCGAGCGTCTCGTAGAAGCCGAGGGCGTCGAGGAAGCCCTTCGATCCCGTGACCCATGCGTTCGAGTCGGTGTCGAGCAGTTCGTCCTCGGTGCCGTAGAGCAGCATCTCGAAGCCCTGCATCGACGTCGCCTCGCCGAGCACGTTCGAGGCGTAGATGTTCATCGGCACGACGTCGGGGGAGGCTTTCTTGATGGTGCGGGCCGCGTCGAGGATGTCGTCCCAGCTCTTCGGCGCCCAGTCGGTCGGCAGCCCGGCCGCTTCGAAGACGTCCTTGTTGTAGTAGAGGCCGCGGGTGTCGGTGCCGAGCGAGACCCCGTAGGTCTTGCCGTCGTCGCCGAGGCCCGCCTGCCTGGAGCCTTCGTCGTAGAGCTCCCAGCCGTCCCAGTCGGCGAGGTAGTCGTCGATGGGCTGCAGGTAGCCGGCCGCGGCGTCGGAGCGGATCTGGAAGGTGTCCTCGTAGATTACGTCGGGGGCCGTGTCGGGCGACCCGTTCATGAGCGCGAGCTTCGTGAAGTACTGGTCCTGCTCGGCTTCGATCGGGACGAGTTCGACGGTGCGGCCCGGGTTCGCGGCCTCGTACTCCTTCTTGGCCGTGTGCATGAGCTCGTCCATCGCGGTGAAGGTCGCGGTCTTCTGGTACGCGACGCGGATAGCGCCTTCGTTCGCTTCGCCCTCGCCGCCGGAGCAGCCCGCGAGGGCGGCGGTCAGGGTGACGACCCCGACCAGACCGAGCACCGTCCGTGTTCTGTTCATTCGCAGCTCCTTTGCTGTGGTGGGCGCGGGGTGCGCCGCTCTTTTTCTAAAGTAAATGGAGTTAAACGTCAAGGGTTTCGACCGGCCGGGTGTGGATCGGGTCACGGCCGGATCCGCGCACCGCAGGCGCTCATCCGATCATGAGGCCCGCCGGCCTCGCCGTGAACGCGCCGTCCAGGACGAGACAGGCCGCACCGACCGCCGCGACATCCGTGTGCAGGCGCGTGCCGAGCAACTCGATGCCGCGCGTCGTGGTCGACTCGGTGCTCGTCGCGAGCGCCCTCGCCAGCCGAGGCTCGAGCGCCCGCGAGATGCGGCTCCACATGGGGCCGCCGATGACGACGACGTCGGCATCGAGCAGATTGTTCATCGCGACCATCGCGCGGGCGAGCGACTCGGCCGTCCGGTCGAAGACCGCCCCCGCCCTCGCATCGCCGGCCAGGGCGCGCTCGGTCATCTCGCCGAGCAGCGCCCGCCACTCCGCGGGCGCGGTGCCGGCGCCGAGGCCGGCATCCTCGATGAGCCGCTCGGGGGCGACGGCGACGCCGAGGCATCCGCGGTTCCCGCACCGGCACGCCGGGCCGCCGGGTTCGACGACGAGATGGGCGACGTCGCCGGCGTTGCCCGTCCGTCCCCGCACCGGCGTCGCATCCACTGCGAGACCGACGCCGACACCCGCCCCGTAGTAGAAGAAGATCGCCTCGCCGAGCCCCTGCGAAGCATCCACCCACAGTTCGCCGACCATGGCCGCCACGACGTCCTTCTCGACCGTCACCGGCAACCCGGTCGCCTGCTGCAGCGAATCTCGGAGCGGCACATGATGCCAGGCCGGCAGCATCGGCGGTTCGAGCAGCGACCCGCGCTCGGCATCGATCGGGCCGGGCGCGGCGACCCCGATCCCGAGCACCCGGTCCCGTCGCACGCCGGCACGGTCGAGGAGTTCATTGGCGCGGCTTGCGAGATCGGGCAGCGGCATGCCGTGCTCCGGCCCGGGATGCGGGGCGTGCTCCTCATGCGCGACGACCGTGCCGGCCAGGTCGACGAGCACGAACGTATCGACCGCAGGATCGAGGTGGATGCCGACGGCGAAACGCGACTGCGGGTTCAGGCGGAGCGGCGTCGGCGGCTTGCCCTTGCCGGCGACCACCGGGGCGCCTTCGACGACCATGCCCGTGTCGACGAGCCTGCGGGCGACGTTGCTGAGGGTCTGCGCCGAGAGCCCGGTGCGCTCGGCCAGTTCGGAACGACTGAGCCCGTCGGCGGAACGCCGGATCAGGTCGAGCACGAGGGTCTGGTTGTAGGTGCCGACGGCGGGGAGGTTGGAACCGCGTCTCATGCAGCGACCGTACGCCACCGCGCCGCCGGCGCGCGCGATTCGCGCGACGGCTAGGTGTACTTCCCCGTGACGTTGTGAACGCGTTGTGAGGGTGTTTGGCCGCCGATGCCGGTGTGGGGTCTGTGGTGATTGTAGTCATGGAGCCAGGTGTCGTAGGCGGCGGTTCGTTCGGCTTCGCTGGTGTAGGGCTTCGCGTAGGCCCATTCGGCGGCGAGGGTTCGGTTGAACCGTTCGACTTTGCCGTTGGTCTGGGGCCGGTAGGGCTTGGTCCACTTGTGCTTCACGTTCTCGCCGAGGGCGTCGGCGAAGGCGTGGGAGCGGTAGCAGGCACCGTTGTCGGTCATTACCGCGGTCACTGTCACCCCGAGGCCGGTGAAGAACGCGTTCGCGCGGTTCCAGAACCCGGCGGCGGTCTCTTTGCGTTCGTCGTCGAGGATCTCCGAGTACGCGACCCGTGAGTAGTCGTCCACGGCGTGGTGCAGGTAGCGGTAGCCGCGTGAACCTGCCGCGCCGGCCCGGGCGGCTTTGTCGCGGGCGAGGCCAGCGTGGCGGTCCTGGGCGGACCCGCGGCCGTGGACGCGCCAGCCGCCGCCGTCGGGGATCCGGCCTTGCTTCTTGATGTCCACATGCACCAACTGACCCGGTTTGGCGACTTCGTAACGCACCGGCTTGGGCTTGCGGACGGGCAGCCCTGTGGCCTGGTCGATGTTCGCCAGCTTCGGCATCCGATACCGTGCGAGCACCCGGCCGACCGTGGAACGGTGCAGCCCCAGGTGATACGCGATCCGGTGCGGCCCCCACCGACGGACGAACCGCAACGCGAGGATTCGCCGTTCTGTCTTGCGCGGCAGCCGGCCCGGTGACGAGTGAGGCCTCGAACTACGGTCGGTCAGCGGCAGGCCGGCGCGGTACCGGCGAGCCCACCGAGATGCCGTCGCCGGCGAACACTGAAAGCGTTCGGCCGCACGGCGGACAGTCCAACCGTCATCGACGATCAGAACGGCAAGACGTCGACGCCCCTCCGGCGTCAAGGGCGCGTTAGCGTGAGTCACGAAGACCTCCGTGGTCAGGACGGTGAGTGTGGTAACCCACATCCTGCCCCGGAGGTCTTCACTACCTCAGCCGTTCACAACCTGTCAGGGAAGTACAGCTAGGGCGTGTTGATCAAGAGGAATCGATGCTCGATCGGTGAGTCTTGATGGGTGACGCGACAGGAGATCTCTGACGAGGTGTGGTCGGTGATGGAGCCGTTGATGCCGACGGTGACCGGGAGGTCGCGGCCGTGGACTAATCACCGGCTCAGTGTCGAGGGGATGGCGTGGAAGTACCGCACCGGCGCGCCATGGCGGGACGTCCCGGAGCGGTTCGGGAAGTGGAACTCGATCTACAAGCGGTTCAACCGGTGGGCCGAGGACGGCACCTGGGAGAAGCTGCTGGCCGAGGTGCAGAAGCAGGCCGACGCCGCCGGGAAGATCGACTGGGTGGTGTCGATCGACTCGACGATCGCGCGTGTGCATCAGCACGGCGCGACCCTGGCCCGGGACACAGGGGGCTCTGCCGAATCACAAGAATCCGTGGTTCGAGCCGCCTGATCATGCGATCGGCCGATCCCGCGGCGGGTTGACCACGAAGCTGCATCTGGTCGCCGATGGGCGCGGCAGACCGCTCGGCATGGTGGTCACCGGCGGGAACGTCAACGACACCACGATGATGACCGCTGTGCTCGACGACATCCGCGTGCCACGTGCGGGGAAGGGCCGACCACGGACCAGGCCGGCCCGAGTGCTCGCGGACAAGGGGTATCCGTCGAAGGCGAACCGGGCCTGGCTGCGCGAACGCGGAATCGCCGCGACGATCCCCGAACGCGATGACCAGATCGCGCACCGCCGCAAGAAGCCCGGCCGGCCGATCGACTTCGGCGACCAGCAGCAGGAGCGATACAAGGGCCGCAACGTCGTCGAACGCTGCTTCAACCGGCTCAAGCAATGGCGTGGAATCGCGATGCGCTCAGACAAGCTCGCCCGCAACTACCGCGCCGGCATCTGCCTCACCGCGACCCTGATCTGGATCAAGACCGACTTGATCAACACGGCCTAGGGCCGCACGCCCTCCGCAAGCCACCGGATGACGCCGGCCGCGGGGCCGGCGGGGGCGCTGCGCCACCCGGTTCCCGCCCAGAGGTGGAGGCGGTCGGCGTCTCCGGCCGCGCCGGCGGCCTGACGGAGCGGGCTGGTGAGATGGTGGACGGCCGGGTACGCGGTCGGTGCGGATGCGCCGTGCCGTTCGGCGAATCCGTTCCGCAGTGCGCGGGCGGGCCGGCCGGTGAACGCGCGCGTCAGCACCGTCTCGGTGAACGCGGGGTCGGCGAGCGCTCGCGCGTGGGTCGGGGAGGTGCCGGCCTCGTCGGTGCGGAGCAGGAGGGTGCCGACGGCGACGCCGTGCGCCCCGGCATCCATCAGACGGCGGACGGCGGCCGGCCCGTCCACGCCGCCTGCCGCGATCACGGGGAGGCCGACGGCGTCCAGCACACGGCGGACGAGGGCCGCCGTGTCGCCCGGCTCGGGATCGCGGGCCGGGTCGAAGGTCGCGCTGTGGCCGCCGGCATCGAATCCCTGCACGACCAGGCCGTCGACTCCGGCATCCCGTGCCGCTTCGGCCTCGGCCGGGGTCGTGACGCTGGCGAGCACACGGCTTCCCGCGGCCTGGAGGCCTGCGATGTCCGCGGGTGCGGGCAGTCCGAAGGTGAGGGAGACGAGCGGAGCGGGACGGTCGAGGAGCAGCGCGAGCTTCTCGGCCCATCGGTCGTCGTCGGCGACGGGGGAGGGATTCGGCTCGAGCCCGTACTGCGCCGCCTCGCCGCGCACCTCTTCGGCGTACGCCGCGAAGGCGGCGTCATCCACGGGCTGGTCCGAGGGGACGAACAGGTTGACGCCGAACCCGACGCCGATCCCGCGGACCGCTTCGATTTCGGCCGCGAGCGCTTCGGAGGTCTTGTAGCCGCCGGCGAGGAACGGGAAGCCGCCCGCCGACGCGACCGCCCGAGCCAGCGCGACCGTCGACGGCCCGCCGGCCATCGGGGCCGCCGCGATCGGCAGCGGTGAGGTCAGCAGCGGATCGGGCTCGGGGCGCCCGTACATCAGTTGATGATCTCGGCGTTGCTCTCGTGCAGGGCGGTGAGGCGCTCCCGCCAGGTCTCGAGCGCCTCAGAGCTCAGCCGGGTCCAGTCCGCGACCTCCTCGACGACGAGGAGCGGCGCGCTCGTCCGGTAGGAGCGGGTCGGGTTGCCGGGGAACTTCTTGTCGGTGACGTTCGGGTCGTTCTCGTACGACCCCGTGGGTTCGACGAGGTAGACGTGCGGTTCGGAGCCGTCGGCCCCGAGCATCGCGGCGATCTCCGCGGCGAGGCCCGCGCCGTCGCGGAGGGCCGTGAAGTAGACGTGGTTCATGATGATCTCGGGCCGGTAGTTCGACGGATGCCCCGCCGCGGCATGATCGCCGGGCCGCAGCACCGCCCGGGTGCCGTGGAAGAACGGGCCGTCGTCGAGTGGATCCGCCATCGCAGCAGTCTCGCACGCTCCGGCGCGGATGCGCCCGGAACCCAGGCGCTGTTCGCGCCCTTCCCGATGGCCTGAGCCCGGACACCCGGCGGAGGCGGATCGGCGACCCCGGACGGGGAGCCGATCCGCCTCTCGGTGTGTGGATAGTCGGTTCAGCGCATGACGGCGGCGACGGCGCCGATCTCCACGAGCGCGCCGGGCACCCCGAGACGGGCGACGAAGGCGGCCGTGACGAGCGGCGGCTCCTCGGCGGCGATCTTCGCGGCGATCGCGCCGTACGCGGCGCCGATATCGGTGCCGTCGGCGAGCAGTACCGTCCACTGCACCACATCGGCGAGCCCGGCGCCTGCCGCTTCGAGGGCGGTACCCGCGTTCTGCAGCGCACGGAGCGCCTGCTCGGCGACATCGCCCTCGCCGACGAGGCGGCCCTCGGCATCCACCGCGTTCTGGCCGCCGACGTAGACCGTCGTCGCCCCCGGCGGAACGACGGCGACATGGCTGAAGGCCGGGCTGTACACGAGGCCCGCGGGCCTCAGGCGCTGGATCTCTTCCATGCGCGCATCATCCCACCGGCCGCCGACATTCCTCCGGGAGCGTGCGAATCCGCCGGGCAGCCCGCTGGGCTTCAGGGGCGCGAGCTGACCGCCGGAACCGGTGCGTCCTCGGCGCTGAGCCGCGGCTCGCGGCGGAACTCCGGGCGCAGCCCGGCCTTGTCGGCGTAGAACGCGCGGATCCGATCCATGTCGGCGCGCACATCGCCGCTCAGCTCGAACGTCGGCCCGAGCCCGGTGGTCATGGTCGTGCGGTCGACGTAGCCGAGCGTGACCGGCATCCCGGCCTCCTGCGCGATGCGGAAGAAGCCGGACTTCCAGTTGCCGGTCGCCCGGCGCGTGCCGTCCGGGGTGACGACGAGGCCGAAGACCTCGCCGGAGCGGATGCGGCCGAGGACCTCGTCGACGACCCGCGAGGGGTCGTCGCGGTCGACGGGGATGCCGCCGAGGGCGCGCATGATCGGCCCGCGCCAGCCGGCGAACAGGCTCTTCTTGCCGAGCCAGCGGATGGGGATCTCGAGCCGCCAGGCGATGGCGAGCATGAGCACGAAATCCCAGTTGGAGGTGTGCGGGGCGCCGATGAGCACGGTGGGGCGGGTCGGCGCGGGTTCGCTGCGAAGCGTCCACCGACTGCACGCCCAGAAGACACGGGAAAAGAGTCGACGGAACATCAACCCACCGTATGCGGGAGGGTATGGCGTTTCCTGCATATGCCGGTTCACCTGCCGCCTCAGCGGCCGGGTCAGCTCCCCGGTACGGCGGGTGCGGATGCCGGTGCGCCCCGGCATCCGCACCCGGCATGCTCAGGTGAGCTTGATGGATCCGCCGTCGGCCATGATCGTCTGGCCGGTCACGTACTGCGAGGCCTCGCTTGCGAGGAAGACGACGACGGGGGCGATGTCGTCCTTCGGGTCGCCGAGGCGGCCGAGCGGCACGCCGTCGACGACCTCCCGGTATTCGGCGGGGAACGCCTCGGCCCACTGCGCGATGCCCGGGGTGAGGGCGATGGGCGAGACGAGGTTCACACGGATGCCGTCGGCGGCCCATTCGTTGGCGGCGACGCGGGTGATCGCGCGGATGCCCTCCTTCGCGGCCGCATAGGTGACCTGGTTCGGCAGGCCCTTGATGCCGGCGCCGGAGGCGAAGTTCACGATCGCGCCGCGGGTCTTCACGAGTTCGGGGTAGGCGGCCTGCATGAGATGGAAGGTCGCCATCATGCCGGTGCCGAGCGAGAGGTCCCACATCTCCTGCGTGGTCTCGACGATCGGGGCCTGCTTGGAGGCGTGCGCGTTGTTGACCAGGGCGTCGAGGCGGCCGAACCGTTCGACGGCGGCCGCGACGATCGCCGGCGCGTTCTCGGCGACGGCGATGTCGGAGCGGAGGTAGGCGGCGTCGCGGCCGTCGGCGAGCTCTGCGACGAGGGCTTCGCCGGCTTCCTGCGGGACGATGTCGACGACGAGGACCTTCGCGCCCTCGTCGAGGAAGCGGCGGACGATGCCCTGGCCGATGCCGCCGGCGCCGCCGGTGATGATGGCGACCTTGTGTTCGAGTTGCACGGTGTTTCTCCTTGTTCCGCCGGGCGGGGCCCGGGACGTGTCCGGTCAGGCCGGGGCGGCCAGGCCTGCGATGAGGTGTTCGACGGTGGATGCCAGGGCCGCGGCTCCGGATGCCTCGCCGATGCCGCGAGCACGGAGGGCCGCGGTGCGGGGGCGGGCGGATGCCTCGGGTGCGTCGGAGGGGTAGGCCACGACGGCGTCGGCGCCGGGGCCGAAGACGATGTCGGCCATGCCGATGGATGCCGCCGAGACGCCGAGGACGGCATCGACGGCGGTCTCGGCGGAGAGCCCGCCGGCCTCGAGGGCTTCGAGGAGCCGTTCGGTGCGGTCGCGGCCGGCGAGGTCGAGGAGCCGGCCGGGGGCGATGACGATGCCGAGGAGCCACGGGTGCGCGCGGAAGGACGCCCAGATCGACTGCGACATGCGGCGGAGCATGTCGGCCCAGCCGGCCTCGCCGTCCGGGAGCAGCGGTCGTTCGCGGGCGACGGCGGCGCCCATCGCGGCCAGCAGCCCGTCGCGGTCGCCGACGTGGCGGTAGAGGGCCATCGCGGTGACGTCGAGTTCGCCGGCGACGCGACGCATGGTCACCGCCTCGAGGCCTTCGCGGTCGGCGATGCCGATCGCGCATGCGGCGATCGCCGACGGATCGAGCGCACGACGGGTCATGTATACAGTGTATACCCGAGGGCGCGCGGACGGCGCGGGCGCCTGCACGGCATCCATCGCTCGGCTCTCCGCGTGGATGCCGAGCAGCAGCGCTTCATCGAAACCTTCCGCCTCTTCCTCGATGAGGTCGCGCGCAGTGCGCGACCCTCGAGACGCACGCCGCTCGGCGAACTCGTCGCCGAACATCTGGGCGCCGATCCCGAGCAGCTGCCCGTCGTCGCCGAGGCCGTCGCCTCCCACCGCTACGCCGACGTCGACGTCGCCCTCGAGGAGCTCGCCGAGGGAGGCCGGGTCGTCGGAGTCACCGGCGGCCAGATGCGCCAGCACGAACCGTTCCCCGCGCTGCTCCGACATGAGCACGTCGCATTCGGCGTCGGACCCGTCGACTACACCGAGCTCACCGTCGGCCCTGGGCAACGCCGGCAGGCGATCGGCATGGGCGTGCGCCTCTTCGCCCACGACGGCGCCCCGATCGCCGTGCTGCAGCGCGAGGCCGCCCCGCAGTACGGCCGCGAATCGGCCGCAGTCGAGGTCGTCGCGGGCGATCCGGGCATCGCCGCATCCTTCCTCACCGCCCTCCGCGAGCGCATGCTCGAGCGCAGCGTGCTGCGCGGCAAGGTGGTCTCGTTCGAGGGCAGCGCCTTCGGACATCAGGGGCTCGGCGTCGTCTTCCACGAGCGACCGACGGTCCCGGCCGACGACGTCGTGCTGCCCGAAGGGACGATGGAGGCCGTCACCGCCCAGGCGCTCGACATCACCCGCCTCGCGCCGCGGCTGACGGCAGCCGGCCGGCACCTGAAGCGCGGGATCCTGCTCTACGGCCCGCCCGGCACCGGCAAAACCCTCACCGTCAGGCACCTCATCGGGCGGGCCGAGGGCGTCACGACCGTGCTGCTGACCGGCGCCGGCATCGCCAACATCCGCGAAGCCGCTGAGCTCGCCCGCACCATGCAGCCGGCGCTCGTCGTGCTCGAGGACGTGGACCTCGTCGCCATGGACCGCGGCATGGCGGCCGGACCGCAGCCGCTCCTCTTCGCCGTCCTCGACGCCCTCGACGGCCTCGACGGGGACGCCGATGTCGCCTTCGTGCTCACCACCAACCGGGTCGAAGTGCTCGAACCGGCCCTGGCCGAGCGGCCAGGGCGCGTCGACCTCGCCGTCGAGATCCCGCTGCCGGCCCGCGACGAGCGGCGCAGGCTGTTCGATCGGTACGCGCGCGGCACCGCGTTCTCGGCGGATGCCGTGCGCGCCGCCGCCGACCGGGCCGAAGGCACCACAGGCTCCTTCGCGAAAGAGCTCATGCGGCGCGCGACGCTCACGGCCGCGCAGGAGGAACGCGACGCGGTCGACGCGGACCTGGAGGCCGCCCTCGACGAGCTGCTGGACGCGGAGGCGGCGCTCGGCCGCAGACTGCTCGGCGGTACGGGCGGCGAGCCCGGGCAGGCCGGTTCGGCGGACCCGGGCAGCAGCGCACCCGGGGCGTTCGTCGGCCGACGACAGGGCTACCGCAGCATCATGCCGGGATAGCGGGCAGCCCGGAGCCGCTCAGCCGGTCGCGCGCACGAAGCCCGCGTCGCCGAGGCGCCCCTCGGCCGCGGCGACGAAGGCCTGCGCGGCCGTCGCGTTGCGCGCCGGCATCCGGCAGCGGAACCGCCGGCGCGGCGAGCCGGCGAGCGGCGGCACCTCGACGTCGAAGCCGTGGCCGAGCTCCTCGGCGAGGAGGCCGGCCAGACGGTTGCCCTCGTGGGCGAAGCGGCGGGCGATCTCGGCGGAACGCCACCGACGGGTTTCGTCGACGGCGAGCCGATAGTCGGCCGCCCAGGAGCGCAGCGAATCGATGAGCGCCTCGCCGAGTCGGGTGTCTTCGTACGCGATCGGGGTCGACAGCCAGAGCGCGCTCACGGTGGAGCCGGGGTGGAGCCGGACGACACGGGTCCCGACCTCGTCTTCGAGTTCGTTGTTCGTCATGAGGTGGGACCTTACGCCAGTCTCGAGGATGCCGCAGCTTCGGCGTGGACGGATGTCTCCGCGTGACGTACGGATGTCGGCGGCCGCTGCCACGATGGATCCATGCCGGAGATGCCCGAGGTCGAAGCCCTCACCCGCTTCCTCCGCGAGCATGCGGGCGGTCGCACGATCGACCGCGTCTCGGTCGCCGCGATCTCCGCCCTGAAGACCGTCGACCCGCCGCCGTCGGCGCTCGCCGGCCGCGAGGCGACGGGGGTGGTCCGGCACGGCAAGTTCCTCGACCTCGACGCCGGCGGCATCCACCTCGTCTTCCACCTCGCCCGTGCCGGCTGGCTGCGCTGGTACGAACAGGTGCCGGCGACGCCCGTGCGGCCGGGCCGGTCGCCGATCGCGCTCAGGCTCCGCTTCACCGACGGCACCGGCTTCGACCTCACCGAGGCCGGCACGAAGAAGTCGCTCGCCGTCCACATCGTCCGCGACCCCGCCGAGGTGCCGGGCATCGCCCGCCTCGGCCCCGACCCGATGGCCGAGGGCTTCACGAAGGACGACTTCGCGCGCATCCTCGCCGGGCACCGCACGCGCATCAAGGGGCTGCTGCGCGACCAGTCCGTCTTCGCCGGCATCGGCAACGCCTACTCCGACGAGATCCTGCACACCGCGCAGATGTCGCCGTTCGCGCTCGCCGCCTCCCTCGACGACGTCGCCGTCGAACGTCTCTTCACGGCGATGCGGCGCGTGCTCGGCGAGGCGATCGTCGCGGCCGACGGCAAGCCGCCCGCCGAGCTGAAGGACGCCAAGCGCACGGGGATGCGCGTGCACGGCCGCACCGGCCGGGCCTGCCCCGTCTGCGGCGACACGATCCGGAAGGTGACGTACGCCGACTCCGAGTTCCAGTACTGCCCGACGTGCCAGACGGGCGGCAAGCCGCTCTCGGACCGCGTGCTCTCGCGGCTGCTGAAGTAGGCCGTATGGATGCCGGAGCGAGGTTTCTGACGACGCGGTGGATGGTGCGCGCGCCCATCGCGGTCTTCCGCGCAGGGTTCGGCTTCCTCTTCGGAGGTCGGCTGCTGCTGCTCGTGCACCGCGGCCGCACGAGCGGGGCAGCCCGCTACGTCGTCCTCGAAGCCGTCGACCGCCCGAGCCGCGACGTCGTCATGATCGCCGCCGGGTTCGGGCCGCGCTCGCAGTGGTACCGCAACCTCGCCGCCGAGCCGCGTTGCGCCGTCTCGATCGGCTTCCGCACCCGGGTGCCCGCGCGAGCCGAACGGCTCGGCCCGGAAGAGAGCAGCGCCGCCCTCCGCATGTATGCGGCCCGGTATCCGCGCGCGTGGCGGGCGCTGCAGCGTTCGATCGTGGATGCCACGGGCTCCGCCGACCCCGAGATCCCGATCGTCAGGCTGCACCTCGGGTGAGTCGCCGCCGGTCCGCCGGCACCGCATCGGCCCCGGATCGGTGGGGCCGGCGGCGGTGGATCGGTCAGTTCTGCGACGTGTTTGCGACTCGGAGGTTCACTCAGGTGCCGGCGTCGCCTATGCTGTTGGAAATCCTTCCCCGAATAGGGGAGTCCCGAGAAGGATTCGGTGATGCCCGGTGCATCCCCGAACGACGTTGGAGTTGTCGTGGGGCGTCACAGTGTCAGTAGTAGCAGCGAGGCTCGATCCCCGCTGGCGAGGTTCCGCGTGCCCATCGTGCCCCTCGTCGCAGGTGCCGCAGCGCTCGTCCTCATCGTCACCGGATCGGTGCTCTGGTTCGGCGGCTTCTTCGCCCCGTTCTTCGCAGCGGCATCCTCGGATGGCAAGTGCGAGACGACGGAGCCGATCGCGGTCGTCGCCGATCCGTCGGTCACCCCGTCGCTCGCCGACATCGCGAAGAACTTCGACAAGGTCGACACGCACTGTTCCGATGTGACCGTGCGTTCGCAGGACTCGGCCGACACCGCGGCCGTGCTCGCCACCGGCGGCAAGCTCGACGCCGACATCTGGGTGCCCGACTCGCGCGCCTGGGTCGACCGGGTCAACGCGATCTCGGCCTCGATCGGCCGCCCCGCGCCCAAGCTGCAGGTCGGCGAGGCCGTGGCGACGACGCCGATCGTCTTCGCCGCCGACGCCTCGCGGATCGAGGACCTGAGCGAGGCGCCCGTCGGCTGGGGCAGCATCCTCGCGGGCCAGATCGACGCCGTGCTCGCCGACCCGGAGGGCTCGGCGGCGAGCCTGGCGAGCCTGGCCACGCTGAAGGAACGCACCGGCAAGGACGCCCGCGTCTACTCCGCGGCCGCGCTCGAACTCGGCAAGACGATCCCCGCCTCGACCGGTGCGGCGCTCGGCGCCGTGTTCTCGGCGAAGGACGAGATCGTCGCGATCACGACCGAACGCGCCGTCGCCGCCTACAACGCGACCGCCACCGAGGGTGAGCTCGCGGCCGTGTACCCGAACGACGGCACGATCATGCTCGAGTACCCCTTCATCCGCCTCGGCGGCGACGAGCCGGCCCCGACGGGCGACGCCGAGCCGCCCGCGGAGTCCGATGAGGGCTCCGGCGATACCGAGGGCGACACGTCCAAGGGCGACACGTCCAAGGACGACGCCGAAGGCGACGAGGCGAAAGGCGACGACGCCTCCGCGAAGGGCGACGCGGCCGAGGAAGGCGCTGCGGAGGGCGACGCCGCCGAAGAAGGCGACTCCGCCGCGAAGGACGCGGCATCCGCGAACGCCGGCTCGAAGGTCGACGCGCACGGCAAGCCGAAGGCGCTGACCTCGAAGAAGGAGCTCATCGACGCATTCGAGGACGCCGTGCACGCCGGTTCCAAGCGTCTCGCGAAGGCCGCGTTCCGCGACTCGAAGGGCTCCGGCGACATCAGCGCCACCGGGGTGCTCGAGGAGCCGATCGAAGCCAAGCCCGCTGCCGCCGGAGCCGCGCAGGTCGAACTCCTGCGCGAATGGAGCGTGCTCAACCTGCGCTCGCGCATGCTCGCCGTCATCGACGTCTCCGGCTCCATGGAAGAGCCGGCCGGCAACGGCCTGCGCCGCATCGACGTGTTCCAGCAGGCCGCGATCGGCGCCATGTCGAAGTTCTCGGGCGAGGTCGAACTCGGGGTCTGGGTGTTCTCGACGCTGCGCAACGGCGGCGCCGACTACGAAGACCTCTCCCCGCTCGCCCCGCTCGGCGACCCCGGCCACCTCGCCGAGGTGCAGGGCATCATCCAGTCGCTCCCGCAGCGGCTCGGCGGCGGCACCGGTCTCTACGACACGACGCTCGCCGCCGTGAAGAAGGTCACCGAGTCCTACGACCCGAACAAGGTCAACACCGTCCTGCTCATCACCGACGGCAAGAACGAAGACGAGGGCGGCGGGCTCGACCTGAACGGCCTGCTCGCAGAACTCGACAAGATCCACGACCCGAAGCGGCCCGTCGCCGTCATCATGATCGGCTTCGGCCCCGACACCGACATGGACGCGATGACGAAGATCGCCCAGGCGACCGGCGGTGCGGCCTATTCCGCGACGCAGCCCGAAGACCTCGGCCTCGTCCTCGTCGACGCCATCTCGCAGCGCAGCTGCCGGCCGAACTGCTGACCGAATCGGCGAAGTCCCGGAGACGATTCGCGCCCCCGTGCATAGAGCACGGGGGCGCGAATCGTTGCGTGGGGCGGGTCGCTCAGTGCGCGGCCGGCACCTCCTGATCCGCGGGCTTGCGGATGAAGAACGACCCGACGACCGCGCCGAGCGAGACGATCGCGGCGATCAGGAACGCCGTGCGGGCACCGGCCGCGCCGGCCACCTCGACCGTCTCGCCGGCAGCCTGGCCGCTGTGGAGCAGCGCCGAATACGCCGAGATCAGGATCGCGACGCCCGCGGCACCGGCGACCTGCTGCAGGGTGCTCAGCACCGCCGAACCGTGCGAGTAGTAACGCGGCTCGAGCGAGCCGAGCGACGCGGAGAACAGCGGGGTGAACGACATCGCCATCCCCACCGACATCACCGTCTGCGCGATGAGCACCGCCCACAGCGGGGTCGTCGCCGTCACGGTGGCATAGAACCACAGCACGAGCGAGACCACGATCGTGCCCGGCACGAGCAGGATCCGAGGGCCCTTCGCGTCGTAGATGCGGCCGAAGACCGGGCCGAGCACGCCCATGAGCACCGAGCCGGGCAGCAGCACGAGGCCCGAGCCCAGAGCATCCACCCCGACCACGTTCTGCAGATACTGCGGCAGGAGGGTGAGGGTGCCGAACAGGGCGAGGGCGATGACCGCCATGATCGCCACGGAGATCGTGAAGTTCTTCGAGACGAACACGCGCAGATCGAGCAGGGCGTCATCGACGCGCTGCAAGCGCAGCTGACGGAACACGAACGCCGCGAGGGCCACGACTCCGATGCCCACGGCGAGCCATCCGAGGGCGGGGGAGGAGGAACCGCCCTCGCCGCCGCCGAACTGGCTGAGCCCGAAGACGAGGCCGCCGAACCCGAGGGCCGAGAGCACGATCGAGAGCACGTCGATCGGCGCGCGGCGGGTCTCGCCGAGGTTCAGCATCCACTTCGCGCCGATCGCGAGGGCGACGAGCGCGATGGGCAGCACGATCCCGAAGATCCACCGCCAATTCAGGACGTCGAGGATGAAGCCGGCCAGGGTCGGGCCGATCGCCGGGGCCAGCGACATGACGATGCCGACGCGGCCCATCATGCGGCCGCGCGAATGCGGCGGCACCACGTTCATCATCGTCGTCATGAGCAGCGGCATCATGATCGCCGTGCCGCCCGCCTGCACGACCCGGCCGACGAGCAGGAAGCCGAAGCCGGGCGCGACCAGCGCGAGCAGGGTGCCGACGCTGAACAGGCCCATGGCGACGAGGAAGATCGTGCGCGTCGTCAGCCGCTGGATGAGGAACCCGGTGATGGGGATGACGACGGCCATCGTGAGCATGAACGCGCTCGTCAGCCACTGGCCGAGCTCGGGCGGCAGACCCAGGTCGGCGTTCAGGTGCGGGATCGCGATGCCCATCGCGGTCTCGTTCAGGATCGCCACGAAGGCGGCGACGAGCAGCAGCCAGATGACCCGCATGCCGCGAGGGTCGATGCCGGTGCCGGCGGGCGGGGTGCCGGGCTGTTCGGAGGGGACTCGGATCGAGCCGGTATCGGTTGCGGTCACTGGGGCTCCAAGCGGGGTCGTGGCGTGGTCGGTCGATGTGTGGGTCGGTCGATGGGTGGGGGCGGGCGCCGGGCCCGAGCAGGCCCACGACGATAGCGGCGCAAGGCGGCGGCGTCCTCACGGCACCGCACAGAAGAGGCCAACCGGCCCAGAGGGTCCGGCTATTCCCGGATCAGCGGAGAGGAATCCCGCCCGCGCCCCGAGTGGGCGGATGGCCTATGCGCAGCGCGATGTCGCGGCACGCAGGTGCCGAGGCACCGCGCCGGGCGGCACGGCTGCCGGTGGCCCGGTCGGGGTCAGGGTGCGGGTGCGGGGCCGTCGGTCGGCGTCGCCCGAGGGAGCCAGTCTTTCAGAGACTCCTCTTCGGGAGCGAGATCGCTCTGCGACTTGCGTTCGCGCTCGAGCCGTGCCTTCAGCTCGAGCGGCGTCTCGACGGGCTCGCCTTCCCCCGGGGTGATGGTCGATTCGCTCATGCCTTCACGATACCGCCGACCGCCGACACGGCCGCGGGAATCGTGCCGAGCGTCTCGTCGATCTCCGCCTGGCTCGTCGAGGGGCCGAGGGTGAAGCGCACGGCGGTCTGGGCGAGTGCGGCATCCACTCCGATCGCCAGCAGCACATGCGAGGGGTCGTCGCGGCCTGCCGCGCAGGCCGAGCCGCTCGAGGCGAGGACGCCGCGCCGTTCGAGTTCCAGCAGCACGGCCTCGCCGGCGACCCCGTCGAAGACGAAGGAGGCCGAGCCCGGCAGCCGCATTCGCGGATGGCCGGTGAGGCGTGCGCCGGGCACCCGGCCCAGCACGCCTGCGACGAGGCGCTCCCGCAAACGTTCGATGCGCGCGGCGGATGCGACGCGTTCGGCTTCGGCCAGGCCGAACGCGGTCGCCAGGGCGACGGCCGCGGCCACGTTCTCGGTGCCGGAGCGGCGCCCGCGCTCCTGCCCGCCGCCGTGCAGCACGGGTTCGAGCGGGATGCGGCCGCGCACGATGAGCGCCCCGGATCCCTTCGGTGCGCCGAGCTTGTGCCCCGAGATCGAGAGGGCGTCGACGCCGTCGCCGAGGCGGAGCCGCAGCACCCCGGCGGCCTGAACGGCGTCGCTGTGGAAGCGGGCGCCGTGCGCACGGGCGACGGCGGCGAGCGCCGCCACGGGCTGCACGGTGCCGATCTCGTTGCTGGCCGTCTGCACGCTCACGAGGCTCGTATCCGGGCGGATGACGGAGGCGAGCGCCTCGGGGGTGACGATGCCGTGCCGGTCGACCGGCGCGAACGAGTGCTCGAAGCCGTGCAGGCGGACGAGGGCGTCGGCGGAGGCGAGCACCGCCTCGTGCTCGATGGGGCTCGTGACCAAGTGTCGTCCTCGCGGTGCGGCCAGGGCGATGCCGGTGACGGCCAGGTTGTCGGCTTCGGTGCCGCCGGAGGTGAAGACGACGTCGCCCGGGCGGCAGCCGAGGAGCCTGGCGAGCCGGGCGCGCGCCTCGTCGAGGGCACGAGCGGCCTGCTCGCCGTACCCGTGCCGGCTCGACGGGTTGCCGCCGGCCAGATGCGGCCACATCGCCTCGAGCACCTTCGGGCGCACGGGTGCGGTCGCCGCGTGGTCGAGGTAGATCATCCGCCGGCGCCGAGCTCGACGTCGAGGCCGAGGTCGAGGGCCGGCGCCGAATGGGTCAGCGCGCCGACCGAGATGACGTCGACGCCGGTCTCGGCGATGGCCTGCACCGTGTCGAGGGTGACGCCTCCGGAGGCTTCGACGACGGCACGGCCGCCGATGCGGGCGACGCCGGCGCGGAGATCGTCGAGGGAGAAGTTGTCGAGCATGATCGAGTCGGGCCCGGCCGAGAGCACCTCGTCGAGCTGGTCGAGCCGGTCGACCTCGACCTCCAGGTGGGCCGTGTGCGGCATCCGCTCACGGGCCGCGCGGAGCGCTTCGGCGAGGCCGATGCCGTTCGCGGCGAGGAAGGCGAGGTGGTTGTCCTTGGCCATGACCGCGTCGGAGAGGCTGCGGCGGTGGTTGGATCCGCCGCCGTCGCGCACGGCCTGGCGTTCGACGCTGCGGAGGCCCGGCGTGGTCTTCCGGGTGTCGACGATGCGGACGTCGGTGCCGGCGACGGCGTCGACGAAGCGGCGGGTGAGGCTCGCGATGCCGCTCATGCGCTGCACGAAGTTCAGGGCGACGCGTTCGGCGGTGAGGATGCCGCGCGCCGGCCCCGCGACGACCGCGAGCGGCATACCGGGGCGGATCGCATCGCCGTCGGCGACGAGCGGCCTCACCCGGATGTCGGCGTCGGTCAGCCGGAAGGCGGTCGCGAACACGTCGATCCCCGAGAAGACGCCGGGTTCGCGGGCGACGAGCGTCGCCTCGGCGGCGAGGTCCGCCGGGATCAAGGTCGACGCGGTCAGGTCCCCCCACGGGCCATCCTCGTCGAGGGCGGCGCCGACGAGTCGGTCGAGGCTGCGGCGGTCGGGGTTCATGCGGCCTCCTCGGGCGCGGGGGTGGTGGTGGATGCCCGGCGGGCGGTGGATGCCGGGAAGCCGGCCGCGGTGGATGCCGCATGCGCCGAGCCGTCGTCGTCGCTGCGATGGTGGGCCCCGAGCGACGCGGTGCGCGTGAGCGCCGCATCCACGACGAGGCGTGCGAGCTCCAGCAGGTTGCGGTCTTCGATCCCGGCCCGCGTATCGGGTCGGGGGGCATGCAAGCCGGCGAGGAGCTCGCGCGCATGCCCGAGCCCGGCGGCGTCGCGCACGAGGCCCGCGTGCCGCCACATGAGCTCCTGCAGTCCGCCGCGGTCGACGGGATCGGCGTCCGCGGCGGAGACTGCCGCGTCGGGCGCCGCATCGCGGCGGCGCCATCCGGCATCCGTCCGGGCAGCCGGCGCGGCGTCGGCGAGGATCGCCTCGGCGGCGCGGCCGGCGAACACCGCCGCCTCCAGCAGCGAGTTCGAGGCGAGCCGGTTCGCGCCGTGCACGCCGGTGCAGGCGGCCTCGCCGACGGCGTAGAGCCCGGGCAGGCTCGAACGCCCGTCGGTGTCGGTGGCGATGCCGCCCATCGCATAGTGGGCAGCCGGCGTCACCGGCACCGGTTCGCGGGCCCAGTCGAAGCCGGCTTCGCGGCAGAGGCGGTCGACGGTCGGGAACCGTCGGGAGAGGAAGGCTGCGCCGAGTCCGGTCGCATCCAGCCGCACCGGCTCGCCGCCCTGGGCGGCCATCGCCGCGTGCACGGCCCGGGCGACGACGTCGCGCGGGGCGAGTTCGGCACGCGGATCGACGTCGGGCAGGAAGCGGCGCCCCGCGGCATCCACGAGCACGGCCCCCTCGCCGCGCACCGCCTCGGAGACGAGCGGCGCCCCCGGCGCCGCGAGCGCGGTCGGATGGAACTGGGTGAACTCCACGTCGGAGATGCGCGCCCCGGCCCGGCTCGCGGCCGCGACGCCGTCGCCGGTGGCCACCGAGGGGTTCGTGGTGCGACCGTAGAGCACGCCCCAGCCGCCGGTGGCGACGACGACGGCGTCGGCCGTGAAGCGCGCGAGGCGGCCCGAGTCCGCGAGGAAGTCGGCGCCGACCGCCCGGCCCTCCTCGACGACGAGGTCGACGAGGGCGAGCTCCTCGTGCAGCGCGACCGGGCGGTGCGCGATCGCCCGCAGCAGGGCGGCGTGGATCACCCGGCCGGTCCCGTCGCCGTCGGCGTGCAGGATACGCGCCCGGGTATGCGCCGCCTCCAGCCCGCGCGCGAGCCCGGAATCATCGTGGTCGAACGCGACGCCGTGGCGGATGAGCTCCCGCACCGCCGCCGGGCCCTCGCCGCAGAGCACCCGCACGGCATCCGCATCGGCGTGCCCGGCGCCCGCGGCGAGCGTGTCGAGCACGTGCCGCTCCACGGAGTCGCCGCCGAAGACGGCCGCCGCGATGCCGCCTTGCGCGGATGCCGTGGAGCCGTCCTCGAGTCGCGCCTTCGTCGCGAGGGTCACCCGGCATCCCGCGTCCGCCGCGCGGATCGCCGTCAGCAGACCGGCGAGCCCGCTGCCGACGACGAGGACCTCGATCGGCATCTCAGGCGCCCGGCACCGGCAGCGGCTTCGGCACCGCCTGCAGCATGCGTTCGAGCGCGACCCGCGCATCGCGCGTCGTGTCTGCGTCGACCTCGATGCGGTTGACGGTGCGGCCGGCGACGAGCTCCTCGAGCACCCAGGCGAGATAGCCGGGGTGGATGCGGTACATCGTCGAGCAGGGGCACACGACCGGGTCGAGGCAGAAGATCTCGTGCTCGGGGTGCTCGGCGGCCAGCCGCTGCACGAGGTTGATCTCGGTGCCGATGCCGAAGACCGAGCCGGCCGGGGCCGCCTCGATGGCCTTCACGATGAAATCGGTGGAGCCGGCGGCATCCGCCGCGTCGACGACGGGCATCGGGCACTCCGGGTGGACGATGATCCGCACCCCCGGGTGCTCGGCGCGGGCCTGCTCGATCTGCTCGACGGTGAAGCGCTTGTGCACGGAGCAGTAGCCGTGCCACAGGATGACCTGCGCCTGCTCGAGCGTCGCCTCGTCGTTGCCGCCGAGCGCCTGCCGCGGGTTCCACATCGGCATCGCCTCGAGCGGAACGCCCATCGCCTTCGCCGTGTTGCGGCCGAGGTGCTGGTCGGGGAAGAAGAGCACGCGCTGCCCGCGTTCGAAGGCCCACTCGAGCACGGTCGCCGCGTTCGAGGAGGTGCACACGATGCCCCCGTGCCGGCCGCAGAAGGCCTTCAGCGCCGCCGAGGAGTTCATGTAGGTCACCGGGACGACCGGTGCCCGCCCGGCTTCGTCGGGCTCGGCGCCGAAGAGCTCCTCGAGCTGCTCCCAGCACTCCTCGACCGAGTCGGCGTCGGCCATGTCGGCCATGGAGCATCCGGCGGCGAGGTTCGGCAGGATGACGGACTGGGCGGGGCCGGAGAGCATATCGGCGGTCTCGGCCATGAAGTGCACGCCGCAGAAGACGATGGCCTCGGCATCCGCCCGCGCCTTCGCCGCGTTGGCGAGCTGGAAGGAGTCGCCGACGAAATCGGCGTGCCGTACGACCTCGTCGCGCTGGTAGAAGTGGCCGAGCACGACGACGCGGTCGCCGAGGGTCTCTTTCGCGGCGCGGATGCGGCGGGTGAGCTCCGCCTCGTCGGCCTGGCGGTAGGCGGCCGGCAGGGCGCCCTGGCGCGGCGAGCCGACGGGGATGACGTCGCCCATCGAGGATCCGGGCCCGTAGCCGTCGGGGCCGGCGTCGATCTTCCACGGCGCCGTCTGCAGTTCGGGGGTGCAGGTCGAGCCGGTCGCCGCACCGGAGGCGATGCGTCGGATCGTCAACTCGACCGAGGCGGCCGGGCGGGGGGCGGGTTCGATGAGGGTCATGTGCGCATCCTCGGGTGGGGTTCGATGGGGTCGTCGGAGCGGCGGCGTCGGCCGCCCGTGGCTCGGGCGGGCATACCGGGTGCGGATGCCGGGCCCGGCTGCACGGAGCGGTACAGCTTC
The DNA here is from genome assembly GCF_018024495.1 of Agromyces archimandritae. NCBI lineage: Bacteria > Bacillati > Actinomycetota > Actinomycetes > Micrococcales > Microbacteriaceae > Agromyces > Agromyces archimandritae. The sequence goes on from NZ_CP071696.1 coordinate 2,884,455, forward strand.
GGCGGGCGGTGCGGGGTGCCTTCGAGGCGCTGCCCGGTCTCGACGATCTGGCCCGACGCCTCCATGGTGCGGCGGAAGTTCGCGGGGTCGAGCGGGCGTTGCAGCACCGCCTCGTACACCTCCCGCAGTTCCGCGAGCGTGAAGGTCTCGCCGAGGAAGGCGTGCGCGATGCGGGCGTATTCGAGCTTCGTGCGGATGCGCCAGAGCGCGTACTCGACGATCTCCGCGTGGTCGAACGCGAGCTCGGGCGGGTGGTCGGCGGGGAACCAGTCGACGTTCTCGTCGGCACGGGCCTGCTCGGCCTCGGCGGACTGCACGAGCGCCCAATAGACGACCGAGACGACGCGGCGGCCGGGGGAACGGCCGGGTTCGCCGAAGGTGAAGAGCTGCTCGAGGTAGGCCGGGGAGAGCCCGGTGGTCTCGCGGAGGGTGCGCGCGGCCGTCTGCTCGAGGCCGTCGCCGGCCGGCAGCCAGCCGCCCGGCAGCGCCCAGCGGCCGAGCTCGGGTTCGCGGATGCGGCGCACGAGCGGGGTCCAGAGCGCGCGCCGGCCGGTGGCGGGGTCGGGCCTCAGGGCGAAGATGACGGTCGAGACGGCGAGGGCGGCTTGCTCGCCCTGGCGGGGCGCGCGCTCGTGCGCGCCGGCCGGGCGGACGAGTTCGCGCTCGCGGCCGTGGCGCAGGTCGCGGCGGCGAGCGCCGTCTGCGGGGCGGCCTTCGCGATCCGTCATCTCGACCTCGAACGGGGACACCTTCGGGTCACTGCGACCCGAAGTCGTGGGCCACAGCTTACAGTCGGCACGACTCGAAGGCCAAACCGCGGCCGACCCCGGACGCGGAACGGGCGCACCCGGAAGCCCGGATGCGCCCGTTCGGCGAAGAGAGGATTACGGGGCCGGGATGACCAGGCCGGCGTACTTCTCCTCGATGAACTGCTTCGTCTCGTCGGAGGTCAGCAGCTCGTAGAGCTTCTGGATGCGCGGGTCGTCCTCGAGCTCGGCGCGCGTGGCGAGGATGTTGAAGTACTCGCTGTCGTCGCCCTCGGTGAGGATCTGCAGATCGCTGGAGAGCCCGGCCGCGCCGGCGTAGTTGAAGTTCACGATCGCGGCATCCTGCTGCTTGAGGGCCGTCGGCAGGCTCGCCGCGTCGATCTCGGTGAACTCGAACTTCTTCGGGTTCGCGGTGATGTCGGTGATCGTCGTCGGCGCCTCGGTCGTCTCGATGAGACCGGCGGAGGCGAGCAGCAGCAGCGCGCGCGACTCGTTCGACGGGTCGTTCGGCAGGGCGATCGTCGCGCCCTCCGGCAGCGACTCGATGTCGTCGAAGCCCTCCGAGTAGAGGGCGAGCGGCGGCAGGTAGATCTCGCCGATCGAGACGAGGTCGTCGCCGGCGTTCTCGTTGTACTCCTCGAGGAACGGCCCGTGCTGGAAGAGGTTCGCGTCGTTCGCGCCCTGGCTGAGGGCCTGGTCGGGCGTGTTGTAGTCGGTGTACTCCTGGATCTCCAGGGTGAGGCCGGCGTCGGCGGCGAGCTCGTCGCGCACGAAGGCGAGGATCTCGCCGGCGGGCACGGCGGTCGCGCCGACCTTCAGGGTGCCGAGGCCCTCGCCGGCGTCGTCCGAGCCGCCGCCGGCGCATCCGGCGAGGGCGATGGCGGTCGCGGCGGCGGCGAGCCCCGCGAGGGTCTTGGTGAGGCGGTTCATAGGGGTGGTTCCTTCCGGTGGGTGCTGCGGGGGCGGGGGTGGATGCCGGTGCGCGGCCGCTGCGGCGACGCGCGGCATCCGCACCCCGTCAACGATGCGAGAGGCGCTTGGCGAGCCATCCGCCGAGCGACTGCAGGGCCTGCACGAGGATGACGAGGACGATGACGACGATGACGATGTACTGCCAGCTGTAGCGCTGGTAGCCGTACATGATCGCGAGGTTGCCGAGGCCGCCGGCGCCGACGACGCCCGCGATCGCCGAGTAGTTGATGATCGAGACGACCGTCGTCGCGAAGCCCAGGATGATCGCCGGCAGGGCCTCGGGCAGCAGCACCTTCGACAGCAGATGCCAGCGCGTCGCGCCGAGCGACTCGGCCGCCTCGACGAGGCCGGCCGGCACCTCGCGGATGCCGATCTCGACGATCCGTGCGAAGAAGGGCACCGCCGCGAAGGCGAGCGGAACCGTCGCGGCCGCGTTGCCGAAGCTCGTGCCGAGCAGCAGGTAGGTGAACGGGATGAGCGCGATCATGAGGATCACGAAGGGGACGCTGCGCAGCACGTTCACGACGAAGCCGAGCACGACGTTCACGCCGCGGCCGAGCCAGCGCTGCCCGAATGGGGCCTCGAGGATGCCGCCGCGCTCGGTGACGACGAGGAGGACGCCGAGGGCGGTGCCGAGGATGGCCGTGATGAGCATCGTGATGCCCACCATGTAGAGGGTCTCGCCGGTGGCCTTCAGCGTGTTGGCGAAGAGGTCGGACCAGAACTGCGGAGAGTCGGTGTCGATCACGCCGCACCCCCTCTCACGATGTCGACGACGATGCCGTGGCCCTCGAGGTCGCGGATGACCGCGTCGCGGTCGGTGCCGGCGGGCAGTTCGAGCCGGGTGCGGCCCGTCTGCTGGCCGGCGACGGTCTCGATCGTCGCGCCGAGGATGGAGACGTCGATCTCGAACTCGCGCGCGAGCCGGGCGATGACGGCGTGCTCGCTGGCGAGCTCGGTGAAGGTGAGGTCGAGCACGGTCGTGCCGCGCTCGGCCGGCAGCTCGCCGAGCGGGAACAGGTTGCGCGAGATCCGCGAGCCCTTCGTGCGGAGCAGCTCGGTGAGGGCTCCCTGTTCGACGATGCGGCCGTCCTCCATGAGGGCGGCGCGCGTGCAGATGCGCTTGACGACCTCCATCTCGTGCGTGATGAGGAGGATCGTGAGGCCGAGCTCGCGGTTCAGGCTCGCGAGCAGGTCAAGGATCGACTGGGTCGTCTCGGGGTCGAGGGCGCTCGTCGATTCGTCGGAGAGGAGCACCTTCGGGCGGCTGGCGAGGGCGCGGGCGATGCCGACGCGCTGCTTCTGCCCGCCGGAGAGCTGCGCGGGGTAGGACTTGGCCTTGTCGGAGAGGCCGACGAGCTCGAGGATCTCGGCGACGCGCGCCTTGCGTTCGCCGCGGGGGGAGCCGATGAGTTCGAGGGCGAGGGCGACGTTGCCGGCGACGGTGCGGCTGGAGAGCAGGTTGAAGTGCTGGAAGATCATGCCGATGTCGTGCCGGGCGGTGCGGAGCGCTTCGCCCGTGAGGCTCGAGATGGGCCGGCCGGCGACCTCGACGGTGCCCGAGTCGGGTCGTTCGAGGGCGTTGATGGTGCGGATCAGCGTCGATTTGCCGGCGCCGGACTTGCCGACGACGCCGGCGATCTCGCCGTCGCCGACCGCGAGGGAGACGTCGTCGAGGGCGCGCACGGCGGATCCGCCCGACCCGAAGGTCTTGACGAGGTTGGTTGCGGTGATCATTCGGCTTCCAGGTGACCGCGGCATGCCGATGCGCCTGGCGCACGCGCTGCCGCATCGTTGCTGTGGGGTGGTGTGCCGATTCGATCATCGAGAGCCGCACGGGGTGAAATCGCGTGTCGTCGCGTGACGGAAGACTCTTCGGTTCGAAGGGCTCATCAACCATACCCCACCGCAGAAACTGCGCTCAGACGCGGAAATACATGGAGAAGCTGCGTTGTAGCCGGGTGCGGATGCCGGCCCGCACCGCCGCGGCGCGGCACCCCCGCGCGGCGGTCGCGCTGCTAGGATCGGCAGCACAACCGCACACCGGGCCGTCGACGCATCGCGGGAGAGCCGGTCGGCATCCACGGGCAGGAGTGCTCGAGACCGGCACCGAAGGAGCAAGCCTCCCCGCCAATCTCTCAGGTCACGCATACCGCGATGACGAGGCCGCTCTGAAAAGCGCTCCGGGCGGAGCGAGGAGCAGATCGAGTCGCGGCGACGAAGTCGACGCGCATCGAGATCCCCCTTCATCCGCACGGCAGCCGCCGAAGGTGAAAGCGCGACCCGTCGTGCGAAGCTCTCAGGCCGATGACAGAGGGGGAGTTCCCACGCGGGCCGCAAGGCACGCGTCGCATCCGCGATCAGGAGAACTCCGTGTCAGATCACGACGTGTCAGACCACGACCCGAACCCCGCGTTCGAGCGCACCTCGCCCCTCGACGCCGTCCACCGCGCCGCCGGCGCGAGCTTCACCGACTTCGCGGGCTGGCAGATGCCGCTCCGCTACGACAGCGACCTCGCCGAGCACCACGCCGTGCGCCGCTCGGCCGGCCTCTTCGACCTCTCCCACATGGGCGAGATCCTCGTCGTCGGGCCCGAAGCGGCCGCCGCCCTCGACTACGCGCTCGCCGGCCGCCTCTCGGCGATCGCGATCGGCCAGGCGAAGTACTCGCTGCTGCTCGCGCGCACGGGCGGCATCCTCGACGATCTCGTCGTCTACCGCACGGGCGAGGACCGCTTCATGGTCGTCGCGAACGCCGCCAACCGCGACCTCGTCGCCGAGGAGCTCCGCGACCGCACGGCGCCCTTCGAGGCCGAGGTGTACGACGAGTCCGACGACGTCGCCCTCATCGCCCTGCAGGGCCCCGCCTCGCTCGCGATCCTCACCGAGACTCCCGGCTTCGGCGTGCCCGGCCCCGGCAACGACGTCGAGGACTTCCGCGAGCAGGCGGCCGCGCTGAAGTACTACCGGGCCTTCCCCGCGCAGTTCCAGGACGAACCGGTCTACGTCGCCCGCACGGGCTACACGGGCGAGGACGGCTTCGAGCTCTACCTCGCGCCCGAGGTCGCCCCGAAGCTGTGGGAGGCTCTGGCCGAGACCGGCGGTTCCCGCCTCGTCCCCGCGGGCCTGGCCGCCCGCGACACCCTCCGTCTCGAGGCGGGCATGCCGCTCTACGGCCATGAATTGGATCGCGAGACCTTTCCCGTGCAGGCCGGCCTCGGCCGGGTCGTCGCCCTCGCCAAGGAGGGCGACTTCGTGGGCCGCACCGCCGTCGAAGCCGGGCCGCCCGCCGGCGCGCGCGTGCTCGTCGGCCTCGCCGCCGAGGGTCGTCGTGCGGCACGGGCCGGCTACGAGGTCTTCGACGATGCGGGTGCGGATGCCGCGGCGCGCGGCACGGTGACGAGCGGCGTGCTCTCGCCGACCCTCGGGCATCCCGTCGCCCTCGCCTACGTCGACCCGGAGCTCGCAGAGCCCGGCACCGCCCTCTTCCTCGACGTGCGCGGCACGCGCATTCCCGCCGAGGTCGTCCGCCTCCCCTTCTACACGCGCGCGTGACGCGCCCCGACCCCAGCCCGGCCGAGCAGAAAGCACGAACCATGACCGATCAGACCGCCCTGAAGTACACCGCCGAGCACGAGTGGATCGCCGTCGACGGCGACATCGCCACCGTCGGCATCACCGACTACGCCGCCGGCAAGCTCGGCGACGTCGTCTACGTCGAACTGCCGGATGCCGGCAGCACCCTGACGGCGGGCACCGTCGTCGGCGAGATCGAATCGACGAAGTCGGTCGGCGAGCTGTTCGCGCCGGTCGACGGCGAGGTCGTCGAGGCCAACCGGGCGGTCGTGGATGCGCCCGAGCTCGTCAACTCCGACCCGTTCGGGGCGGGATGGCTCGTCAAGGTGCGCTTCACGGCCCTGCCGGGCGACCTCCTCGACCACGCCGAGTACCGGGCGCTGACCGCCTGATGCCGCTCGATCTTCCCGCTGCGGCCGGCGCCGCAGCCTTCACCGCCCGCCACATCGGAACGGGGCCGGACGCCCAGTCGCGGATGCTCGCCGAACTCGGCTACGACTCGCTCGACGCGCTGCTCACGGCCGCCGTGCCCACCGCGATCCGCATGCACGAGGTCGTCGACTCGGCGATCCCCGAGGCGGCCTCCGAACGCCGGGCGCTCGCCGAACTCCGCGGCCTCGCCGCGAGGAACACCGTCGGCACCTCGCTCATCGGCCTCGGCTACGCCGGCACCGAGACCCCGGCGGTCATCCGCCGCAACGTGCTCGAGAACCCGAGCTGGTACACGGCGTACACGCCCTACCAGCCCGAAATCAGCCAGGGCCGCCTCGAAGCCCTCATCAACTTCCAGACGATGGTGACCGACCTCACCGGCCTCGCCACGGCGAACGCGTCGATGCTCGACGAGGGCACCGCGGTCGTCGAGGGGATGCTGCTGGCCCGCCGCGCCTCGAAGTCGGCCTCGAACCGCTTCATCGCCGACGCCGAGCTCTTCCCGCAGACCCTCGCCCTCCTCGCGCATCGTGCCGAGGCGGTCGGCATCGAACTCGTCGTCGCCCCGCTCGGCCCCGGCACCGACGCGACCGAGCTCGGCGAGGCGTTCGGCATCGCGATCCAGTACCCCGGCGCATCCGGCCGCGTCTGGAACCCCTCCGCGCTCATCGCCGGCGTCAGGGCCTCAGGCGGCCTCGCGGTCGTCGCCGCCGACCTCCTCGCCCTCGCGCTCATCGCGAGCCCGGGCGAGCTCGGCGCCGACATCGCCGTCGGCACGACGCAGCGCTTCGGCGTGCCGATGGGCTTCGGCGGCCCGCACGCCGGCTACCTCGCCGTCCGCGCCGGGCTCGAACGCCAGCTGCCGGGCCGGCTCGTGGGCGTGTCGGTGGATGCCGCGGGCGCACCCGCCTACCGGCTCACCCTGCAGACGCGCGAGCAGCACATCCGCCGAGAGAAGGCGACCTCCAACATCTGCACGGCCCAAGTGCTGCTGGCCGTCATGGCCTCGATGTACGCCGTCTACCACGGGCCGGCGGGCATCCGCGCGATCGCCTCGGCGGTGCACCGCACGGCGGTGAACGCGGCCGCGCGGCTCCGCGCGAGCGGCGTCGAGGTCGTGCACGATGCCTTCTTCGACACCCTCCTCGTGCGGGTGCCGGGCCGCGCCGCCGAAGCCGCCCGGGTCGCGCGCGAAGCGGGCGTGCTCTACGGATCCGTCGACGACGACACCGTGCGCCTCGCCTTCGACGAGACGATCGCCGGCGACGCCGCACTGCTCGACCGCGTGCTCGCCCCGCTCGGCGCCGAAGCCCTCGCCGGCCGCGAGACCGGCAGCTGGCGGCCCGCCTCGCCGATCCCGGAGGAGCTCGTGCGCGCGAGCGGCTACCTCGAGCACCCCGTCTTCAACACGCACCACAGCGAGACCGCCATGATGCGCTACCTGAAGACGCTCGCCGACCGCGACTACGCGCTCGACCGCGGCATGATCCCGCTGGGCTCCTGCACGATGAAGCTCAACGCGGCCAGCGAGATGGAGGCGATCACCTGGCCCGAGTTCGCGAATCTGCACCCCTTCGCCCCGCGCGAGGACGCGGAGGGTTCGCTCGAGCTCATCGGGCAGCTGGAGACGTGGCTGGCCGAGGTCACCGGATACGACACGGTTTCGCTGCAGCCGAACGCCGGCTCGCAGGGCGAGCTCGCCGGCCTCCTCGCGATCCGCGGCTACCACCGCTCCCGCGGCGAGACCGAGCGCGACGTCTGCCTCATCCCGTCGAGCGCGCACGGCACGAACGCGGCGAGCGCCGTGCTCGCCGGCATGCGCGTCGTCGTCGTCGCCACCGGCGAGAACGGCGATGTCGACCTCGACGACCTCCGTGCGAAGATCGCCGCGAACGCCGAGCGGCTCGCCGCCCTCATGATCACCTACCCGTCCACGCACGGCGTCTACGAGCACGAGGTGCGCGCGGTCGCCGAGGCGGTGCACGAGGCCGGCGGCCAGGTCTACATCGACGGCGCGAACCTGAACGCGCTGCTCGGCTATGCGCGCTTCGGCGACTTCGGCGGCGACGTCTCGCACCTGAATCTGCACAAGACCTTCTGCATCCCGCACGGCGGCGGCGGCCCGGGCGTCGGCCCGGTCGCGGCGAAGGCGCACCTCGCGCCCTTCCTGCCGGGGCATCCGATGGCGCAGACGAACGATCACGTGGGATACGCCCACGACGGCGGGCCGGTTTCGGCGGCGCCGTTCGGCAGCCCGTCGATCCTGCCGATCTCGTGGGCGTACGTGCGGATGATGGGCGCGGCCGGGCTGAAGGACGCGACCGCGGCCGCTGTGCTCGCCGCCAACTACCTCGCCGCCCGGCTGAAAAACCACTACCCGGTGCTGTACACGGGGGAGGCGGGGCTCGTCGCCCACGAGTGCATCCTCGACCTCAGGCCGCTCACGGCATCCACCGGCATCACCGTCGACGACGTCGCCAAGCGACTCGTCGACTACGGGTTCCACGCGCCCACGATGTCGTTCCCGGTCGCCGGCACCCTCATGGTCGAGCCGACCGAGTCGGAGGACCTGGCCGAACTCGACCGCTTCGCCGAGGCGATGATCGCGATCCGCGAGGAGGCGGATGCCGTCGCTCGCGGGCAGTGGCCGGCCGACGACAACCCGCTGGTGAACGCGCCGCACACGGCCGAGGCGGTCGTCGCGGACGACTGGGCGCATCCGTACACCCGCGAGCAGGCCGTCTACCCGGTGCGTTCGCTCGTGCGGAACAAGTACTGGGCGCCCGTGCGCCGCATCGACCAGGCGTACGGCGACCGCAACCTGGTCTGCGCCTGCCCGCCGCCGGAGGCCTTCGCCTGAGTCGAGCGCGGCGCCGCGGTGGATGCCGCGGCGCCGCCTGCCCGGCCGGGGTGCCGGCTCAGGCGGCGAGCTTGGCGAGTTCGGCGACGAGCTCCTCGGGCTTGGTCCAGGTGACGCCGACGATGCCGATGCGGCGGTAGCGCACGATCCCGGCGGCGTCGATGAGGAATTCGCTGCGGCGTGCGGTGAGCCCGGCCAGGCTCACCCCGTAGCGGTCGATGACCGTGCCTTCGGTGTCGGCCAGCAGCGGCATCGACAGCCGCTCTTTTCGGGCGAAGTGCTCGTGGCTCTCGAGGCCCTGGCGGCTGACGGCGACGACCTCGGCGCCGAGCTCGTCGAAGGCACCGAGCCCGGAGCTGTACGAGCACAGCTGGGCGGTGCAACCGGCGGTCTCGTCGCCCGGGTAGAAGACGAGGAGCACGGGACTGCCGCGCAGCGCGCTGAGCGTGATGTCGCGGCGGACGACGTCGTCGTCGACGAGTTGCACGCCCGGAAGCGTGAAGTCGGGCGCCTCCTGGCCGACCACGGGGGATTTCGCGCGCGCCATGGCGTCAGCCTACGCGCCGAACAGATCCGGCCACCAGCCCACGGCGAGCGGATACCCGACGAACGAGACGATGTCGAGCACCCAGTGGGCCACGACGAGGGGCATCGTGCGGCCCCACCGCGCGTAGCACCAGCCGAAGACGACGCCCATGGCGACGTTGCCGAGGAAGGGGCCGAAGCCCTGGTACAGGTGGTAGCTTCCGCGGAAGACGGCGCCGGCGAGGATGATCGTCCAGCGGTTCCAGCCGAGCTCGCGGAGGCGCGTGAAGAGGTAGCCGACGACGATGACCTCTTCGGTGAGGGCCGCCCGGAGCGCCGAGAGCACGAGCATCGGCACCGTCCACCAGTACCAGTCGGCGGGGGAGGCCGAGACGGCGACGGTGATGCCGAGCGCGCGGCCGGCGGCGTAGAGGGCGAGGCCCGGGATGCCGATGGCCGCCACGAGCGCGAGGCCGGCGCCGAGATCCCGCAGCGGATGCCGCAGGTCCAGCCCGATGCGGCGGAAGGCGCTCCGCCCCGGCTCCCAGAGCAGGTACAGCACGAGGGCGACGGCGAACAGCGCGAAGAAGACGTCGAGGAACTGGTACGTCGCATCCAGCCATTCGCGCTCGGAGCGCGAGGCGTTCAGCGCCGTCGACTGCTGCCCGAGCGGCGGGCCCGCGGTGAGCTTGGCGACGAGCGAGACGATCGAGTACACCGCGCTCGCGCCGAGCGAGAGGCCGAGGACGATGACGATCTCGGCCCACAAACGGGTGTTGCGCATGCGAGTCACCATACTGACCGTTTGCTGGGGGACAGATTGCTCCTCGATAACGGTTTGGGCGCGGATGCGCCGCGAGCGGCGCGCATTGCCTATTCTCGGATCATCCAGCGCCGTAGTGCGTCATCGCGCGCTGCCTGAGCGCGCACTCACAGGAGGAACATCTTGAGAATCAAGAGAATCGGCGTCGCGGCCGTGGCTCTTGCGGCGGCGAGCGCCCTCACGCTCGCAGGCTGCTCGAGCGACTCGCCGGCGCCCAGCGCGGGTGGCGACACCGGCGCCATCATCACGACGAACGGCACCGAGCCCCAGAACCCGCTCATCCCGACCAACACCAACGAGGTCGGCGGCGGCAAGATCATCGACCAGATCTTCGCGGGCCTCATCTACTACGACGCCGACGGCAAGCCGATCAACGACGTCGCCGAGTCCATCGAGTCCGAGGACAACCAGCACTTCACGATCAAGATCAAGCCCGACCTCGAGTTCACCAACGGTGACCCGGTCGACGCGGCCTCGTTCGTCGACGCCTGGAACTACGGCGCCGCGCTCGACAACGCGCACCTCTCGAGCTACTTCTTCGAGGACATCGAGGGCTTCAGCTGGGATGAGAACGTCGAGGAGATGAGCGGCCTCGAGGTCGTCGACGACACGACGTTCACCGTCGCTCTCAAGCAGCCGACGGCCGACTTCGCGCTGCGCCTCGGCTACTCGGCGTTCTACCCGCTGCCCGCCTCGGCGTGGGATGACATCGAGGCGTTCGGCCAGAACCCGATCGGCAACGGCCCGTACATGCTCGACGGCGAAGGCGCGTGGAAGCACAACGAGAAGATCAGCCTCGTCGTGAACCCCGACTACGACGGCGGTCGCAAGGCGGCCAACGGCGGCCTCGACATCATCTTCTACGCCTCGCAGGAGGCCTCGTACTCCGACCTCGAGGGCGGCAACCTCGACGTCGTCGACGAGATTCCGTCGAGTGCCGTCGAGAGCTACGAGGACACCTTCGGCGAGCGTGCCGTGAACCAGGCTTCGGCCCTGTTCCAGTCGTTCACGGTCCCCGACCGCCTCGCGCACTTCGCGGGCGAAGAGGGCAAGCTGCGTCGTGCTGCCATCTCGATGGCCATCGATCGCGAGGAGATCACCGAGGTCATCTTCGGCGGCACCCGCACCCCGGCGAGCGACTTCACCTCCCCGATCATCGCCGGCTGGACCGACGAGCTCGAGGGTGAAGAGGTCCTCGAGTTCAACCCCGAGGAAGCCAAGAAGCTCTGGGCCGAGGCCGACGCCATCTCGCCGTGGGAGGGCAGCTTCCAGATCGCCTACAACGCCGACGGAGACCACCAGGACTGGGTCGACGCCGTGTCGAACCAGCTGAAGAACAACCTCGGCATCGAGGCGTCGGGCGTGCCCTCGCCGACCTTCAAGGAGGTCCGCGAGACCATCACGAACCGCACGATCCAGACCGCGTTCCGCAGCGGTTGGCAGGCCGACTACCCCGGTCTGTTCAACTACCTCGGCCCGCTCTACGGCACCAACGCCGGTTCGAACGACGGCGACTACTCGAACCCCGAGGTCGACAAGCTCCTCAAGGAGGGCCAGTCGACGAGCGACGCGGACGAGCAGAACGCCAAGTTCCAGGCCGCGCAGGAGATCCTGCTGAAGGATCTGCCGGCGATCCCGCTCTGGTACCAGAACGTGAACGGCGCCTGGAGCGAGCAGGTCGAGAACGTGGAGTACGGCTGGAACTCGGTTCCGCTCTACTTCCAGGTCACCAAGGCTGAGTGATTCTCGCATCAGTCCGCTGAGCGGTTAGACTGCTCAGTGCCTCGGGGGCGGCAGCCGGTTTTCGGTTGCCGCCCCCTTCCACGTGCCTCCCACGGAGAAGGCCCGCGGCGTAGCATCGAGTCATCGGCTCGCAAACAGTGAGGGTGTCCACTTCCACATGTCCATCAACGCGGAAAGCGGGTCGTGATCCATGGCCGGCTATATCCTGCGCCGACTGCTGCAGGCGATCCCTGTACTGCTCGGCACGACCTTCCTGATCTACTTCATGGTCTTCGCCATGCCCGGCGATCCCATCGCCGGCCTCTTCGGCGAGAAGACCCCGCCGCCTGCGCTCCTCGAGCAGCTGCGCGAGCGCTACCACCTGGACCAGCCCTTCATCGTCCAGTACTTCCTCTTCCTCGGCGGCATCTTCCGCGGTGACTTCGGCGTCTCCTTCTCGGGTCAGCCGGTCACCGAGATCCTCGCCCAGACCTTCCCGGTCACCCTGCGCCTGGCGATCCTCGCGGTGTTCTTCGAACTCGTCGCCGGCATCACGATCGGCCTCATCGCGGGCATCCGCAAGGGCGGCATCTTCGACGCGAGCGCCCTTGTCATCAGCCTCATCCTGATCTCGGTGCCGATCTTCGTCATCGCGTTCGTCGCGCAGTACGTCTTCGGCGTCGAACTCGGCTGGTTCCGAACCACGGTCGGCGCCGGGGCTCCGTGGAAAGACCTGCTCATGCCTGCGCTCGTGCTCGCGACCATCAGTTTCGCGCAGATCTCGAGGCTGACACGGTCGTCGGTCATCGAGACGTCGAGCCAGGACTTCGTGCGCACCGCGGCGAGCAAGGGCCTCTCGCGTCGGCGCATCGTCCCCGTGCACATCCTGCGCAACTCGCTCATCCCCGTCGTGACCTACCTCGCCGTCGACTTCGGCGTGCTCATGGTCGGCGCGACCGTCACCGAGGGCATCTTCAACGTGCCGGGCGTCGGCCGCACGCTCTACCAGGCGATCCTCCGCGGCGAGGGTCCGACGGTCGTGTCGTTCGTCACGATCATGGTGCTCATCTACATCGTCATCAACCTGGTCGTCGACCTGCTCTACGCCGTGCTCGACCCGAGGATCCGCTATGCCAAGTAACACCGACCCGAAGCATTACGTCGCGCCGGTCGAGGAGACCCCGCTCGTCGCCATCGACCAGGTCAAGGCCGAGGGCAAGCCCACGAACCTCTGGACGGACGCCTGGCGGGATCTCCGCAAGCGCCCCATGTTCTGGATCTCCTCGATCCTCATCGTGCTCATCGTGGTCGTCGCCCTCTTCCCGGGCTGGTTCACCTCCACCCCGCCCGACAACAACTGCCACCTCGCCGACAGCAACGGCGGGCCGGCCGCAGGCCACCCGCTCGGCTTCACGAAGCAGGGCTGCGACGTGTACTCGCGCATCATCCACGGCACGTCCACGTCGCTTGCCGTCGGCATGATCGTGACGTTCATCGTCGCGTTCCTCGGGGTCATCTCCGGCGCCATCGCCGGCTACTTCGGCGGCTGGGTGGATGCCGTGATCTCCCGGATCGCGGACATCTTCTTCTCGATCCCCTACATCCTCGCCGCCGTCGTCGTCATGTCGGTGCTCTCGCGCTACGCGAGCGTATGGACGATCTCGCTGGCGATCGGCCTGTTCGCCTGGCCGACGACCATGCGTGTGCTGAGGGCCGAGGTGCTCAGGGTGAAGAACGCCGACTACGTCATGGCCTCCACGGCCCTCGGCGTCTCGAAGTTCCGCATCCTGCTGCGCCACGTGCTGCCGAACTCGATCGCGCCGGTCATCGTCGTGACGACCCTGGCGCTCGCCTCGGCGATCGTCGCCGAAGCGACCCTGTCGTACCTCGGCGTCGGCCTGCCGACCGACGTCATGTCCTGGGGCAACGACATCAGCCGTGCCCAGAACGACCTGCGCAACAACCCCATGACCCTCATCTGGCCCTCGATCGCCCTGTCGGTGACGGTGCTGAGCTTCATCATGCTCGGCGAGGTCGCCCGGGATGCGCTCGACCCGAAATCGAGGGCGCAGCGATGAGCACGGCATTCGACGAGGAGAACGGCGTGAACACCGCACCCGAGCGCCCCATCCTCGAGATCAAGGATCTCGAGGTCGGCTTCACCACCCAGAACGGGCTCGTGAAGGCCGTCGACGGCGTGAACATCACCCTGTACCGCGGGCAGAGCCTGGCGATCGTCGGCGAGTCCGGCTCCGGCAAGTCGACGACCGCGCACGCGATCATCAACCTGCTGCCGGGCACCGGACGCGTCACCGGCGGGCAGATCCTGCTCGACGGACAGGACCTCACGAAGGCCTCCGCGCGCGAGATGGAGTCGATCCGCGGCCGCAAGATCGGCTTCGTGCCGCAGGACCCGATGTCGAACCTGAACCCGGTCTGGTCGATCGGCTTCCAGGTCGAGGAGGCCATCCGCGCCAACGGCATCGCCAAGGGCCGCAAGGCCGTCAGGGCCCGCGCGATCGAGGTGCTGAAGCAGGCCGGCCTGCAGGATGCGGATCGCCGCCTCAAGCAGTTCCCGCACCAGTTCTCCGGCGGCATGCGCCAGCGCGTGCTCATCGGCATCGGCCTCGCCGCCGATCCGCAGCTGCTGATCGCCGACGAGCCGACCTCGGCCCTCGACGTGACGGTGCAGCGCATCATCCTCGACCACCTCGAGTCGCTCACCCGCGACCTCGGCACGACGCTGCTGTTCATCACGCACGACCTCGGCCTCGCCGCCGAGCGCGCCGAGCAGCTCGTCGTGATGTACAAGGGCAAGGTCGTCGAGGCCGGCCCCTCGGTCGAGATCCTGCAGAACCCGCAGCACCCCTACACGCAGCGGCTCGTGGCCGCCGCCCCGAGCCTCGCCTCGCGGCGCATCCAGGCCTCCGGCAGCATCCAGGAGGCCGAATCGGCCATCGCCGAGGACGCGGAGGCGGCCGCGGGGGAGTCGATCGACCTCATCGCGACCGCCGAGGCGCGCGCGGAGGCCGTCGAGGCCGCTGCGGCCCAGCCGCCGGCGATCGTGGTCGAGAACCTCACGAAGGTGTTCAAGATCCGCGGCTCCGGCGACTTCACGGCCGTCGACGAGGTCTCCTTCGACATCAGGAAGGGCACGACGACGGCGCTCGTCGGCGAGTCGGGCTCCGGCAAGTCGACGGTCGCGAAGATGCTCCTGAAGCTCGAGGACGTCACGAGCGGGCGCATCATGATCGGCGGGCAGGATCTGGCCTCGCTGAAGGGCGAGGAGCTGTTCCGGCTCCGCAGTCGCATGCAGCCGGTCTTCCAGGATCCGTACGGGTCGCTGAACCCGCTGCGCAACATCGGCAACACGATCGGCGAACCCCTGCAGACGCACAAGATCGGCACGCGCGCCGAGCGCCGAGCCCGCGTGCTCGAACTGCTCGACCAGGTCTCGCTGCCGAAGTCGCTCGTCTCGCGCTACCCGAACGAGCTCTCCGGCGGTCAGCGGCAGCGCATCGCGATCGCCCGTGCGCTCGCGCTGAAGCCCGAGATCGTGGTGCTCGACGAGGCCGTGTCGGCCCTGGACGTGCTCGTGCAGGCGCAGATCCTCCGGCTCCTGGCGGATCTGCAGGCCGAACTCGACCTCACCTACCTCTTCATCACCCACGACCTCGCGGTCGTGCGGGTCATCGCCGACAACGTCTGCGTGATGCAGAAGGGGCGCATCGTCGAGGCGGCATCGACCGACGAGGTCTTCGAGCGCCCGAAGGAGAAGTACACGAGGGACCTGCTCGCGGCCATCCCGGGCGCGAACATCCCCCTCGCCGGCTGAGGCGCAGCGCGGGCGGATCGCTCCGGCATCCGCCCGCATACGGCGCACGTTCGGCATGGCACGGTAGGCTGTTCCAGCGCGTGCCATCGTCGCCAGCGCTCTCCCAGACTCCCATTCAGTGCGTTCGCGCAGGCGTCGTGCCCGCGAGGGTGCGAGCCGGCGGGCGCCCCCATCGCAAGGACACCACCCATATGGCGAATGCCACTCGCAATGACCTGCGCAACGTCGCGATCGTCGCGCACGTCGACCACGGCAAGACGACCCTCGTCGACGCCATGCTCAAGCAGACGAACTCGTTCGCCGAGCACGCCCACGTCGACGAGCGCGCGATGGACTCGAACGAGCTCGAGCGCGAGAAGGGCATCACGATCCTCGCCAAGAACACGGCGGTGGAGTACAACGGCAAGCACGCCGGCTCCGGCCCGGTGACGATCAACGTCATCGACACCCCCGGCCACGCCGACTTCGGCGGCGAGGTCGAGCGCGGCCTCTCGATGGTCGACGGCGTCGTGCTGCTCGTCGACTCGAGCGAGGGCCCGCTGCCGCAGACCCGCTTCGTGCTCCGCAAGGCGCTCGAGGCGAAGCTGCCGGTCATCCTGCTGGTGAACAAGACCGACCGCCCCGATGCCCGCATCGACGAGGTCGTCGCCGAGAGCCAGGACCTGCTGCTCGGCCTCGCCAGCGATCTGGCCGACGATGTGCCGGACCTCGACCTCGACGCGATCCTCGACGTGCCCGTCATCTACGCCTCCGGCAAGGCCGGGCGGGCCTCGACGGCCAAGCCCGAGAACGGGCAGCTGCCGGACAGCGAGGACCTCGAGCCGCTCTTCGAGGCCATCCTCGAGCACGTGCCGGCGCCGACCTACGACGACGAGGCGCCGCTGCAGGCGTGGGTGACGAACCTCGACTCCTCGCCGTTCCTCGGCCGCCTCGCGCTGCTGCGCGTCTTCAACGGCACGATCCGCAAGGGTCAGACCGTCGCCTGGGTGCGCAAGGACGGCTCGCACTCGAACGTGCGCATCACCGAGCTGCTGAAGACGAAGGCGCTCGAGCGCTTCCCTGCCGACGACGCCGGCCCCGGCGACATCATCGCCGTCGCCGGCATCGAGGAGATCACCATCGGCGAGACCCTCGCCGACCCCGAGGATGTGCGCCCGCTTCCGGCGATCCACGTCGACGATCCGGCGATCTCGATGACGGTCGGCACGAACACCTCGCCGCTCGTCGGCAAGGTCAAGGGCCACAAGCTCACCGCCCGCATGGTCAAGGACCGCCTCGACCGTGAGCTCATCGGCAATGTCTCGCTCAAGGTCGTCGAGATCGGCCGCCCGGATGCCTGGGAGGTGCAGGGCCGCGGGGAGCTGGCCCTCGCCATCCTCGTCGAGCAGATGCGCCGCGAGGGCTACGAGCTGACCGTCGGCAAGCCGCAGGTCGTCACGAAGACCCTCGACGGCAAGGTCCACGAGCCCTACGAGCACTTGACGATCGACGCCCCCGAGGAGTACCTCGGAGCGATCACGCAGCTGCTGGCCAGCCGCAAGGGCCGCATGGACGGCATGTCGAACCACGGCACCGGCTGGGTGCGGATGGAGTTCGTGGTGCCGAGCCGCGGGCTCATCGGCTTCCGCACGGAGTTCCTCACGATCACGCGCGGCACCGGGATCGCCAACGCCATCTCGCACGGCTACGACGAGTGGGCCGGGGCGATCACGACCCGCAGCAACGGCTCGATCGTCGCCGACCGCGCCGGCGTCGTGACCCCCTTCGCGATCATCGCCCTGCAGGAGCGCATGACCTTCTTCGTGAACCCCACCGAAGAGGTCTACGAGGGCATGGTCATCGGCGAGAACTCGCGCGCCGACGACATGGACGTGAACATCACGAAGGAGAAGAAGCTGACGAACATGCGTTCGTCGACGGCCGACACCTTCGAGTCGATGACGCCGTCGCGACAGCTGACGCTCGAGGAGTGCCTCGAGTTCGCGCGCGAGGACGAGTGCGTCGAGGTCACGCCCGAGAAGGTGCGCATCCGCAAGGTCGAGCTCGACCAGACGGCTCGCGCACGTGCGGTGTCGCGGCTGAAGAAACAGGGCTGAGCGGCCGCGAAGGGGCATCCGGGTTCCGGATGCCCCTTCGTCGTTCACACGGCAATTTGCGGCCCCGCGGAGGGGTCTTTCAGGGTTGCTGCGTACGGTATCTGAGATTGCCTCACTCAATGAGGTCCGGTTCCCCGACCGGATCCGTCCCCGATGAGTCAGGCGATCGAAACCCGAACCCGAACGCAACGAAACATACGTAACCCGAACTATGACTCACGCCACTCCCGGCCGCCCCCAGGCCGGCTATGCCCGTTTCCTCCAGACCATCGACCTGCGCCGCACCCGCGGCCGTCACGCCGGCACCCGTCAGCGTCCCGTGCTGAAGCCGGCCCTCGCCGCCGTCGCGATGTCCTTCGTCGCCGGCATCGCGATCTCCACGAGCGTCCCGGCTCCCGCCCTCACGGCCACCGGCGACGCGAAGAGCGTCTACGCCCTCGGCGACGTCACCAAGGCCCCCGAACTCCAGCAGATGGCCGTGCCGGCCGATGCGCTCATCCCCTCGACGCCCGCCGAGGAGTACCAGGTCGCCGCACCCGAACCCGAGCCTGCCGCTGCCCCCGCCGCAGCCGAGCCGGCCGCGCCCGTGCAGCTCATCGTGGCGCCCGTCGACATGTCGCGCATCTCCGGCGGCTTCGGCCCCCGCGAGGCCCCCTGCGCCGGCTGCTCGACCTACCACGACGGCGTCGACTTCACGCCCGGTGAGGGCACCCCGATCGTCTCCGTCACCGACGGCGTCGTCGTCACGGCCGTGCCGTACGACGACGGCGGACTCGGCGTGCACGTCGAGGTTCAGCACGAGGTCGACGGCCAGATCGTCACCACGACGTACGGCCACATGCTCGAGGGCACCATGGGCGTCGAGGTCGGTCAGACCGTCACCGCCGGCCAGCAGCTCGGCCTCGTCGGCTCGACCGGCCAGTCCACCGGCCCGCACATGCACTTCGAGATCTACTACGAAGACGGCGTGCGCTTCGACGGCCTCGCCTGGCTGCAGGAGCACATCAACGCGTAATCGCAGACTGCACCCGCCGCACCCGCGGCGCGGTGCAGGCCTTCCGGTCCGTTGGTTCGGGCGGGCCGGAGGGTCTGCTCTGCGCCCGCGGGTGCGGCGTCTCAGCGCCCGGTGAAGGACGGATCCCGCTTCTCGAGGAACGCGGCGATGCCCTCGCCGTGGTCCTCGGTCGCGAAGGCGCGCTCGAAGCCCTCGACCTCGATGCCGCTCGCGGTCGCCGTATCGGTGCCGTCCGCCGCGGTCAGCACCTGCTTGGCGATCGCCACCGCCGTGTGCGCGTTCGCCGATATCTCCTCGATCACGGCCCGGGCGCCGGCCATCAGCGCCTCGCGGTCGGCGAAACGGCGCGCGACGAGCCCGAGTCGTTCGGCTTCGGCGGCGTCGATCGTGCGACCCGTGTAGATGAGCTCGCGCGCAGCCTGCGGGCCGACCGCGCGCGGCAGGCGCACGGTGCCGCCGAAGCCCGGGATGAGCCCGAGTCTGACCTCCGGCTGGCCGAACTTCGCCGCATCCGTCGCATAGATCAGATCGCAGGCGAGCGCGAGCTCGCAGCCGCCGCCGAGCGCGAAGCCGTCCACCGCCGCGATCACGGGGGCGCCGAGGCCCTCGATGCCGGCGGCGACCTCGTGCCCGAGGCGCGCGAGGCGCGCAGCCTCGGCGGCGGTGAGGTCCGCCATCGCGCGGATGTCGGCCCCGGCGACGAACGCCCGGCCGCCGGCCCCGGTCAGGATCACGCCGCGCACCTCCGTGCCGCGGGCGGCGAGGGCGGCGAAGGCCTCGCCGAGGGCCGTGAGCACCTCGGCCGAAAGGGCGTTCAGCGCCTTCGGCCGGTCGATCGTGACGACGGCGACGCCGTCGGACTCCTCGACCCGGACCGGCCCGGGGGTCTCGCTCGTCGCATCCTGTTGCATGTTCGGCCTCCTCGTCGCGTGCGGTCGCCGCGGGCGTTCTCGGGGTGAGTTCGGGCGATCCACTCAACGCTAACGCCCAGGATGCCGTTCGGGCGAGGTCGTAGACTCACGAGGGTCCGGCACGCACGAGGCCGCGCAGGCGGAAGGCGGTTCGCAGATGACGGCAGTGGACGAGGCGGCCCGCAGCACGGGCTCCCGCATCGGGGGAGCGGTGCTCGCCTTCGTCGTCGGCGTCGTCGCCGGGCTCATCCTGACGGTCGGCCACCACCACGTCTGGCGGATCGGCGGGGCCGAGCTGCCCTGGGGGCTCGTGCTCGCCCTGGCCGGCGTCGCGTGCCTCGTGGCCGGGCTCCGGCTCCTGGCCGCCGACCGCTGGCCGGCGATCGCCGCGGCGATCGGCATCGTCGGCACGGTCGCGGTGCTCACCCTGCCCGGCCCCGGCGGCTCGGTGCTCGTGCCGGGCGGCATCCCCGGCATCGTCTGGGCGATCGGGCCGGCGCTCGTCTCCGTCGTCGTCCTCGCCTGGCCCCGGCTGCCCGAGCGCGGCCGGCGCCACGCGTAGACTGAGAGTCCCGAGCCTCTCGAAGGAGCAGCGAACCAAGTGACCTATGTCATCGCCCTTCCCTGTGTCGACGTCAAAGACCGCGCATGCGTCGACGAATGCCCCGTGGACTGCATCTACGAGGGCGAGCGTTCGCTCTACATCCACCCCGACGAATGCGTCGACTGCGGCGCATGCGAGCCGGTCTGCCCGGTCGAGGCGATCTACTACGAGGACGACCTGCCCGAGGAATGGGCCGACTACTACAAGGCCAACGTCGAGTTCTTCGACGAGATCGGCTCCCCGGGCGGCGCGGCGAAGGTCGGCGTGATCCCGAAGGACCACCCGCTCATCGCGGCGCTTCCCCCGCAGGGGCACTGATGGCGCGCGGGGAGCTGCCCGACTACCCCTGGGACCTCATGGCCCCGTACCGGGAGCGGGCGGCCGCGCATTCCGGCGGCATCGTGGACCTCTCGATCGGTTCGCCGGTGGATCCGACCCCGGCGCTCGTGCGCGATGCCCTCGCCGACGCGTCCGACGCCCACGCCTATCCGACGACGGTCGGCACGCCGGAGCTCCGCGCCGCGATCATCGACTGGTTCGAACGCCGCCGCGGCGTGCCCGGCCTCGAAGACCGCAATGTGCTGCCGACGATCGGCTCGAAAGAGCTCGTCGCGCTCCTGCCGTTCCTCCTCGGCCTCGGGGAGGGCGACGTCGTCGTCCACCCCCGCATCGCCTATCCGAGCTACGAGATCGGCGCCGTGCTCGTCGGCGCGACGGCGATGGCGAGCGACGACCCCTCGGAGTGGCCGGCAGAGACGAAGCTCGTCTGGCTGAACAGCCCCGGTAACCCCGACGGGCGCGTGCTCGGCGTCGAGGAGCTGCGCGCAGCACGCGAACGCGCCCTCGAACTCGGCGCCGTCATCGTCAACGACGAATGCTATGCCGAACTCGGCTGGGAGGAGCCGTGGGATCGGGAGCGCATCCCGAGCATCCTCGACCCCCGCGTCACGGGCGGCGAGAGCCGCCGCGACACGCTCGCGATCTCCTCGCTTTCGAAGCAGTCGAACATGGCCGGCTACCGCACGGCGTTCCTCGCCGGATGCGGCGGGGTGGTCTCCCGCCTCACCACGGTCCGCAAGCACGCCGGGCTCATGGTGCCCGGGCCGCTGCAGCACGCGATGGCCGTCGCCCTCGGCGACGACGCCCACGTCGACGTGCAGCGCGAGCGCTACCGCGCCCGGCGCGAGGTGCTGAAGGCCGCGCTCGAGACGGCCGGGTTCCGGATCGACCGGAGCGAAGCCGGGCTCTACCTCTGGGCGACGAGGGGGGCGGATGCCTGGGAGACGCTCGGCGAGCTCGCCGAGCTCGGGATCCTCGGCGGACCGGGGCATTTCTACGGGGTCCATGCGCCGGAGCATGTGCGCCTGTCGATCACGGCGAGCGACGAGCGGATCGCCGCCGCCGCCGAACGCCTCGCCGGGGGCCGCTGAGCCACGGCATCCGCTCGCGCCGCCGCGGGCATGAGGACGCGGACGCCGTGCCTTTGTGCACGACGTCAAGGCGGAGGGGTGAACGATTGGCGGATGCAACAGTTGGGCTCCGATATGTCTAGGCTGTATTCGGGCCGCGGCACCCCGCGGTCCGAACCGAGGCAGGTGACCGCGAACATGACGATCACAGGAGGCTCCGTGGGCGACGCCGCAACGAACGCGAACGAAGAGATCGCGACTCTGAATCATCCCGGCGGCACGGCCGAGTTCCCCATCCGGCGCTCGGCGACCGGCGCCTCGGGCCTCGACCTGTCGAGCCTCACCCGCCAGACCGGGCTCACCGGCCTCGACTACGGCTTCGTGAACACCGCCTCGACGCGCTCGGCGATCACCTACATCGACGGCGAAAAGGGCATCCTGCGCTACCGCGGCTACCCGATCGAGCAGCTCGCCGAGCACTCGACCTACCTCGAGGTCGCCTGGCTCCTGATCTACGGCGAGGTGCCCACGGCCGACCAGCTCGCCGAGTTCGACGAGAAGATCCGCCGCCACACCCTGCTGCACGAAGACCTCAAGCGCTTCTTCTCGGCACTGCCGCACACGGCGCACCCCATGTCGGTGCTCTCGAGCGCCGTCTCGGCCCTCTCGACCTACTACGAGGACTCGAGCGACCCGCACGACCCCGAGCACGTCGAGCTCACCACCGTCCGCCTGCTCGCCAAGCTTCCGGTCATCGCCGCCTATGCGCACAAGAAGAGCATCGGGCAGGCCTTCCTATACCCCGACAACTCGCTCTCCTTCGTCGACAACTTCCTGAAGCTGAACTTCGGCAACATGGCCGAGCCCTACGAGATCGACCCGGTCCTCGCCAAGGCCCTCGACCGGCTGCTCATCCTGCACGAGGACCACGAGCAGAACGCCTCGACCTCCACGGTTCGCCTCGTCGGCTCGACCGGCGCCAACCTCTATGCCTCGATCTCCGCGGGCATCAACGCCCTCTACGGGCCCCTGCACGGCGGCGCGAACGAGGCCGTACTGCAGATGCTCGCGCGCATCCGCGACTCCAGCGAGGGCGTCGGCCGCTTCGTCGAGCGGGTCAAGAACAAGGAAGACGGTGTGAAGCTCATGGGCTTCGGACACCGTGTTTACAAGAACTACGACCCGCGCGCCAAGCTCGTCAAGGAGTCGGCCGACGAGGTCCTCGCCGGCCTCGGCGTGAGCGACCCGCTGCTCGACATCGCCAAGGAGCTCGAGCAGTTCGCCCTCGAGG
Source organism: Agromyces archimandritae (assembly GCF_018024495.1). Classification (NCBI taxonomy): domain Bacteria; kingdom Bacillati; phylum Actinomycetota; class Actinomycetes; order Micrococcales; family Microbacteriaceae; genus Agromyces; species Agromyces archimandritae. Next base: position 2,907,293 of record NZ_CP071696.1, read on the forward strand.
ACGACTACTTCAAGGAGCGCCGCCTCTACCCGAACGTCGACTTCTACACCGGCGTCATCTACAAGGCGATGGGCTTCCCGACGCGCATGTTCACCGTGCTGTTCGCGATCGGCCGTCTGCCGGGGTGGATCGCGCACTGGCGCGAGATGAACCTCGACCCGCAGACGAAGATCGGCCGCCCGCAGCAGCTGTACATCGGCGAGGCCGAGCGCCGCTTCCCGCGCGCCTGACTCGCGGGGCTATTCGGCCGCGGGCTCGCTCGTCGCCGGCTCGGTGACGCGCGGCGCATCCGGATCGGGCCGGAGCACCAGGCTCTCGGTCGCGGCATCGTGCACCGCTCCCTTGCTGAACGGCCAGACTCGCGTCTGCCCCGATGCCCACAGCTCGGCCTGATCGACGTAGTTCGGATGGAAGGCGTGGCCTGAGGCCCCGGTGAGGTTCACCCAGCGCGAGCGGTCGAAGTTCTTCAGATCGACGACCATGCGCATCGAGGGGATCCAGTTCACCTCGTAGCCCTCGCGCGCGTTCCAGCCGACGGCGTCGACGATCGCCGACCCGCCGCCGAGCTCGTACGGTCCCCGGTTGAACATCCACTCGACGGGGCCGATGCCCGAGGTGCCGAACGACTGGTTCGTGATCGTCAGCGTGTGCAGCCGCCCCCACTGCCAGCGCTTCGGATTCGCGCCGAGCCGTTCGCTCGTCTCGGTCCAGGCGTCGTCCAGGGCGGCGAGGAGCATCTCGTCCCGGCCGGCGATGCCGGCCTGCTCGTCGCTCCACCAGGCCGAGTCGGGTTCGTCGAGCAGGGTGCCGACGACCGAGAACCAGCGGTCGCCGCCGACCGGCTGGGTGCCGTCGGGCAGCTTCTCGGCGAACATCCGCTCGAGCAGGGTGCGCCAGAACACGGCGAAGTAGGCGGCTTCGGCGCTGTCGGCGTCGGCACGGGCATCCCAGCCGTCGAGCAGGCGGATGCCGCGGGCGGCGTCGCCGTCGGCGTCGAGTCCTGCCAGCACCGGCAGGAAGCGGGCCGCGTTCGCATCGTAGGTGTCGGCCTGCACCTCGGACATGAAGTCGAGGTCGATCTGCGTGCCGGAGGCGATGCGTTCGTCGATCCGCTGCGAGATCCGCGTGGCTCGGTAGCCGAGGTCCCAGTCGGCGGTGAGGAAGGGGCCGTTCGTCGTGACGGCGTTGTTCGCCGTGACGATATAGCCGCGTTCGGGGTCGAAGCTGTTCGGCAGCTGTTCGAAGGCGAGGTATCCCGACCAGCCGTTCGCGCTCGTCCAGCCGGGCAGGGGCACCGTGCCGTCGCCCTGTTTGCGGATCGGCACACGGCCGGGCGCCTGGTAGCCGATATGGCCGTGGATGTCTGCGTAGACGAGGTTCTGCGAGGGCACGTCGAACATGGCGGCCCCTTCGCGGAAGGAATCCCAGTCCCACGCCCGGTTGATGCGGAAGACGGCTTCGGCCGTACGGCCGGGCTCGAGGGCCGTCCATTGCAGCGAGAGCGCGTACTCGCCGCCGTCGGCCGCGGCCTCGGAGCCGTCGACGATGCGTGCGTAGTCGCCGCCGACGTCGGAGACGATCGGTCCGCGCCCGGTCGCGCGCACCTCGACGACGACGGGGTCGCCGCCGGCGACCTCGATGGTCTCCTCGCGCGTCTTGAAGGGCAGCACGGCGCCGTCGAGCTCGTAGCCCTGCTCGTTCACGCGTTCGAGGTAGAGGTCGGCGACGTCGGGTCCGAGGTTCGTCAGCCCCCAGGAGATCCGGGAGTTGTGTCCGATGATGATGCCGGGGAAGCCGGAGAAGGAGTAGCCGGCGACGTCGTAGCGGCAGTTCGCGTCGACGGTTTCGCAGTGCAGGCCCATCTGCGTCCAGATCGAGGGCATCGCCGGCCCGAGGTGCGGATCGTTGGCGAGGTAGGGGCGGCCGGTCTCGGTGTGGATGCCGGAGACGACCCACGAGTTCGAGCCGATGTCGCCGCCGGCCGGCCCGAGGAGCTCCGGCAAGCCGTCGATGACCGTGGAGAGGCGGCGCAGGGGGTCGGCGGAGGCGTCGCTGCCGACCCCCGTCAGGGCCCGTTCCGAGAGTGCGGCGGGCGCGGCCGCCGGGGTGCCTTCGATGATCGTCGCCGCCGACTCGGACGGGAAGCCGGGGTGCAGCCGGGCGACCTCCTCCTCGGGCAGCTCGGTCGACAGCAGGGCTCGATCGATCTCGTCGTCGAGGTTGGAGCGCAGATCCCACGCCATCGCCTTCAGCCAGGCGACCGAATCGACCGGGCTCCAGGGTTCGGGGGAGTACCCGGGCAGCTGCAGGCCGAGCACGGCGTATTCGAGCGAGAGGTCGGCGCCGTTCCGGCCCTCGAGGTAGGAGTTCACCCCGTCGGCGTAGGCGTCGAAGGCGGCCTTCGAGTCGGCGTCGAGCGCCTCGTATTCGCGTTCGGCGACCTGCCGCCAGCCGAGGGTGCGGATGAAGACGTCGGTGTCGACCTGGGATGCGCCGAAGAGTTCGGCGAGGCGGCCGCTCGTGACGTGGCGGCGGAAGTCCATCTCCCAGAAGCGGTCCTGGGCGTGGACGTACCCCTGGGCGAAGAACAGATCGTGCTCGGTCTTGGCGACGAGCTGGGGGATGCCGGCGTCGTCGCGGTAGACGGTGACGGAGTCGTCGAGGCCGGTGAGATCCATCCGCCCGCTCGTGGCGGGGAAGGAGCGCTGCACCGTCCACCAGCCGAAGCCCGCGGCGGCCACGGTGAGCACGAGCACGCCGACGATGACGCCGACGAGCAGCTTGAGTCCGCGGCGTCGGCTGGTTCTGGGTGCGTCGGTGCCCACGTCACTCCTTCGTGCATCCGAGCGACCGGGCGGCCGCGGTGCGGTCACACTGTATCGCCATGCCGGCGTCGAACGGGAGTGCCGGTGCGGCGCGCGGGGAAGCGGGCGGCCGCTCAGGCGTGCAGTGCGTCGTTCAGGGCGGTGGATCCGCCCTCGCGGGCCAGCACCTCGACGCCGCCGTCGAGCGAGTTGCGCCGGAAGAGGAGTTTCGGCACGCCCGAGAGCTCGGAGGCCTTCACCGAGCGCGGGCCGGTCTCGCCGGGCATGAGCACGCGCACCTTGGTGCCGGCCGTGACGTAGAGGCCGGCTTCGACGATGGAGTCGTCGCCGAGGGAGATGCCGATGCCGGCGTTGGCGCCGAGGAGGACCCGTTCGCCGATGGAGACGCGGTGCATGCCGCCGCCCGAGAGGGTGCCCATGACGGAGGCCCCGCCGCCGATGTCGCTGCCTTCGCCGACGACGACGCCCTGGGAGATGCGGCCCTCGATCATGGCCTGGCCGAGGGTTCCGGCGTTGAAGTTCACGAAGCCCTCGTGCATGACCGTGGTGCCGGGGGCGAGGTGGGCGCCGAGCCGCACACGCGAGGCGTCGGCGATCCGTACCCGGTCGGCGGGCGCGACGTAGTCGGTGAGCCTGGGGAACTTGTCGAGGCCGGTGGGGTGGATGCCGGCCCGCTGCAGCACGGGACGGCGCACCGCGAACTCCTCGGGGTCCATCGGTCCGGCGTTCGTCCAGAGCACGGTCGGCAGCTGGGCGAAGATCCCGTCGAGGTTGATCGTGTTCGGGCGGGCGAGCAGGTGCGAGAGCACATGCAGGCGGAGGTATGCGTCGGGGGTGGACGCCGGGGCGGCATCCAGATCGATCTCGACGGTGACGAGCTCGGTGCGCACGTTCCGCCGCGAGTCCATGCCGGTCTCCTCGTCGAGGCGGTCGGCCGGCAGCGCTTCGGCGGATCCGAGCGCCGGCGCCGGGAACCAGGCGTCGAGGACGCGGCCGTCGTGGGTGACGGTCGCGAGGCCGCGTGCGGCGGCGAGGCGTGCGGCGGCTGGGGTGTCGCGGGGCTCCGGCATCCCTCAACCGTACAATGGGCAGATGCCCGACGCGCCCGCCTCAGCCCTCCGGCCGCTCGATCTCGGCGAGGGGGTCGTGGAGATCAGCCGGCGCCTCGTCGACGTGCCCTCGGTCTCCGGCGACGAGGCATCCCTCGCCGACCTCATCGAGGCGGCGCTCGCCGGCGCGGAGCATTTGGAACTCGTGCGCGACGGCGACGCGATCGTCGCCCGCACCGGGCTCGGCCGGCCCGTGCGCGTCGTGATCGCCGGCCACATCGACACCGTGCCGATCAACGGCAACGTGCCGGGCGAGATCCGCACCGTCGACGGCGAGGAGGTGCTCTGGGGGCGCGGCTCGGTCGACATGAAGGCCGGCGTCGCCGTGCAGCTGAAGCTCGCCGCCGAGCTCGTCGCCCCCGCCGTCGACGTCACCTGGATCTGGTACGACCACGAGGAGGTCGAGGCGAGCAAGAACGGCCTCGCCCGGCTCGCGCGCACGCGCCCCGAGCTGCTCGCCGGCGACTTCGCGGTGCTCGGCGAGCCGACCGCCGGCGAGGTCGAGGGCGGCTGCAACGGCACCTTGCGCGTCGTGCTGACCGCGCGCGGGCGGCGGGCCCACTCGGCCCGCGCCTGGATGGGCGAGAATGCGATCCACGCCCTCGCCCCGGCCCTCGAACGCCTCGCCGCCTACGAACCGGCGACGATCGAGGTCGACGGGCTCGCCTACCGCGAGGGGCTGAACGCCGTCGCGATCGGCGGCGGCGTCGCCGGCAACGTCATCCCCGATCTCGCGACGCTCACCGTGAACTACCGTTTCGCACCCGACAAGACGGCCGCCGAGGCCGAGGCGCGCATGCGCGAGCTCTTCCCCGAGTACGAGCTCGTCGTCGACGACGCCTCCGAGGGGGCCAGGCCGGGCCTCGACGCCCCGATCGCGCAGGAGTTCCTGCGGGCGGTGGATGCCGTGGCGCGGCCGAAGTACGGCTGGACCGACGTCGCCCGGTTCAGCGCCCTCGGCATCCCGGCGGTCAATTTCGGCCCGGGCGACCCGTCGCTCGCCCATGCCGACGACGAGCGGGTGCCGTCGGCTCAGATCGAGCACTGCGAGCGGGCGCTGCGGGCGTGGCTGATCGGGGGGTAGCCGTGGACGGCGCCGGTCCGGGCTCCACGAGGGTGGGGCGGGATTCATGGCGGGTGCGCCTGCGGCTCGTGCCGTGGTGGATGCGGGTGCTCGCCGTCTTCGTCGGAGGCCGGGCGGTCTCCACGGTGCTCGTGCTCGCGCTGGCGAACGTGCAGGGGGCGAATCCGTGGACGGCGGCGCGGCCCGACTACTGGTCGTTCGCGAATCTGTGGGACGCCCGCTGGTTCCAGCTCATCGCGTACTGGGGGTATCCGTCCGAGCTGCCGCTCGACGATGCGGGGCACGTCGCCGAGAACGCCTGGGCGTTCATGCCGGTGTATCCGTTCCTCGTGCGGATCGCGACCCTCACCGGTCTGCCGTGGAACGTCGCCTCGGTGCTGGTCTCCGTCGCCGCCGGGCTCGGGGCGGCACTCGTGCTGTACCGGCTGATGACGCGGTTCCTGGATGCCGGGCAGGCCCTCTTCACGGTCGTGCTCTTCTCGGTCGCGCCGGTCTCGGCGATCATGCAGTTCGGCTATGCCGAGGCGCTCAGCTACCTCTGCATCGGCCTCGCCCTGCTCTTCCTCGTGGATCGGCGCTACGCCCTGATCTTCCCGGTGGTGGCGGTGTGGTCGGTGACGCGGCCGGGGGCGCTGGCCTTCGCGCTCGCGCTCGGCTTCCACTTCCTGCTGCGGCTGCGCCGGCGCAGGGTGGATCCGTTCCCGGCCCGCGAGCGGTGGCTGCTCGTCGCGCTCGGCCTCTTCACGGCCGTCGCGGGCCTGGCCTGGGCGGGGATCGCCTGGGCCGTGACCGGGTCGATGACGGCATACACGGACACGGAGCTGGCCTGGCGGGCCGCCTACATCGGGCCGGGGGAGCTCGCGCCGTTCACCCCCTGGTTCACCTCGGCGGACTGGTGGCTCGGGCAACCGCTCGGCACGGTCGCCGTCATCGCGCTCGTCATCGCCTTCGCGCTGCTGCTGGTGACGCCGTGGGTGCGCCGACTCGGCCCGGATCTGCGCTTCTGGTTCGTCTCGTACGGGCTCTACCTGCTCGCGGTGTTCTTCCCGCAGTCGAGCGTGTTCCGGATGCTCTCGCCCATGTTCCCGATGCTCGGCGCGCTCGCCGTGCCCCGCTCGAGGGCCTTCCGCGTCGCAGCCGTGGTCGTCTCGATCGCGCTGCAGCTCGGCTGGCTCATGCTGTGCTGGGCGGTCGACGGCCGCGATTGGACGCCGCCGTGACCCCCATACCAGGGGTGGTGATGCTTCGGTAGTGCTGAACGGTTCCGTTCATCGCCGGTGGGCTTTGTCGTTCATCCACAGCTCGGCTCCCGATTTCCCGGCGGCAGGCGGGATGGCGGATAATAGAACCCTCGCAGCCACGAAAGGGGTATTCAATGGCGGCCATGAAGCCACGCACCGGAGACGGACCAATGGAGGCCGTGAAGGAGGGTCGCCTCATCATCGTGCGCGTTCCTCTCGAAGGCGGCGGCCGGCTCGTCGTCTCGGTGAACGATGCTGAGGCGAAGGAGCTCTACGACGTCCTCGGGGGCGTCGTCGGCGCCGCCTGACCCGAGCGATACCGGCAAGCGGCCGAGAGCATGGTGCTCTCGGCCGCTTCGTCGTCCTCGTGGGCCCGGCGCGTCAGACGCCGAGCTTGACGATCTGCAGGAGGCCGTCGCCGGCGGGGGAGACGGCGGTGGCGACCGCGCTGGATGCGGCGAGCTCGGCGATGAGGGTGCGGAAGGCGGTGGCGGCCTCGTCGCGGCGGGCCGGATCGGCCACGCGGCCCTTCCAGAGGGCATGCGCGACGAGCACCGTGCCCCCGGGCTTGGCGAGACGGAGGCCGTGCTCGACGTACTCGATGACGGCCGCCGGGTCGGCGTCGACGAAGACGAGGTCGTAGCTCGCCTCGTTCATCCTCGGCAGCACCTCGGCGGCGCGGCCGGCGATGAGACGGATCCGGGCCGGCGGGATGCCCGCGTCGGCGAAGTTCTCCCGGGCATGCTGCTGGTACTCGGTCTCGGCGTCGATCGAGGTCAGATGCACGCCCGGCACGGTCTGCAGCATCCACAGGCCCGAGACGCCGACGCCCGTGCCGACCTCGATGACGGACTCGGCGCGCACGGCGGCGGCCATCACGGCGAGCTGTGCGCCGACCGCGGGGGAGACGGCGTCGATGCCGAGCTCGAGCGACTGCTGCGCCGCGCGGGCGATCCCCTCGCTCTCGACGACCGCCTCGTCGACGTACTTCCAGTTCAGGTCATGGTCCGACATCAGGGCTCCCCGGGAATCTGTCAACGCCCCAGCCTACGTCGCCGCATCCGCCGCGATCGCCGCGCCTCGCCGCCCGGCTATCCTTGAGGGGTGTTCGGTGGTCTGACGTTCGACAAGCTCCTCCTCATCGGGGTGATCGCCGTCTTCCTCATCGGCCCCGATCGTCTGCCGCACTACGCCGCGCAGCTCGGACGCCTCGTCCGCTCCCTGCGCGACCTCGCGAGCGGTGCGAAGAACCGGATGCGCGAAGAGATGGGCCCCGAATTCGACGAGGTCGACTGGCAGCAGCTGGATCCGCGCCGCTACGACCCGCGGCGCATCATCCGCGACGCCCTCTCGGATGCAGACCCGTTCGCCGAGCCCGGCGCGCCTTCGATCGGCCGCTCCGCACAGGCGACGGCCGCCCCGGCGACCGCTTCGGGATCCCGCCCGGAACCGCTCGCCCCCGGAGAACCGGCACCGTTCGACGCCGAAGCGACCTGAGCGGCCGGCTCAGCGACGGCGGATCGCGCGCAGCGCACTGGCGAGCAGCACCATGAGGGAGGCGAGCGCCGGATAGTCCCGACCCTCCCGCGCGAACGGCAGCACGCCCGTCATCGCCGAGATCGTCACCGGCTCGACGAAGCGCAGCAGCCCCTCGGGGCCGTTCCGACGCCCGAGGCCCGACTGCTTGGCCCCGCCCATCGGCGCATCCACCGAGGAGAAGCTCGCCCGGTAGCCCTCGTTGATGTTCACCGAACCCACCTCGAGGCGGTCGGCGATGCGCTGGGCGCGGCGCACCGAGCCCGAGAGCACGGCCGCGTTCAGCCCGTACTCGCTGCGGTTCGCGGCGAAGATCGCCTCTTCGTCGTCCTCCGTGAGGTACAGGGAGGCGATCGCGCCGAAGGTCTCCTCCGCGTAGACGGTCATCTCGGGTGTGACGCCGGTGAGGATCGTCGGCTCGAAGAACCACGGGCCGATGTCGGGTCGCGGCCGGCCGCCGACGAGCACCGTCGCACCCTTCGCGAGCGCATCCTCCAGGTGGGCGGTGACGCGCTCCAGCTGCTTCGCGGAGGCCAGCGAGCCGAAATCGGCCGAGTAGTCGTGCGCCGAGCCGAGCGTCGCGTGCCGGAGCCGATCCACCAGGGCCTCCGTGTAGGCGCCGGCGACCTTGCGGTCGACGTAGATCCGCTCGACCGAGACGCACAGCTGCCCCATGGCGGCGAAGCACGCGTATGCGGAATCGGCGGCCGCGGTCGCCGGATCCACATCGTCGGTGACGATCATCGCGTTCTTGCCGCCGAGCTCGAGGGAGGCGCCCACGAGGCGACGCCCGGCCTTCTCGGCGATGCCGCGGCCGGTGGCCGTCGACCCCGTGAAACAGATGTAGTCGGCCTCGTCGGTGAGGCTCTCGCCGACCTCGCCGGCGGTGCCGCACACGACCGCCCATACGGTCTCCGGAACGCCGGCGTCGATGAAGGCACGCCGCAGCGCCAGGATCGAGAGCGCCCCCTGATCGTCGGCCTTCTGCACGACGGCGCAGCCGGCCGCGAGCGCCGGGATGACATCCATCGCCGCAAGGCTCAGCGCATAGTTCCACGGCGTCACGACGCCGACGGCCCCCTTCGGGCGGTAACGGACGCGCGTGGAGACGACCGTCGGCACTCCGGCACGCCGGCGTCGGCCCCGGAGCACGCGCTTGGCCGAGAGGGCGTTGTAGCGCGTCACCATCGCCGCGCAGAACACCTCCTCGAACGCCTGCCCGCGGGTCTTGCCGCTCTCGAGCTGGATGAGGTCGAGGAGGTCCTCGTCGCGCTCCAGGATGAGGTCGTGGGCGCGCAGCAGGATCTCGCGACGCTTCGCGAAACCGGCGCGGGCCCACGCGAGCTGGGCGAGCCTCGCCCGCGCGAAGGCGTCGCGCACGTCATCCGCGCTGGACTGCGGCAGCTCGTGCAGGGTCTCCCCCGTGGAGGGGGTGGGCACGGGGATGCGCGTATCGCCCGAGGCGACGACGTCGTCGGCGAGGTCTGCGAAGCGGGCTGTGGCCTGGGACGGGGCTGGCATGCGCACAGTCTAGGACAGCCGACCCACTCCGCCACGAGTCGGGATAGCATGCTCGGCATGGCCGCACCGGAGCGCACCCGAGCGCGTACCCCCGCCGCCGGCGCCCTGCCGGCCGGAACGATCGCCCGCTACGCGATCGGCTCGCTCGGCACCGGCGGATTCGCCACGCTGCCCGGCCTCGTCCTCGTCTTCTACCTGACCGACACCCTCGGCGTCTCCCCGCTCGCCGCCGGCATCGTCGTCACCGCCGCGAAGGTGTGGGATGTGCTCATCGATCCCTTCATCGGCGTCGCCAGCGACCGATCGCTGGTGGTCCGCGGATCGCGCCGGCCCTTCATGCTCACCGGCGCGATCATGCTGCCGCTCGCCTTCCTCGCGACCTTCGCCGTGCCGGCAGACACCCCGCCGGCGGCCGCCGGGCTCTGGGTCGCCGTCGCGTTCCTCCTCACGGCGACCGCATTCAGCCTCTTCCAGGTCCCCTACATCGCCCTGCCCGCCGAACTCAGCGACGACTACGACGAACGCACCCGCCTGCTCACCTGGCGCGTCGTCGTGCTCTCCATCGCGATCCTCCTCTTCGGCGCCGGCGGGCCGGCCCTCCGCGACCTCGGCGGCGACGAATACGCCGGCTACCTCGTCATGGCGCTCGTGGCCGGCCTCGCCATCGGCGCCGGGATGCTCGTGGCCGCGACGACCGCGAAGCGGACGGATGCCGGGCCGGGGCCGGTGCGTGCGGCATCCGCACCCCGCGCCGCGATCCGCGAGGGGTATGCCGCCGGGCTCGCCGCCCTCCGCCGCAGCGGCGCCTTCCGCACGCTGCTCGCCGCCTTCGTGCTGCAGGGCCTGGCCACCGGCCTCATGCTCGCCGGCGCGAACTACGTCGCCGTCTGGGTGCTGCACTCCGATGCGGCGCTCACCTTCCTCTTCGTCGCCCTCATCGGACCTGCCGTGCTCTGCGCGCCGCTCTGGGGGCTCTTGGCCGACCGCATCGGCAAAGAGCGCGCCTTCGCCGCGGCGAGCGTGCTGTTCGCGCTCGCCGCGGCGAGCCTCACCGTCATGCTGTGGGCCCCGGGCGCCTGGGTGTACGCGCCGATCGCGCTCGCCGGCGCCGCGTACGCCGGCATGCAGTCGATGCCGATGGCGATGCTGCCCGACGTCATCTCGCACGACGCCGAACGGCACGGCCCGGGCCGCGCCGGCGCCTTCGGAGGCGTCTGGACGGCGGGGGAGACGACCGGCATGGCCCTCGGCGCCACCGTGCTCACGATCGTCCTGGCCGCCACCGGCTACCTCGAGTCCAGCGGCGGCACCGAACTCTCCCAGCCCGACTCGGCGGTCGCCGGCATCGTCGTCGCCTTCAGCATCGTGCCCGCCGTGCTCGTCGGCCTCAGCCTGCTCGCCCTGGCCCGCTACCCGCTGCGGCGAGCCGACATCACCACCCGGCCCGGAACGGAGAGCCCCCGCCCATGACCACCCCGCCCATGACGACCCCCGACGAAATGCTCGCCCGCCTCGAACGCCTCCGCGACGCCGACGCCCCGACCCACGGCGGCCGCGTGCTCTCCTACGTCTACGACTCCGGCCGCGCCGAACTCGACGAACTCGCCGCCCGTGCCGCCCGCCTCGTCCAGCCCGTCAACGGCCTCGACCCGACGACCTTCACCTCGGTCGCCGTCATGGAGTCCGAGGTCATCGGCTTCGCCCGCACCGCCTTCCACGGCGACGACGACGTCGTCGGATCCGTCACCTCCGGCGGCACCGAGAGCTGCCTCCTCGCCGTCAAGGGCGCCCGCGACGCCTGGCGGGCCGCCGGCGGGCAGGGCACCCCCCGCCTCCTCGCCCCGACGACCGTGCACGCGGCCTTCCACAAAGCGGCCCGCTATTTCGGGCTCGAGCTCGACCTCGTGCCCGTCGACCCCGCGAGCGGCACCCCGTCCATCGACGCCGTGGCCGAACGCCTCGGCGACGACGTCGCCCTGCTCGTGGCGAGCGCCCCCTCGTATCCCGTCGCCGCCCTCGACCCCGTCGTCGCCCTCGCCGAACTCGCCGCCGCGCGCGGCATCGCCCTCCACGTCGACGCCTGCATCGGCGGCTTCGCACTCGCGTTCTGGCCGGAGGAGACCCCGCTGTGGGACTTCCGCATCCCGGGCGTCACGAGCCTCTCCGCCGACCTGCACAAGTACGGGTACGCGCCCAAGGGCGTCTCGGTGCTGCTCACCCGCGGCCGCGACCGCCAGCGCCGCCAGTACTTCGCGACCACGGAATGGCCCGGATACCCGGTCGTGAACCCGACGATGACCGGCTCGAAGCCGGCCGGGCCGCTCGCCGCGGCCTGGGCCATCGCCGGCACCCTCGGGGCGGCCGGATTCGCCGAGCTCGCCGGCGAGACCGCCCGTGCGACGCGTGCCGTGCGCGGGGCCGTCGATGCGATCGAGGGCCTCCGCGTCGTCGGTGAACCGACCGGGCCGCTGCTCGCGGTCGCGTGCGACGAGGCGTGCGAACCGGCATCCCGCGTCGACCCGCACCATTGGGCCGATGCGGTGCGCGAAGCCGGCTTCGTGCTGCAGCTGCAGCCCGGCCTCGCGCAGGCCGACGGCACCCGCCTGCCGCACACGACCCATCTCACGATCACGCCCGTGACCCTCGGGGTGCTTGGCGAACTGCTGCCGGCGCTCGCCGCCGGCGCCGACCGGGTGCGGGGCGTGCCGCGCGTCGACCCGCAGGCGGTGCTCGGTGAGCTGCTCGCCGCAGCCGGCGGCGGGGCGCCCCTCGACCCTGCGGTGCTCGCCGGCGCTCTCGATTCCGACTCCGCGTTCGCGCTCCTCACGGCCGCCGGCCTCTTCGGCGCCGGCGGAGCGCTGCCCGATCGCCTCGCGCCCGTGCTCGCGCTCGTCGAGGCGCTGCCGGCAGCGGTCACCGAACGGCTGCTCGTCGAACTGCTCGCGCGCGTCGTCGAGCCGCGGAGCGCGTAGCGCCGCTCAGCGGGTGCTGACGCCGAGCGAGCGGCCCTGCAGGGCGCGGGGCCGGGCGGCGATGCGTTCGGCGAGGGCGCTGATGGCGACGGCCGCCGGGTCGGCGGGGTCGGCGATCACGACGGGTCGGCCGGCGTCTCCGCCCTCGCGGAGGGCGAGGCTCAGCGGGATCGAGGCGAGCAGTTCGACGGGGTGCTCCTGCGATTCGGAGAGGCGCTTGGCGACCTCTTCGCCGCCGCCGGAGCCGAAGAGCTCGAGCACGCCGCCGCCGGGCTGGGGGAGCCCGGCCATGTTCTCGACGACGCCGATGACGCTCTGCCCGGTCTGGCGTGCGACGACGCCGGAGCGTTCGGCGACGTCGGCGGCGGCCGGCTGCGGGGTGGTGACGACGACGACCTCGGCGTTCGGCAGCAGCTGGCCGACGGAGATCGCGACGTCGCCGGTGCCGGGCGGCAGGTCGAGCAGCAGCACGTCGAGGTCGCCGAAGTAGACGTCGGTGAGGAACTGCGCGATCGTGCGGTGCAGCATGGGGCCGCGCCAGGCGACCGCCTGCGAGGCGGCGCGCTGGCCTTCGGGCACGTCGAGGAACATCCCGATGGAGATGACTTTGACGCCGTAGGCGACGGGCGGCAGCATCATGTCGCCGACCTTCGTCGGCTTGGGCGCGGTTCCGTCGTCGGCGGCGAGGCCGAACAGGCCCGGGATCGAGAAGCCGTGCACGTCGGCGTCGATCACGCCGACCTTGAGGCCCCGTTCGGCGAGGGCGACGGCGAGGTTCGCGGTCACGGTGGACTTGCCGACGCCGCCTTTGCCGCTCGTGATCGCGTAGACGCGGGTGAGCGAGTCGGGGCCGTACGGGATGCCGCGGGCGACCTTCGTGCCGCGCAGCCGCCCGGTGAGGGTCTTGCGCTCCTCGGGGCTCATGACGCTCACGGCGATGCGGGCGTTGCCGTCGCCGACGACGCGTTCGGCGGCCCGGCGCACATCGCGTTCGATGCGGTCGGCGGCGGGGCAGCCGACGATGGTGAGCTTGATGCCGACGTCGACGGTGCCGTCGTCGGCCTCGCTCACGTCGCCGACCATGTCGAGTTCGGTGATCGGGCGGCGGATCTCGGGGTCGATGACGGTCGCGAGGGCCCCGCGGACGCGACGTTCGAGCTCGCTGGCCTCGGCGGTCTCAGCTGCGGGTTCGGGCATGGTCGTCCTCCTCCTGGGATTCGGATTCGTCGCGTTTGTCCATCTCCTCGAGGAGGGAGCGGAGCTCGGCGCGAATGAAGTCGCGCGAGGCGAGGTCCTTCATCGCGAGGCGGAGGGCGACGACCTCGCGGGCGAGGTATTCGGTGTCGGCGAGGTTGCGTTCGGCGCGCTGACGGTCCTGCTCGATCTGCACGCGGTCGCGGTCGTCCTGCCGGTTCTGGGCGAGGAGGATGAGGGGCGCCGCGTAGGAGGCCTGCAGCGAGAGCACGAGCGTCAGGGCGATGAAGCCGTAGTCGGCGCGGTCGAACTGCCAGTCGGCCGGGGCGAGCGTGTTCCACAGCATCCACACCGCGACGAACAGCGAGAGCCCGAAGAGGAACCAGGGGGTGCCCATGCCGCGCGCCACGAGTTCGGTGAAGCGGCCGAAGCGGTCGTTGTCGTCGCCGCGACCCCGTCCGAGCCCTTTCGGGGTGTCGAATCGACGTTCGGGCTGCTCAGCGCGCGCCATGTCCTGCCCTCCTTCCGGGGATGGGGATGCTTCCGGTGGTCAGCGCGGCACGGGCGGCCGCGCGTCGTTCGGCGTCGTCGTCGGGATGACTTCGCCAGTCCTCGGGCAGGAGGTAGTCGAGCACGTCGTCGATGGTCACGACGCCGACGAGGCGGTGCTTCTCGTCGACGACGGGCACGGAGACGAGGTCGTAGCTGGCGAGGATGCGGCTGACCTCGGCGGCGGAGGTGTCGGCCGTGACGGGGTCGAGGCCCTGGTCGATGAGGGTGCCGAGGCGCTCGTGCGGCGGGTAGCGCAGCATCCGCTGGAAGTGGACGACGCCGAGGAATCGGCCGGTGGGCGGCTCGTACGGCGGAAGCGTCACGAAGACGGCGGCGCCGAGCGCCGGCGGCAGGTCGTGGCGGCGGATGAGGGCGAGGCCCTCGGCGACGGTCGCGTCGGCCGAGACGATGATGGGCTCGGGCGTCATGAGGCCGCCGGCGGTGTCGGCGGGGTAGGCGAGGAGGAACCGCACATCGTCGGCCTCCTCCGGCTCCATGAGTTCGAGGAGGTGCTCGCCGCGTTCGGCGGGCAGCTGCGCGATGAGGTCGGCGGCGTCGTCGGGCTGCATGTGGTCGAGCACGTCGGCGGCGCGTTCGTCGCCGAGGGCGACGAGGATCTCGATCTGCGCCTGCTCGGGCATCTCTTCGAGCACGGTCGCCAGGCGATCGTCGGGCAGTTCTTCGGCGACGTCGCGGCGGCGCTGCTCTGGTAGGTCGAGCATGGTGCTCGCGAGGTCGGCGGGCTTCAGCTCGGAGTAGGTGGCGATGAGCTGCTCGGCCGGTTGCGACTGGCCGGGGGCGGATGCCTCGCGCACCTCTTTCCAGGTGACGAACGCCGTCGGCGCCTTCGCGAAGGGCGAGCCGGTCGGCTTCGGGCGGCGCACGAAGAGCTGGCCGACCTCCCAGACGCCTTCGCTCTTCTCCTCGATCGCGACGTCGTCGACGACGGCGGTGCCGCTGCCGTCGTTGAAGGAGACGGTGCGCCCGAGCATTTCGGCGATGACGCGCACCTCGCCGCCGCGCTGCTCGAAGCGGCGGATGTTGATGAGGCCGGTCGTGATGACCTGGCCGGCGCCGATCGAGGTCACCCGGCCGATGGAGAGGAACACGCGGCGTTTGCCGGGGATCTCGACGATGAGGCCGACGACGCGGGGCGGGTCGGATTTGCGGTACACGACGAGGACGTCGCGGACCTTCCCGACCCGGTCGCCTGCGGGATCGAACACCGCGCAGCCGGCCAGTCGGGCGACGAAGACTCTCGTTGCACTCACACGTCAAACCTAGTGGTCCGGCCCTGGAATCAGGCTGGTACGGGGGTGGCCGTGGGAGAATGGCGCCGTGAGCAATCCCCGGCCGATGGGCGGACGCGCCGCCCGAGTCTTCCCCACGCTGCCGAGCGGCGAGGACGTGGCGACCTTCGAGAGCTACGAGGCCGCGCAGGGCGCCGTCGACCGGCTCGCCAAGGCCGAGTTCCCGGTGAAGTCGATCGCGATCGTCGGCAACGACCTCACGAGCGTGGAGCGCATCACGGGCAAGATGAGCTGGGGGCGCGCGGCCGGCGGCGGGGCGCTGACGGGCGTCTGGCTCGGCACCTTCATGGGTCTGCTGCTGTTCATCTTCTCGCCGACTCCGGCGGCGGCCGGCATCCTCATCTCGGCGATCCTCATCGGTGCCGGTTTCGGCATGGTCTTCGGCCTCGTCTCCTATTCGGTGAACCGTCGCCGGCGCGACTTCACCTCGACGATGCAGGTCGTCGCGCGCAGCTACACGATCCTCGCCCCGAGCGAGCTGGCCGCCCGTGCCCGGAACGTCCTCGGCACCGAGGGCACGATCCCGCGCCCGGCGGCGTCCGGCCCGGCCCCGGATGCGTCCGGCCCGGCCCCGTCGGGGCCTGCCCCGGTGGATGCTCCGGCCGCGCCGCCGCCCGGAGCCCGCACCTACGGTGAGGCGCTCGACGAGGCGCGTCGCGCGGCCCGATCCGGCGCGGCCGCGACGCCGGAACCGCAGGTACCTGCCGCGGCGGCTCCGGAAACGGCCGCCGAGCCGCCGGCGTCGGGTTCCGGCCCCGAGGGCGAGGGGCCGGCCGGCGACGCCGATCGCGGATCCCGCGACTGAGCTTCGTCGCGGAGGCGCCCATCGGGCACCCGGCGGGCGCCCGGGAACCGCGGGGCGTCCTCCCAGGGCGGCTTCCTAGGCTCGATGCATGGCGCAGCACCCCGGTCGGCCCGACGAACCGTTCCGAGGCGAGCCCGGCGGCACGCCCGGCTCGGAGCTCGAACGCGACATCGTGAGCGCCGAAGACCCCAGGCGGCCCATCCGGCGCTTCCTCGCCGGCATCCGCCGCCGTATCGGCCGCAGGCCGCTGCTCCGACGCGCCTACCGCATCGCGGTCGCCGTGCTCGGCGGCGGCATCGCGCTCATCGGCATCCCGCTGATCCCGTTGCCCGGCCCCGGCTGGCTCGTCGTCTTCCTCGGCCTCGCCGTCCTCGGCACCGAGTTCTCGTGGGCGCGCCGTCTCGCGGCGTTCGCGAAGCGGCAGCTCGCCCGGTTCTGGGCGTGGTGGCGGGCCCGCCCGCGCCGCGCCGCCGACCCCGCCTGAGGGCCCGCAGACGACGACGCCCCGGCCGCCGCAAGGGCGAGCCGGGGCATCCACGGCGTCGCCGGTCGAGTAGCGCGAAGCGCGTATCGAGACCCTCCGCATCCACCGACGGGTCAGCGGGCGCCGCGCACCCAGGCCTCGACCGCCTCGACCGTGCGCGGGATGCCCGCGGACAGGTTCCGGGCGCCATCGGCCGTGACGACGATGTCGTCCTCGATCCGCACCCCGATGCCGCGGTACTCCTCGGGCACCGTGAGATCGTCGGGCTGGAAGTAGAGGCCGGGCTCGATCGTGAAGACCATGCCCTCCTCGAGCACGCCGTCCATGTACAGCTCGCGGCGGGCCTTCGCGCAGTCGTGCACGTCGAGCCCGAGGTGGTGGCTCGTGCCGTGCACCATGTAGCGGCGGTGGTACTGCGCGTCGGGCTCGAGGGACTGCTCGGCCGTGACCGGCAGGAAGCCCCACTCGGCGGTCCTGCGGGCGATGACGGCCATCGCCGTCGCGTGGATCTCGCGGAACACCACGCCGGGCTTCACGATCGCGAAGGCCGCGTCGGCGGCCTCGAGCACGGCCTCGTACACGCGCCGCTGCACGGGCGTGAAGGTGCCGTCCACCGGGAAGGTGCGCGTGATGTCGGCGGTGTAGTAGCTGTCGCGCTCGACGCCGGCATCCAGGAGCACGAGCTCGCCGGGCACCACGGGGCCGTCGTTGCGCGTCCAGTGCAGGATCGTCGCGTGCGCGCCGGCGGCCGCGATCGAGCCGTAGCCGACGTCGTTGCCGTCGAGACGGGCGCGGGTGGCGAACACACCCTCGATCACGCGCTCGCCGCGGGCCTCGGCCGTGACGCGCGGCAGGGCGGCGAGCACCTCGCCGAAGGCGGTGCGGGTGCTGTCGACGGCGGCCTGCATCTCGGCCAGTTCGTAGTCGTCCTTGACGAGGCGCAGCTCGGCGAGGAACTCGGCCAGTTCGGCGTCCGGCTCGTGCTCGCTGCCCGGCTCGAGGCCGAACGGCGCATCCTCGGCGTTGTCGCTCAGGGCGACCTCGGTCGCGAAGCGCGCCCTGGCGCGATCCACTCGCCCCGTGATCGCCTCGTCGGCCTCGCGCAGCACGACGGCCGTCGTGTCGAGTTCGTCGACGAGCGCGTCGAAGGCCGAGAGGTCGCGGGTGTCGAGCCCGAGGTCGGCGGCGACATGGGCGAGGGAGGGGCGGGGGCCGATCCAGAACTCGCCGATCGCGGCGTTCGCGTAGAACTCCTCGGAGTCGCGGCCGGCGCGCTCGCGGAAGAACAGCGTCGCACGCGCCACGCCGTCGACATCGCCGTCGATGACGAGCACCGCGCCCGGCTCGGAGTCGGATCCCCAACCGGTCAGGTGGCTGAACGCGCTGTGCGCGCGGAACGGGTAGTCGGTGTCGTTGGCGCGCTGCTTCATATCGCCGGCGGGGACGATGATGCGCTGCCCGGGGAAGCGGGCAGCGACCCGGCGGCGGCGCTCGGCGGCGAACGCGGCGACCTCGCGGGCCGGCGGTAGCGCCTCGTCGCGCTCGGCCCAGTCGCTGGAGATATAGGCGCGGAAGCCGTCCGACTTCGGCGTCGTCGAACGGTTCGCGTTCGGGTCGACGGGGGTCTCGGCGGGGGCGGTCTCGGTGGTATCGGCCATGGACGTATTGTCCCACCGGAACATGCGAGCGCGCTGCCCGCCGGAATATGCGAGCGCGCTGCCCGCGCGTGGTCGGGCGGGCGCGGGCGCCCCCGGCATCCGCTGCGGGATGCCTCAGCCCGCGCGGACCAGGCGCGCCACGACCGGCCGGTGGTCGCTGCCGGCGTCGTCGTAGGCGCCGACCACCTCGAAGCTCGTCGCCCGCCACTCGGGGCTCGCCAGGACGTGGTCGATCGGGCTGCCGAGCAGCTTCGGCAGATCCGTCGGCCAGGTGCCGAGGCCGGCGGCGCCCGCCGCATCCGCCGCATCCGCGCACCGGCCGAACTGCCCGCCGTCCACGCCCCGCCCCGCGAAATGGTCGATCGTCGCGTTGAAATCGCCCGCCATGACGACCTCGCCGGCAGAGCACTGCTCGGCGAGCCAGTCGAGGTCGCTGCGCCAGTTGCGCATCTCCCAGCGGATCGGGGCGACCGCGTGCACGGCGACGATCGTCGGCCCCTCGCCGTCGACCGGCGCGGCCACGACCGTCGGCAGCGTGTTCGTGTTGCCCGGCGGGCCCGAGCCCTCGGCCGAGACGACCTCGTAATCGCCGAGCTCGGGGGAGATCAGCAGCGTCGTCGACCGTGCCTTCGCGATCTCGTCGAACGCCGTCGTCCATACCCACATCGGCGAACCGGCCTCGCGCATCTCGACCGCGATCTCCTCGCCGAGGGCCTCCGTCGTCTCCGGCAGCACGACGACGTCGGCGCCGGAGTCGACGGCGAGCCCGGCGATCACCTCGGCCGAGGGAACCTCGCCGAGCGTGTTCCACGAGAGCACCGTGAGATCGGACGGCGCCTCGGCATCCGCACCGCCGATGCCGCGGACGCCGAGCACGGCAGCGTTGCCGAGGGCCGACGCGGCGAGCACCGCCGCCATCGCACCCGCGAACACGCGGAACCGGCGCGCGAGCGCGATCGCCGCGAACACGACAGCGCCGGCCAGCGCGGCGGCCGCGGCGACGCCGCGCAGGGCCACGACATGCGCGAAGACCCACTCGTTCTGCAGCCCGGCCGCCTGCGGCCAGACGAACAGCGCCGCCAGCAGGGCGGCGGCGATGACGACGACGGTGCCGAGGATACGCAGAAGCACCTCTCCAACCTAGGGCGTGCGGGCGGTGCGAAGCCTGGATGCCGCCCATGCGGACGCTCTACGCTGGAAGGATGCCACGAGCCACGGCCCCGATCGGCGAGGCCGACCTGCACACCCACTCCACCGTCTCCGACGGCACGCAGCCGCCGGCCGGACTCCTCGCCGAAGCCGCCGGCATCGGGCTCGGCGCGATCGCCCTCACCGACCACGACTCGACCGCCGGCTGGGCCGAAGCGGCCGCCGCCGTGCCGGCCGCAGGGGTCGCCCTCATCCCGGGCATGGAACTCTCCACCCGCGACGGCTGGGCCACCGTGCACGTGCTCGGCTACCTCTTCGACCCCGCCGACGCCGAACTCGGACGCGAGACCGCCCGCATCCGCGAATCCCGCCTCGGCCGAGCCGAATCCATCGTGCGCCGCATCGCCCGCGACTACGAACTCGACTGGGCCGACGTCCTCGCCCAGGCCTCCGAAGGGGCGACCATCGGCCGCCCGCACATCGCCGACGCCCTCGTCGCCCGCGGGCACGCGCCCGACCGTTCGGCGGCCTTCGACGGCATCCTGCACCCGAGGAACGGGTACACGGTGCCGCACTACGCGCCCGACCCCGTCACCGGGGTACGCCTCATCCGCGCCGCCGGCGGCGTGCCCGTGCTCGCCCACCCCGGCACCCGCGACCTCGTCCACCTCATGGACGAGCCGCGTCTGGCCGAACTGGCGGATGCGGGGCTGTTCGGGCTCGAGGTCGACCATCCCGAGAACCGCGAGGAGCTGAAGCCGCGCCTGCGGCAGCTCGCTGCCCGCTTCGGGCTCGCCGTCACCGGCTCGAGCGACACCCACGGGGCGGGCAAACCGAACCGGCTCGGCCAGCACCGCACCCCTGCCGAGGTCGTCGAACGGATCGTCGCCGAGGGGCGGGGGAGCGAGCCGGTGCTGCCGTAGGCGGGGTCGCGGCTGCGCGGATGCGGATCCCCGGCTGCGTCTGCGCGGCTCGCACGCGGCCGGGCGCCGGGGTCAGGCCTCGGCGCCGCCCTGGGACGATTCGGCCGACTGCGACGCGCCGGAGCGGCCGCGCCCGCCGCGGCGACGGCGGCGTCGCGGCGCGGCATCGCCCTCGCGTGCGGGGGCGTCGCCGGCCGGCTCGGACGGGCGCTCGGCCGAGGCGGACTCGGCCGCGGGCCGCTCGGAGCGCGATCCGGCATCCGCACCCGAACCGTCGGCCTGGCCGCCGCGCGTGCGGCGACGCGTCCGCGAGCGCGCCGGGCGCTCGCCCTCGGCGCGCGGCTCGCGCGCGGGGGCCTGCGACTCGGCCTTGGGCTTCGGCTTCAGCCGGCCCTTCGTGCCCTCGGGGATGCGGAGCTCCGCGAAGAGGTGCGGGCTCGAGGAATACGTCTCCACGGGCTCCGGCTGGCCGAAGTCGAGCGCCCGGTTGATGAGCACCCACTTGTGCAGATCGTCCCAGTCGACGAAGGTCACCGCGATACCGGTCTTGCCGGCGCGGCCGGTGCGGCCGGCACGGTGCAGGTACGTCTTCTCGTCGTCGGGGATCGTGTGGTTGATGACGTGCGTCACATCGTCCACGTCGATGCCGCGGGCGGCGACGTCGGTGGCGATGAGGATCTCCTTCTTGCCGGCCTTGAACGCGGCCATCGCGCGCTCGCGCTGATCCTGGTTCAGGTCGCCGTGCACGGCGGCGGCGTTGAAGCCGCGCTCGTTCAGCTCGTCGACGAGCTTTGCGGCGGCGCGCTTCGTGCGGGTGAAGATGACCGTCTTGCCGCGGCCCTCGGCCTGCAGGATGCGGGCGATGACCTCGTCCTTGTCGAGGGCGTGCACCCGGTAGACGATGTGCTCGATGTTCGCCTGCGTGAGGCCCTCGTCGGGGTCGCTCGCACGGATGTGCACGGGCCGCGACATGAAGCGGCGCGCCAGCGCCACGATCGGGCCCGGCATCGTCGCGGAGAAGAGCATCGTGTGGCGGGTGGCCGGGGTCTGCGCGAACAGCTTCTCGATATCGGCGAGGAAGCCGAGATCGAGCATCTTGTCGGCCTCGTCGAGCACCATCTCCTGCACGTCCTTCAACGACAGCAGACGCTGGCCGGCGAGGTCGAGCAGGCGCCCGGGCGTGCCGACGACGATCTGCGCGCCGGCCTTGATCTGCTCGATCTGGCCCTCGTACGCCTTGCCGCCGTAGATCGAGACGATCTTCGTCGGCCGGTTCGAGGTCGCCAGCTCCAGATCCTCGCTCACCTGCACGGCGAGCTCGCGCGTCGGCACGACGACGAGCGCCTTGACGCCGGGCTCGGGATCGTCGCCGAGGCGCTGGATCAGCGGCAGGCCGAACCCGAAGGTCTTGCCCGTGCCGGTCTTGGCCTGGCCGATGATGTCCTGCCCGGAGAGGGCGAGGGGGATGGTCTGTTCCTGGATGGGGAAGGCATCGACGATGCCCTTCCCGGCGAGGGCGTCCGTGATGTCGGAGGCGACGCCGAGTTCGGTGAACGTGGTCAAAAGTATGCTGCCTGTCGGATTCGATGGGGTGCGCCCCGTCTCAACCCCAGGCGCACGGCCGCGGATCCATCGCCCGCGGTACCCGTCGATCCTACCCGAGAAGGCTCCGAGCTCTCCGAGGCGCGGGGCGCGGCGGCCCCGTCGGGCACGACGTAGGCTGAACGGGTGGTCTTCCGTTCCGCCCGCCGCCGCCAGCGCACCGAACCGGCCGGCATCCGCCCCCGCGTCTCGCAGACGTCGCTCGAACGCGCCGACTTCACCGAGTTCGCACCCGAGCCGCTCGCCTTCCTCGGCCAGGCCGCGTGCATCCAGCTCGAGTTCTTCGAACTCCTCGCCAAGGCCGTCGCGACCTCGCCGGGCCTCGCGCCGAAGGAGGGCGTGAGCGTCGTCGCCGGCGTCGCGCTCCGCCGCCACCACCGCCTGCTCGACGAGGTCCGCGCCCACGACGGCGACCCGGTCGGGATCATGCAGCCGTTCGCCGATGCGACCCTCGAATTCCGCGAGCAGATCCAGGGCGCCGACTGGTGGGAGCTCCTTCTCGGCATCCACATCGCCAGCGGCATGCTCGACGACTATTTCTCGCACCTCGCCCAGGCGCTGCCCCGCGAACTGCGCGAACGCGTCACCGAACTGCTCGCCCCCGACCCGCGCGCCGCCGGCGTGCTCGAGGCCGAGATCGAACGCGGCATCCGAGAGGTGCCCGGGCTCGGCGACCGCCTCGCCCTCTGGGGTCGCAGCATCGTCGGCGACACCCTGCTCGTCGCCCGGTCGGCCCTCCGCGGCTCCGAATCGGGCGCGGGGCCGGGCAGCGGCGTCGAGCCCGTGTTCACCGAACTCATCGCCGAGCACACGCGGCGGATGGATGCCCTGGGGCTCACGGCCTGACGGGCGGGCACGGGCATCCGCCCGGCCGCCGCGACAGACCCTCAGGCGTGCGCGACGCCGTGCTTGACGAGTTCGTCGAAGCGCGCCTCGTCGGCCCGCTCGCGCATCGGTCCGATGAGCAGATCGATCCCGGCGACCGCGAGGCCGGTGACCACGAGCACGACCGCCCAGATCCACCCGCCGTCCCACGCCCAGCCGAGCCAGGTGAGGGCCACCCACAGCGCCATCGCGATCGCCGCGCCGGCCGCCGGCAACAGCACGACGCCGTGCAGGCGCCGACGCGGCAGCAGGTAGCGCGCCGCGAGGCCGAGGATCGCCCCGCCGAGGGCGATGAACAGCAGCTCCATCAGGCCACGAATCCGACGCGACGGCTCTCTTCCGAGCCGATCTCGACGTAGGCCAGCGCGGCCGTCGGCACGACGTAGACCGAGCCCTTCGCATCCTGGAGGCGAAGCACCGACCCGGAGGCGACCGCGTCGGAGACGGCCTGCTCGACCTCCGCCGCGGGCTGGTCGGTCTCGAAGCCGATCTCTCGAGGGGAGTTCTGGATGCCGATGCGAACGTCCACGGTGCACCTTTCTGTCGTTGCACCCAGATTAGGTCACCGGGGCACCCGGCGGTGGCGGCCGTTCACTGTCGGCGGAACGGGTTAGCGTGATCGCATGCTCCCCGAACCCGACCACGCGCCCGGCGCGCTCGCCCTCGGCGGCGCGCCGGCGATCGATCCCGACGCCTCGCAGCGGGCCGTGCTGGATCTGCCGGCCGGCCGTCACGCCGCCGTCTTCGGGGGGCCCGGCACGGGCAAGACGGCGACGATCGTCGAACTCGTCGCCGAACGGGTCGCCGCCGGCCTCGAACCCGAACGCATCCTCGTGCTCGCCGCCACCCGGCAGACGGCGACGGCGCTTCGCGACGGGCTCGCCGTCCGCCTCGGCCGCGCCACGCGCGGCCCGCTGGCCCGCACCGCGAACTCGATCGCGTTCCAGCTGGTGCGCGGCCTCGAGGGCGAGGAGACGCGGCTGCTGACCGGCGCCGAGCATGACCGCCTCATCGACGAACTGCTGCGCGGCGGCCTCGAGGGCGGGGCCGGACCGGTCTGGCCGGAACGGCTCGGGCCCGAGGTGCGCGCCCTCCGCGGCTTCCGCGGCGAGCTGCGCGACCTCGCCATGCGGGCCGCCGAGCACGGCGTCCGCCCGGCCGAGCTCGCCGGCCTCGGCCGCATCGCCGAACGGCCGGAATGGATCGCCGCGGCCGGGTTCCTCGCGGAGTACGAGGAGGTGAAGGACCTCGCCAAGGCCCGGCGCTTCGACTCGGCCGAACTCCTCGCCTACGCCGCCGCGATCGTGCAGCGGAGCCCGAGCGATCCCGAGGCCGCCGCCGCGCTCGGCCCCCTCGGCGAACTCGGGCTCCTCCTCGTCGACGACGCCCAGGAGCAGACCGCGGGCGTCGCCGAGCTGCTGCGGGGATTCGCCGCCCGGGGGGTGCAGGTCATCGCCTTCGGCGACCCCGATGTCGCCGCGAACGGCTTCCGCGGCGGGCGGGCGGAACTGCTCGGATCGCTGGATCGCGTGCTCGGGGCGCCGGCCGAACGGCTCGAGCTCTCGGTCGCCCATCGCGGCCGGCCCGAGATCCGCGGCGTGCTCGCCGGAACCGCATCGCATATCGGCACCGCGCTCGGCGGTCGGCACCGCGCCCCGGCGCTGTCCGAGGCGGCGACGGAACGGGCCGCCGCCGACGCCCTGCCGCCGCTCCTCGGCATCGAGGCCGCCTCGCACGGGGCGGAGGTCGCCCGCATCGCCGAGCTGCTGCGCGAACACCGCCTGCTCGGCGGCGTGCCCTGGTCGCGCATGGCGGTCGTGCTGCGTTCCGGCGGCGACGTGCCCGGCATCGAGCGGGGCCTGGCGATGGCCGAGGTGCCGACGGCGGTCGCGGTCGCCGGGCAGGCCCTCCGGGATGCACCGGCCGCTGCGGCCCTGCTGCGGGCCGCCTCCCTCGCGATCGGCCGGGAGGAGCTCGCACCCGAGCTCGCGGTGTCGTTGCTGACGGGCCCGATCGGCGGCCTCGACGCCGTCGGCCTCCGGCGCCTCCGGCTCGCCCTGCGGCAGGAGGAGCTCGCAGCCGGCGGAGACCGCCCGGGCGACGAACTGCTCGTCGACGCCCTCGGAGCGCCCGGCGGGTTCGAGACCGTCGACGCGCATCCGGCCCGCCGCGCCGGCCGGCTGGCGAAAACCCTCGATGCGGCCCGCGCGACCGCCGCCGGCGGCGGCACCGTCGAGGAGGTGCTCTGGGCGATCTGGTCGGGCAGCGGGCTCGCCGCCGAATGGGCGGCGCAGGCGTCCGGCACGGGCGTGCTCGCCGACGAGGCGAACCGCGGGCTGGATGCCGCCGTCGCCCTCTTCGCCGCCGCGCAGCGCTTCGTCGAGCTCACCCCCGAAGCGCCCGCGGGGCGCTTCCTCGACGAACAGCTCGGCGCCGACGTGCCCGAGGACACCCTCGCACCGCGGGCCGCAGGCGATGCGGTGCTCGTCGCCACGCCGGCGGCGCTCGTCGGCCGTTCCTTCGACATCGTCGTGATCGCCGGGCTCCAGGAGGGCACCTGGCCGAATCCGCGCCCCCGAGGCACCCTGCTGCAGGCCGAGCTGCTGCCGCGCACGGCCGCGGCGGTGCGGGCCGGGGAGGCACCGCCGGCACCCGACGACGCCCGCACCGCCCGGCAGGCGGTGCAGAGCGACGAGTTGCGCCTGTTCGCCCTCGCGGTCTCGCGCGCCGAGCGCCAGCTCGTCCTGAGCTGCACCGCCGACGACGACGAACAGCCCTCGAAACTGTTCGGCTTCGCGGGTGCGAACCGCCACGGCGGACGGCGACGGCCGCTGCAGCTGCGCGGCCTCGTCGGAGCGCTCCGCGCAGAGCTGGCCGCGACCGGCGGCGGCCCGGCCTCCGAGGCCGCCTCGGCCCTCGCCCTGCTCGCCGAACAGGGCGTGCCCGGCGCCCACCCCGAGGAATGGTACGGGCTCGCCGAGCCCTCGACCGAGCGGCCCCTCATCGACCTCGACGGCGACCCCGAGGCCCGGGTCTCCGTCTCGCCATCGCAGATCGAACGCGCCGAGGAGTCGCCGCTCGGGTGGTTCGTGGACCGGGTCGCCTCGCCGCCGTCGGGCATCGCGGCATCCATCGGCACGATCGTGCACGCCGTCGTCGAAGAGCTCGGCACGCGCGAGGACGCCGACACGAGCGTCGAGGCCGTCTGGGAAGAGGTCGCCCGGCGCCTCGAATCGGTGCCGTTCGAAGCGGGGTGGGTCGCCGCACGCGAGCGTCGCGGCGCCCGGCGCATGGCCGAGGGCGCATCGGCCTACCTCGGGAACTTCGCCGACGACCGCAAGGTGCTGCTCGGCGCCGAGGGGCGTTTCACGCTCGAGACCGGCAGGGTGCGCATCACCGGCACCATCGACCGCGTCGAACGCTCGGCGGACGGCACCACGGTCATCGTCGATCTGAAGACGGGCCGTACGCCGCCGAGCGTGAAGGGGATGAAGCAGCACGCCCAGCTCGGCGCCTACCAGCTCGCGGCCCGTGCCGGCGCGGTCGCCGGGCGGGGTGCGGATGCCGCGGGCGAGGCGATCGGCGGGCACGACGTCATCGGCGGGGCGAAGCTCGTCTTCGTCGCCGTGCCCTCGTCGAAGCTCGCCTACACGGAGCGGGTGCAGCAGCCCTTCGACGAGGAGGAGGCGCAGGCCTTCGCCGACCGGCTCGACGTCGTCGGCCGGCTGATGGCCGGGTTCCGCTTCGAGAGCCCCGCATCCGTCGACCGGAACTCGACATTCAAGGCCTGGCACTACCGTGTGCAGCTGGTTCCGGCGGTGTCGGCATGAACGAGGAGACGGGGATGAGCGAACACGTGCGGCTCACGGCGGCCGAGATCGCCGAACGGCTGGGCCTGCACCCGCCGACCGCCGAGCAGGCCGCCGTGATCGAGGCCGATCCGCGCGGCCAGGCGATCGTCGTCGCCGGAGCCGGCAGCGGCAAGACCGAGACCATGTCGAACCGGGTCGTCTGGCTGCTCGCGGGCGGGCACGTCGCCGTCTCGGAGGTGCTCGGCCTCACGTTCACCCGCAAAGCCGCCGGCGAGCTCGCCGAGCGCGTGCGGCTCCGCGTCGGAGAACTCGCCGACGCCGGCATCGGCGCCTTCGCAGACGACCCGCTCGAGTCGGCGACGATCGCGACCTACAACTCCTTCGCGAGCGCGATCTACCGCGAGCACGCGATGCTCATCGGCCGCGAACCGGACGCATCCGTGCTCGGCGAGGCATCCGCCTGGCAGCTCGCCCGCCGCGTCGTCGTCGCCTCGGCCGACGACCGCCTCGTCGAACTCGACGCCTCGGTCGACCGGCTGACCGGCGCCGTGCTCTCCCTCAGCCGTGCGATCGCCGAGAACGTCGTCGATCCCGGCGAGCTGCGGGCCTTCGCCCGGGAATTCTGCGAAGCGAATGCGGAGCTGCCGCACGGGCCGAGGCAGCGGGTGGATTCCAAGGACCTCGCGAAAGCGCTCGGAGACGTCGCGGCCCTCGACCCGCTCATCGACCTCGCCGTCGCCTACCAGGACGCCAAACGCGTCGGCGGATACGTCGAGTTCTCGGATCAGATCGCCCTCGCCCTGCAGATCTGCACCGAGCATCCCGAGGTCGTCGAGGAGTACCGCGGCAGATACCGCGCCGTGCTCCTCGACGAATACCAGGACACCTCCGTCGTGCAGACGCGCCTGCTCGCGACCCTCTTCGGCGGATGCTCCGTGATGGCCGTCGGCGACCCCGACCAGTCGATCTACGGCTGGCGCGGGGCGAGCGCGGCCAACCTCGCCCGATTCGGGCGCGACTTCGCCGGCGGAACCGCCGCCGCCTTCGACCTGTCGACGAGCTGGCGGAACCCGCACCGGGTGCTGGAGGCCGCCAACACCCTCATCGCCCCGCTCGCCGACGGGGCTGCGATCGCCAAACTGCCGCTTTCGGCATCGCCGTTCGCCGGCGAAGGCGCCGTCGAAACCGTCTGGCGCGAGACCATCGAAGACGAGGCCGCCGCCGTCGCCGCCTGGTTCGACGGCCGGCTCGCCGGCGAACGGACGGGCGCCGTGCTCTGCCGCACCTTCGCCGACATCACGGTCTTCACCGATGCGCTCGAAGCCCGCGGCATCCCGTACCACGTGCTCGGCGTCGCCGGCCTCCTCGAACAACCCGTCATCGCCGACCTCGTCGCGGCGCTGCGCGTGCTGCACGACCCCTCGGCCGGCGCCGAACTGCTCCGCGTGCTCGGCGGCGCCCGCTGGCGGATCGGACCGGCCGACCTCGCCGAACTCGGCACGCTCGCCCGATGGCTCGCCGATCGCGACATCGCCACCCGGCGCCTCGGCGACGAGGTGCGCGCGAAGCTCCGTGCGAGCATCGCCGTCGACGAGACGCCCTCGATCGTCGACGCCCTCGACTTCCTCATCTCGGCCCCCGACGGGCATCGCGCCCTCGCCGGCTTCAGCCCCGTCGCGCTCGCCCGCATGCGGCGCGCCGGTGCGCAGCTGCAGGCCCTGCGGCGCCGGGCGGGCTTCGCGCTCGCCGACTTCGTGCACCTCGTCGTCCACGAACTGCAGCTCGACATCGAAGTCGCCGCGAACCCCGCCCGCCGACTGGGGCGGGAGAGCCTGGACGCCTTCGACGAGCTCGTCGCCGGCTTCGCCTCATCCGCCGAGCATGCGACCCTCGGCGCCTTCCTCGGCTGGCTGCTCGAGGCCGAACAGCGCGACCGGCTGAGCCCTCGCGGCGAGGAGCCGGAGCCGGGCGCCGTGCAACTGCTCTCGATCCACGCCTCGAAGGGCCTCGAATGGGATGTCGTCGCCATCCCCCGGATGGTGGACGGCGAACTGCCCGGCCGCCTGCGGAGCACCAAGGGATGGATCGCCTTCGGCGAGCTGCCGTACGCATTCAAGGGCGATGCCGAGGAGCTGCCGGAGTTCGTCTGGCAGGGCCACGAGACACAGAAGGACTTCGATGCCGCGCTCGCCGCGTTCGGCGTGGAGAACGCCGAACGGCATGCCGAGGAGGAGCGGCGCCTGGCCTATGTGGCGGTCACCCGCGCGCGCGCCGAACTGCTCCTCAGCGGGTCCTGGTGGTCCCGGCAGACGAAACCGCGCCCGCCGGGCACGTTCCTCTGGGAGCTCTCGGAGGCCGGGCTCATCCCGCCGGACACGCTGCCTGCGGCCCCGGCCGAGCCGGAGAACCCGCTGGACGCATCCTCCGAGCGGCTGAGCTGGCCCCTCGATCCGCTCGGACGCCGCCGTGACGCCGTCGAGCACGCCGCGCGTGCCGTGCGGGGCGCCGCCGAACGCCCGAGCGGCGAGGGCATCGGTCCGCGGCTCGCGGAGCACATCGAACTGCTCCTCGCCGAACGCCGCGCCCGCGAGGCCGGCGAGCAGGCGCTCACGGCGCCGACGCGCATCCCGGCGTCCCGCTTCAAGGACTACGTCGACGACCCCGACGCGGTCGAGCGGGCGCTGCGCCGCCCGATGCCCGAGCGGCCGTTCCGGGCCACGCGCGTCGGCACCCTCTTCCACTCCTGGGTCGAACGTCGCTCGAACGGCGGCGGCGAGCTCGACGCGCTCGACGCCGCCGATGCGCTCGGCGGGGCCGATGCGCTCGCCGCCGCCGACGGCCTCGTGGGCGCCGCCGACGAGGAACGCATGGCCCGGCTCCGCGACACCTTCCTCGCCTCGCCGTGGGGCCACCGCGCGCCGACGGCCGTCGAGCTCGAACTGCACCTGCCGCTCGGTGCGAACGTCTTCGTCTGCAAGCTCGACGCCGTCTACGAGGCGCCGGCCGAGGCGATCGCCCGCGGCATCCGCTACGAGGTCGTCGACTGGAAGACGGGCCGTTCGCCGGCCGACGCGCGCGATCTCGAACTCAAGCAGACGCAACTGGCCCTGTACCGGCTCGCCTATGCGAACTGGGCGGGCATCGACCCCTCCGAGATCGACGCCCTCTTCTACTACGTGGAGGAAGACCTGGTGATACGCCCCGAGCGGCTCTACGACGAAGCGGAGTTGCGCTCGGCCTGGGCGTCGGTGGCGGCGCGTTCGGGGTCGGAGGGTTCGGAGGCTGCGGGCGCCTCGGCATCCGCGCCCGTCTGAGCGGCGGCCTCGGCCCCGGCGTCCACCTCCTCGCCCCACCCGTCGAGGTCGAGCGGGATCGGCTTCGTCAGATTCGCCTCGACCTCGTCGCGGTCGCCGCCCTCCAGCTCGGAGAAGCGGTAGCTGTCGGTCAGCAGGCTGCCGCCGGCTTCGCGCGCCGCCCGGTCGCGCGGGGTGCGGTCCAGCAACGTCTCGACCTCGCCCACGGCCAGGATCGGACCGGTGTCGGCCGAGAGCGGGCTGCTCTCATGCGTGTGCACGCGTTCGACGAGGCCGTCGAGCAGGCCGACCGCGTCTTCGACGATCGAGTCGTCGCGCGAGGCGACGCCGTGCAGCAACCACCTCGCCAGCTCGAGCTCGCCCCAGAGCAGCGCCCGCCGTTGCAGGGCTTCGTCGGTGCCGCCGAGGGCGGACCGGTAGGCGTCGAGCGCCGTGCCGGCGGCACGCCCCCGGCTCGTGAGCAGCCAGTGCAGGTCGCGGGCCGGGTCGCCGACCTCCAGGCCCGACCAGCCCACGATCGCCGAGACGGCACCGGTCTGCACGAGGATCGAGTCCGCGTCGAGCGATCCGTTGATGACGGTCGGGCGGAAGCGCCAGAGCACCTCGTCGTCGGCCGCTTCCTCCCAGCGGCGCAGCAGAGCCGCCGGCAGTCGGCCTGTCTCGGCGGCGCTCGCGATGAGCCTGGTCGCCTCGTGGCGCACCTCGTCGGCCGTGCGGCGCGGCAGGCCAGCCTCCGAGACGAAGGCCGGCGGGAGGGCGTGCAGGGCGGCGATCGATCGGCCGATGGATGCCGCGAGGCTCTCATCGGCGGTCAGCAGCTCGGCGTCGTAGGCGGCGCCGTCGAGGAAGTCGGTCACGATGCCGCGCGTGTCGCCGGCGGGGACCTGCCCGGCGAATTCGGGCACGGCGAACGGCAGCCGGGCGCGGATGCCGTTCGTCAGGGCACGGAGGGCCACGAGGTCGGCGGACTGCTCGCTCTCGGCCGCCTGCGAGCGCGGCACCCGGATGAGCAGGATGCGGCCGTCGGCGGTGCAGATCCGCGCTGCGTCGTAGGCGCCGGCCCGGCCGCGCGAGTGCCGCGCGACGCCGGTCGGCTCGAGGCCGGGCACCGCTGCGGTGGCCAACGCAGCTAGAGTGAGTGGTGGTCTGGCCATGGCTCCAAGCCTAGGCAGCCGATCCGCGGAGCGGCCGACCGCCACGCCTGGCCGGCCGACTCCGACACCCGTCGTTCCGGAGGTGTTCGTGCCCGAGCCCGCTGAGGATGCACCCGGCGGCGCGACGCCGCCCGCCCCGCATCCGCCGCTCGCGCGCACCCCGGCCGACCGCGACGCGGAGGCGCGCACCGAGGAGGCCGGCGAGGCCTTCGCGTCTCGTGCGGACGCGCGGGTCCTCGCGATGCACGCTGGCCGTGTGCTCCAGGCGATGCGCGTCGGCGGTCGGGGGCCCGAGCTCGAACTCAGGCATCCGTCCGCGCTGCCGGATCCGGAGCTGCGGGTCTACCTCGGCCGGCTGCCGGGCGGCGAGCCGCTCGAACTCGGCGTGTTCGGCGATGAGGCGGCGCGGCGGATCGAGCCCGAGCCGGCCCGCTGGGTCGGGGTGCGCGGGGCCGAGCTGCCGGAGGTCGAGCTCGCCTTCGCGGTCGAGGCGCTGGGGCTGGCGAATTGGCACCGTTCGCACGCCAGCTGTCCGCGCTGCGGGGCGCCGACCGAGCCGGTGCAGCGCGGTTGGGCGCGCCGCTGCCCCGCTGAGGATGCCCTCGTGTTCCCGCGCACCGATCCGGCGATCATCACGCTCGTCACCGACGACGAGGATCGCGTGCTGCTCGGTTCGAACGCCATGTGGGAGCCGAACCGGTATTCGCTGCTCGCGGGCTTCGTCGAGCCGGGCGAGAGCCTCGAGTCGGCCGTCGCGCGCGAGATCCGCGAGGAGGCCGGCATCGGCGTCGACCGCATCGCCTATGTCGCATCGCAGCCGTGGCCGTTCCCGGCGTCCCTGATGCTCGGGTTCACGGCGCGCGTCCCGGCCGGGGCGGATGCCGCGCTCGCCCGCCCCGACGGCGAGGAGATCCTGTCGCTGCGCTGGTTCTCGCGCGCCGAGCTGGCCTCGACCGTCGGCGAGGTCACGCTGCCGGACGGCACCTCGATCGCGCGGTGGATGCTCGAGCGCTGGTTCGGCGGGCCGATCCCCGACGCACCGGGGGCTGGGGAGTGAGCGAGCCCGAGGCGCTCCTGGAGGCCCTCGACGAGGAGCAGCGCGTGGTCGCCGAGGCCCTGCACGGCCCGGTGTGCGTGCTCGCCGGCGCCGGCACGGGCAAGACGCGTGCGATCACGCACCGCATCGCCTACGGCGTGCGCACCGGCGCGTACGACCCCAAGCGCGTCATGGCCCTCACCTTCACGAGTCGCGCGGCGAACGAACTGCGCGCACGCCTGCACGCGCTCGGCGCCGGCGGCGTGCCGGCGCGCACCTTCCACTCGGCGGCCCTCGCCCAGCTGAACCACTTCTGGCCGCAGCTGGCCGGCGGCCCCGCCCCGCGCATCCTCGAGGGCAAGGCGCGGGTGCTGGCGCAGGCGGCGCAGCGCATCGGCCTCGCCGTCGACACGGCGACCCTGCGCGACGTCGCCGGCGAGATCGAATGGCGGAAGGTCACCGGTCGCTCGGTCGAGCAGTACGCATCCGCCTTCGAGGCGCGCGGGCCCGTCGGGCGGCTCTCGCTCGAGCAGGTCCTCGAGCTGCAGGCCGCCTACGAGACCCTGAAGGACGAGCGGCGCGCGCTCGACTTCGAGGACGTGCTGCTGGCCACCGCCGGCATGATCGCCCAGGAGCCGGCCGTGGCGATGCATGTGCGCGAGCAGTACCGGCATTTCGTCGTCGACGAGTATCAGGACGTCTCGCCCCTGCAGCAGCAGCTGCTCGAGCTGTGGCTCGACGACCGCAGCGAGGTGTGCGTCGTCGGCGACGCGAGCCAGACGATCTACTCATTCGCGGGTGCGGATGCCGGATATCTGCTCGGATTCGAGCGGCGCTGGCACGATGCGACGCTCGTGCGGCTCGTCCGCAACTACCGCTCGGCCCCGCCCATCATCGGCTACGCGAACCGCATCATGGCCGGCCGTGCGGGCGCCCTGCAGTTGCGTTCGGGGGTGGGGGCGGATGCCGCGGCGCATCCCGTCCTCGAGGCGCCGCCGATCCACGTCGCCGACGACGACCTGGCCGAGGCGCGGCACGTGGCCGCGCGCATCCGCTCGCTCATCGACGACGGCGCGGCCGCCTCCGGCATCGCGGTGCTCACGCGCGTGAACTCGCAGTCGGCGGTCGTCGAGCAGGCGCTCGGGGAGGCCGGGGTGAGTCACCGGGTGCGCGGCGGCGCGCGCTTCTTCGACCTGCCGGAGGTGCGCGAGGCCGTGCGTGCGCTGCGGGCGGCTGCGCTCACGATCAGCGACGAGCCGTTGTTCAAATCGGTGTCGGACGTGCTGCGTTCGCTCGGCTGGTCGGTGGAGCCGCCGACGGGACCGGGTGCGGTGCGGGCACGCTGGGAGTCGTTGAACACGATCGCGGCGCTCGTGGACGGGATGCCGGCCGGCACGACCTTCAGGCAGTTCGCCGACCAGCTGAGCGCGCGGGCCGACGCCCATCACGAGCCGACGGTCGAGGCGGTCACCA
The DNA here is from genome assembly GCF_018024495.1 of Agromyces archimandritae. NCBI lineage: Bacteria > Bacillati > Actinomycetota > Actinomycetes > Micrococcales > Microbacteriaceae > Agromyces > Agromyces archimandritae. The sequence goes on from NZ_CP071696.1 coordinate 2,940,932, forward strand.
TCGCGACGGTGCATTCGGCGAAGGGCCTGGAATGGGATGCGGTCTTCCTCATCGGCCTCGCCGAGGGGCTGCTGCCGATCTCGTACGCCCGGCGCGAGGAGTCGATCGACGAGGAGCGTCGGCTCTTCTACGTCGGCGTGACGCGCGCCAGGCGCCGGCTGGAGCTCAGCTGGGCCAAGCGGAGCCCGCAGTCGCGTGCGGACCGGGAGCCGTCGCGTTTCCTCCGAGAAGCCGGCAGCCGCATTCCGGCTGGAACGCCAGCGCGCGCTCGGTGATCTCGCCGTCGACGGCGATCCGCGTCACGGAGGGGGCCGGGTCGCCGCCGTCGAGGTGGCGTTCGGCGATCCGGAGCGCGCGGACGACGGCGTCGGCGGCGACGAGGCCGCCGAGCTCCGCGGGGCGGTGGATCAGCTGCATCGCGACCGCCGGCCAGGTCGGGTCCTCGCGGCGGCGGTCGAGGTTCGCACAGGCGAGGCACGGTGTGCGGCCGGGGACGACGAGGGGGCCGACGACCGCTCCGGCGTCGTCGGCGACGATCGGCAGGTGGGGGAGGTCGCGCCGTTCGTAGGCGGCCGCGGTGGCCGCCTGCGGCGTCCAGTCCGAGACGATGAAGACGAGACGGGCGGCCGGGTCGCGGGGGTCGACGAGGCGCATCCGCCGCTCGTCGAGGAGGGCGATGATGCGGTCGGCGACCGGCCCGCCGCCGTCGATGGCGACGGCGTGCCGGACCGGCTCGACCTCGAGCACGCCGGTCAGCCGGGTGAGGAGGCGGTCCGCGGTGAGGTCGTCGCCGCCGAGCCCGGTCGCGACGGTGCGGAGGGTGGATCGATTCGCCCCGTGGCGCAGCAGCTGGACGAGCTGGAGCTCGACGTCATCGGGTTCGATCACGAGCCGTGCCACGGCCCCGCCGAACTGGAGCTCGGCGGCGGAGCGCCAGACGATGGGCAGGTGCGGATCGATGCGCGGGGTCATGCACGAGAGCATGCCAGCGGCCCGCGGAGGGCGTCTGCGGTTGTCCACAGGCGCCGACCGCCCGGCGGTCAGCGGGCGGGGCCGCCGGCGGATTCGTCGTCGTCCGGGCGTTCGCGCGGGGGCAGATCCTCGTCGCCGAGGGGGGCCGTCTCACCGCGCAGCAGGGCTTCGAGGGCCTGGTCGAAGGATTCGTCGGCGGAGTTCGTCTCGGCATCCGCCCCCGAGACCCGCGCGACGAACCCGGCCGGGTCGTCGAGGTCCTCGCCGGTCGGCAGGAGGTCGGGGTGGGCCCAGAGGGCGTCGCGCCCCTCTTTGCCGACGGCGTCGGTGATCCGTCGCCAGAGTTCGGCGGCCTCACGGAGGCGGCGGGGCCGCAGTTCGAGGCCGACGAGGGTCGCGAAGGCGGACTCGGCGGGGCCGCCGGAGGCACGGCGGCGACGGATCGTCTCGGCGATCGCACCGCTTCGCGGGAGCCGCTCGGTCGCCTGCGCGGTCGCGACGTCGACCCAGCCCTCGACGAGGGCGAGCATCGTCTCGAGGCGGGCGAGCGCGGCCTGCTGACCGGCGTTCTTCGGGCGGATGAGGGTGCCGGAGACGACGGCCTCGCGGAGGGTTTCGGGGTTCGACGGGTCGAAATCCTCGGCGAGCTCTTCGAGGCGAGCGGTGTCGACCGAGATGCCGCGGGCGAACTCGGTGATGGAGGAGATGAGGTGCAGGCGCAGCCAGCGGGCGTGGCGGAACAGGCGGGCGTGGGCGAGCTCGCGGACGGCGAGGTAGAGGCCGACCTCGGAGGCGGCGATGTCGAGGCCGTCGCCGAACTCGGCGGCGTTCTGCGGCAGGATCGCGGCGCGCCCGTCGGGCAGCAGCGGGATGCCGATGTCGCCGCCCGAGACGACCTCGGCCGAAAGCTGGCCGACGACCTGGCCGAGCTGCATGGCGAAGAGCGTGCCGCCGACGGCGCGCATCATGCGGCTCGCGCCTTGGATCATGCCGCGGAGCTCCTCGGGCGCCTGCTCGCTCATGACCCGGGTCAGCGAGTCGGAGATCGAGAGGGCGACGGGCTCGGCCAGCTGCGACCAGATCGGCATGGTCTGGGCGACCCAGGCGCGGCGGGTGAGCAGCTCCGGGGTGCCGGGCAGCGAGCTGACGTCGACGGCCTCGTCGAGCCAGAGCGCGGCGAGGGTGAAGGCGCGGTCGTATTCGGCGCGTTCGGCCTCGCCGATCTGCCGCTGGCCGGCCTGGGCCCGCTCTTCGCCCTGCTTGAGGGCGATCGACCAGTCGATGCCGTCGTCGGCGCGGTTCATGGCGCCCTGCAGTTGCTGGAAGATGGCGGCGAGGCTCGCCGGGTCGCCGGGCAGGCCCGCGGCGCCGGCCAGTTTCGACGGGTCGATGCCGCCCTGGCCGGAGAGGAGCTCGCGCAGCATGTCGCGGAACTCGTCTTCGGGGTTCTCGTCGCCCGGCTGGTCGTTCCGATCGGACACGTCAGCCACCTCTCGCTCGTTGTGATCTACGCTAATCGAGCCCGCTGTCCTGCGGGCCGCCGATCGCCTCGGAAGAGGTGTTCGGGTGTCCGCCTGCCGCGAACAGGCCCGATCCGACGCACCGCCGGGAGGCTCCCATGGCACTCTTCTCCGACGACGGCCCGACCTCGGGCGAGCCGGAGATGCGGGCCGAGCGCCGCCGCAGCGCGGGATGGTTCCTCCTCATCGCCGCGATGCTCGTCGTCGGACTGTTCGCGATCATCCCGGCGCCGTATGTCATCGAACAGCCGGGCCCGGTGTACAACACGCTCGGTTCGGCCGAGAACGCCGACGGCGACGAGATCCCGCTCATCGAGGTCGCGGACGCCGACATGCATCCCGATGACGGCGAACTGAATCTGCTGACCGTCTCGGTGGTGGGCCGGCCCGGTCAGACGCCGAACTGGTTCGAGCTCGGCCTGGCCTGGCTCGATCCGACCCGTACGGTGCTGCCGATCGAGGCCGTCTATCCGCCGGACGTCACGCCCGAGGACCGCGATGCGCAGAACCAGGCGGCCATGGTGGACTCGCAGCAGGATGCGATCGCCGCGGCCCTCGTCGAGCTCGGCTACGACTTCCCCCGGGAGGTGACGATCGCCGGGCTCCTGGAGGACTCGCCGGCCGAGGGCGTCCTCGAGGAAGGCGACGTCATCGTCGCCGTCGAGGGCGAGGAGGTGCACGACACCGGGACCCTCCGCGAACGGGTCGCCGCCTCGGGCGCCGGCACGCCCGTCGAGCTCACGGTCGAGCGCGACGGCGAGCGGCTGAACGCCGAGGTGACGCCGGTCGAGCGCGGCGGCCAGGTGCTCCTCGGCGTCGGCGTGCGGATGGAATACGACTTCCCGATCGACGTCACGATCCAGCTCGACGACGTCGGCGGGCCGAGCGCGGGCATGATGTTCGCCCTCGGCATCATCGACACGCTCACCCCGGGTTCGCTCACCGGCGGCGAGTCGTGGTCGGGCACCGGCACGATCGATTCCGCGGGCAGGGTGGGGCCGATCGGCGGCATCCGCCAGAAGATGCACGGTGCGGTGGATGCCGGTTCGCACTGGTTCCTGGCCCCGGCCGCCAACTGCGACGAGGTTGCCGGAAACATCCCCGACGAGCTGACCGTCGTCTCCGTGGAAACCCTCGAAGACGCCCTGACGGCCGTGGAGACCGTCGCGCGCACCGGCGAGGCCTCCGGCCTTCCGTCCTGCCCGGCCTCCTGAGCGCCGAACCGCCGCAGTCGGCGGGCTCCCGGCCGAAGACGCCTAGGATGGGATACCGATCCGTTCGAACGAACCGCGAAGGCCCGACGTGACCGCACAGACGCAAGATCCCCGACCGAATCGACGCAGGGCGCCGATCGCCATCACGATCGCCGTGGTGGCCGTATTGGTGGTGGCCTTCTTCTTGTTCGCGGGCCTCTACACCGACGTGCTCTGGTACGACCAACTCGGATTCCTCAACGTGCTGACCACGCAGTGGGCCGCCCGCGTCGTGCTCTTCCTCATCGGCTTCGTCGCGATGGCGATCCCGGTGTGGGGGTCGATCCAGATCGCCTACCGCACCCGGCCGGTCTACGCGAAGCTGAACTCGCAGCTCGACCGGTACCAGGAGGTCTTCGAGCCGCTGCGGCGCCTGGCGATGTACGGCATTCCCGTCGTGCTCGGCATCTTCGGCGGCGTCTCGGCATCCACACGCTGGGAAATGCCGCTCATGTGGCTGAACCGCACCGAGTTCGGCCAGACCGACCCGCAGTTCGGCTTCGACGTCTCCTTCTACGTCTTCGACCTGCCGATGCTGCGCTCGATCGTCGGCTTCGCCTCGGCCGTCGTACTGCTCTCCGGCCTGCTCGTGATCGCCACGAACTACCTCTACGGCGCGATCCGCATCTCGGGGCGCGAGGTCGTCATCGCCAAGGCCGCGCGCATCCAGATCGCCGTCACCGCCGGCCTCTACCTGCTGCTGCAGGCCGCGAGCATCTGGCTCGACCAGTACGCGACGCTCACCGACTCCGAAGGCCTCATCACGGGTGCCTCGTACACCGACGTGCACGCGACCATCCCGGGTCGCACCATCCTCGCCGCCATCGCCGCGGTCGTCGCGATCCTCTTCATCGTGACCGCGATCATCGGCCGCTGGCGTCTGCCCCTCATCGGCACCGCCCTGCTCATCATCTCGAGCCTCATCATCGGCTCGCTGTACCCGTGGATCGTCCAGCGCTTCACCGTCGACCCCTCGGCCCGGTCGCTCGAGGCGCCCTATATCGAACGCAACATCGACATGACCCGCGACGCCTACGGCGTCGCGGACCTCGAGGAGATCCCCTACGAGGCCACGACGAACGCCGAACCGGGCGCCCTCCGCGCCGACGCCGAGACCACGGCATCCATCCGCCTCATGGACCCGGCCGTCATCGCGCCCGCCTACCGCCAGCTCGAGCAGTTCCGCCAGTACTACGGCTTCCCGAGCGACCTCGACGTCGACCGCTACGAAATCGACGGGTCCTCGCAGGACGCGATCGTCGCCGTGCGCGACCTCGACCTCTCCGGCCTCGGCGACGCGGCGAGCTGGTACAACTCGCACATCGTCTACACCCACGGCTACGGCCTCGTCGCAGCCGCCGGCAACCAGCGCTCGGCCGACGGGCAGCCCGTGTTCCTGCAGTCCGGCATCCCCTCGACCGGCTCGCTCGGCGACTTCGAACCGCGCGTCTACTTCGGCGAGTCCTCGCCCGACTACTCGATCGTCGGCGCCCCGAAGGACGCCAAGCCCGTCGAACTCGACTACCCGGGCTCGGGAGACGATCAGAGCCAGAAGCAGACCACCTTCGCCGGCGACGGCGGGCCCGCGCTCGACAACGCGTTCAAGAAGCTCGTCTACGCCCTGAAGTTCCAGTCGGAGCAGATCATCTTCTCCGACGCCGTGAACGACGATTCGCAGATCCTCTACGACCGCGACCCCATCCAGCGCGTCAACAAGGTCGCCCCGTACCTGACGCTCGACTCCGACACCTACCCGACCGTCGTCGACGGCCGGATCGTGTGGGTCGTCGACGGCTACACGACGACCGACCAGCACCCGTATTCGAAGAAGCAGTCGATGAGCGAGACGATCGCCGATGCGCAGGGGCAGACCCCGCCGATCGCCTTCGACGACGTCAACTACATCCGCAACTCGGTGAAGGCCACCGTCGACGCCTACGACGGCACGGTGACCCTCTACGCGTGGGACGCGGAGGATCCGCTCATCCAGACCTGGCAGAAGATCTTCCCCGCCTCCATCCACCCGATGAGCGAGATGTCGGGCGAGCTGATGGCGCACGTGCGCTACCCGGAGGACCTCTTCAAGATGCAGCGCGCCGTGCTCGGCCGCTACCACATCGAGGACCCGGCGGCGTTCTATTCGCGCGAGGACGCCTGGACGACGCCGAACGACCCGACGGCCGGCACGAACGAGGCCAGGCTGCAGCCGCCGTACTACCTGACCATGCAGATGCCGGGCCAGGATGCGCCCTCGTACTCGCTGTACTCGACCTTCATCCCCGAGACGAAGGGCGGCGAGAGCCGGAACGTGCTGCGAGGCTACCTCGCCGTCGATTCGGATGCCGGCTCCGAGGCGGGCAAGCGCGCCGACACGTACGGCAAGCTGAGGCTGCTCACCCTGCCCGAGGAAGACAATGTGCCCGGCCCCGGCCAGGTGCAGAACACCTTCGACTCCGACCCGACCGTCGGCCGCGAGCTGAACATCCTGCAGCAGGGCCAGTCGAAGGTGCTGAACGGCAACCTGCTGACCGTGCCCGTCGGCGGCGGCCTGCTGTATGTGCAGCCCGTCTACGTGCAATCCTCGGGTGGCACGAGCTACCCGCTGTTGCAGAAGGTGCTCGTCGCCTTCGGCGAAGACATCGCGTTCGAGAACACCCTCGACACGGCCCTGGACGTGCTCTTCGGCGGCGACTCGGGCGCGTCGGCGGGTGACGGCGAGGTCGAGCCGGTCGAGCCCGGCACGGAGCCCGAGCAGCCCGGTGACGGCGAGGGCGACGGCGGCGAAACCGCACCGCCGGCCGGCGACGTCGACACACAGGTCGCCAAGCTCCTCGACGAGGCCAAGGCCGCGATCGACGACAAGCAGGCCGCGCTCGCCGAGGGCGACTTCGCCGCCTACGGCGAGGCCGACGCCCGGCTCGCCGAGATCGTCGCCGAGCTCATCGAGCTGACGGGCGAGTAACTCCCGAACGCGCGGGAACGGCCGGTGCCCGATGGGTACCGGCCGTTCCGCGTGGAGGTCAGGCGCAGGGCGCGAGCGGCTTCCACGAACCCCAGGCGACGGATCCGGGGCGTTCGCCCGTCGTCCACCACTGCGCCGTGTAGAGGACGCCGGCGCGGCTCACTCGATCGCCGCCGGTGTAGACGCGGTTCGCGTCCCATGCGGCGGCGCAGACGGCCGGCTCGGGTGCGCCGGCGGTACCGCAGGGGCCGATCTCGCTCCAGGGTCCGTTCGCCCCGCCGGGCTGCTGGGCGCGCGTCCACCACGAGGCGCGGTATTCGACGCCGTCGTGGGAGACGACGTCGCCGGTGTCGTAGACGCCGGTGCCGTACCAGGGGGCGGCGCATGCGGCATCCACTGCGGGCCCGGGCGTCGCCGCGCGAAGCGTGTCGGCCAGGCTCGCGCCGAGCTCGCCGCGGAAGTCGCCGGAGAGATCCCACCACATGGCACCGCCGTAGCCCTGCTCGGCGAGCCATTCGGCCTTCGCCGTGACCGAGGCGGGGTCGTCGTAGCTCCACCATTCGTCGCCGTCGACGAGCCACGAGGCGCCGATCTCGGGGTCGAAATGCGCGGTGCCGGTTCCGTGGAGTTCGGCGTAGGTCTTCGTGCCGATGTAGCCGGCGGCCGGCTGCCACGCCTCCTCGGTGTTCTCGACGCCGTACCAGCCGTGGCCGTATGCGGCCAGGCCGGCGTTCAGCTGATCGGGGCGGGCCCCGGCATCCACATACATGCCCATGGCCCCGTCGAGGCCGAGGCCCCAGTTGTTCGTGCCGTCGGGGTGCAGATTGCCCTGGTGGCCGGTCTGGTTCGGCACCCAGCCGCCGTGGAAGTCGTAGCCCTGCACGTTCAGGTAGTCGACGGCGGCGAACAGGCGCGGGTCGAGCCAGCCGCCCTCACCGGCGTTCCAGCCGCCGGCGGGAGCGAAGGCGGTCAGCAGGTAGTCGCGCCCGTCTTCGTCGCCGCGGGCGTCGAGGCGGGTGCGGAACTCCTCCATGAGGGCGAGGAAGTTCTCTTTGTCGGCCGGGTCGGCGTTCGGCGTCTCACCGCCGGTGACGGGCCACTCCCAGTCGATGTCGATGCCGTCGAAAATGCCGGCGGCGGCTCCGGGCCCGCCGCGGCCGTCGATGACGGGCAGGTCGCCGTCGAGGTAGAGGCCGATGCAGCTGTCGATGAGCGCCGTGCGGCGTTCGGGGGTCGCCGCGGCCTCGGAGAAGTGGTCGGACCAGGTCCAGCCGCCGAGGGAGATGAGGATCTTGAGGTCGGGATGCTCGGCCTTCAGCTTGCGGAGCTGGTTGAAGTTGCCGGCGAGGGCCTGATCGGCGGTGTCGGCGACGCCGTCGACGGAATCCGCCGCCGAGACGAGGCGCAGGAAGTCGTTCTCGGCGTCGCCTTCGCCCGGCTCGTCGAGGATGTCGCAGCGGAGGTCCGCGGTGACGTTGCCGAACGCGTAGTTCAGATGCGTGAGGTCGTCGATCGCGCCGGATGCGGCGAGGTCGGCGATCTGCACGTCGCGGGTGACGGGGGAGTCGGCCATGACGTAGCCGACGGCGCGGTAGCCGTTGATGCCGTCGGGGTCGGCGGCCGATGCGGGGCTCGCATGGGCCGCCGCGGGGCTCGCATCGGCAGGGCTCGCATGGGCGGGTGCGACCGTGAGGCAGCCGGCGGCGGTGAGGCCGGCCGCGGTCAGGGCGAGCGCGAGGCGCCCGCGGGGTCTCGTTGCGGTCATGTGATCCTCTTCGATCGGCGCCGCCGGTCGCGGCGCGCTTGCGAGGAGGCTATGGGCTGACCCCATTGTGTAGGTCCGGTCGTTGTGAGAGTCGTCCTGTTGCCCGCGGTTGCGGGCAGAGAGACTGGTCTTATCATGACGAACAGCAGGAAGCGGCACACCCCGGAGCAGGTCGTCCGCAAGCTCGGGCAGGCCGACCGGATACTCGCTGACGGCGCGGATGTCGCCGCGGTGTGTCGGGAGCTCGGCGTGTCCGAGCAGACCTACTACCGGTGGCGGAACCAGTACGGCGGCCTGAAGGCCGACGACGACGCGAAACGGCTCAAGGAACTCGAGAAGCAGAACGCCACGTTGAAGCGGTTGCTTGCCGAAGCCGAGCTGGAGAAGGCCGCGCTCAAGGAGCTGGCTGAGGGAAACTTCTAGGCCCGGGCAGGCGCCGCGCCGCCGTCGCTCACCTGATCAGGAAGCTGCAGGTGAGCGAGCGGATGGCGTGCCGTCTGGCCGGGCTGAGCCGCTCCGCGTACCGCCGCCCACTCAGGGGCGACACGACCGCGGACCCGGACCGGGCGCTGCGGGACTGGCTCCGCCAGTACGCGAAGGTCCACCCCAGGTGGGGGTACCGGCGGGCGTACCACGACGCCCGCGCCGAGGGCTGGACGGTCAACCACAAGAAGATCCAACGACTCTGGGCCGAAGAAGGGCTGCGGGTCCCGCAGCGGCGCCGCCGGAAACGGGTCGGGTCATCGACCGCGGACGCGCCGGCCGCGTCTGCACCGAACGTGGTGTGGGCGGTCGACTTCCAGTTCGACGCCGACGAGCAGGGCCGGACGATCAAGATCTGCTCGATCGTCGACGAACACACTCGGGAATGCATCGGCGGCCTCGTGGAACGCTCGATCACCGCCGACCGACTTACCACCCACCTCGAGGACCTCGTCGCCGTCCGCGGCGCTCCCGCGGTGCTCAGATCGGACAACGGGCCCGAGTTCATCAGCGAGGCGATGGCCGACTGGGCCGGCACCCGCACCGGCCTGTCGTACATCCCGCCCGGGTCGCCCTGGCGCAACGGCTACGTCGAGTCGTTCAACAGCCGGATCCGCGACGAGTGCCTGAACATCAACAGCTTCTACTCGCTGCTGCACGCCCAGGTCATCATCGGCGACTGGAAGACCGAGTACAACCACGACCGCCGGCACTCATCGCTCGGGTACCTCGCACCCGTCGACTACGCTCGGCAATGCACCCATCAAATCGAACCCGACAACCCACACACCGTCCGGACCTAACGACGGGGGCGGCCCAGCTAGCCAGTCGGCGGCAGGCAATGAAAGAGTCCTAACAAAAACTGGGGATGCCGCGACGGATGCCGGGATCGCTGTGCCCTCATGCACAATCCGTGCACCCGGCCTGTGCAGCATGCGCGACGTGGGCTCATCCAGGCGCCCCGGCAGCACCGCTCCGAATGCCGAGGGTTGCTCGATTGGACGCGCGTCGAAACGGCTGGTAATGTAGCTGAACGTGCCGCGGGGTGGAGCAGTTCGGTAGCTCGCTGGGCTCATAACCCAGAGGTCGTAGGTTCAAATCCTGCCCCCGCAACCAAACACGAAACGCCCGGTCTCCTCGGAGGCCGGGCGTTTTCGCATCCCCGCCGCGCCGCACTCCCATCCGCCTGCCGCATCCCAGCCGGCCGCGCATCCCGGCCGGCCGCGCCCTGTCCGGCGCGGCACCCCGCCACGGATCCGGAGATCGCCACCGTTTCGGAGCGATCCGGGTGCATCCATCCGGAACCGTGGCGATCTCCGAAACGGCGGTTGCCCCGACCGTAGCGACGAGCCGACACCTCCACCAGTCTGCGTGCGGCGGCCCATCCCGAGAGCTGAGCGAGCGGTTCAGCGGACCGGACTCCTCATCTGCGCTCCCGCCCCGATCCGTCAGTGCCGTGCGTACGGGTGCAGCGCGACGCCGTGCGCTTCGATCAGAGATCTCAGCGCTTTCGGATCGTCGCCGAGCGCCCATGTCTCGGTGTGCATTCCGGCAGCCCGGGCCCCATCGATGTTGCGAGGATTGTCGTCGATGAAGAGCACGCGTTCGGCGGGTGCATCGATGAGCCGTGCGGCCTCTCGGAAGAATGCGGGATCGGGTTTTGCGATGCCGAGTTCACACGGGTAGCACTGCACATCGAAGAGCTCGTCGTATCCCAGACGGGATCTCATACCACACCGTATTCGGGCAGCAGCTTCTCGAGCAGGGCGAAGTAATCGTCCTTCCCTGCGAGCATCGGGGGTTCGTCCCGCCACACGCGGCGGAGGAACTCTTGAGCGCGTTCACCGAGGAACGGCTCCATGGCCGCATTCCAACCTCCGGGAACCTCTTGGATCACGCCATCAGCATCGAGCAGCACATGCTCGATGCTTGTGCTCGCATTCCCTCGTCGCATTTGCCCAGTCTGTCGGAACACTGGCCAGCTCAGCATCCAACTGGGTGTCTGAGTGGACGTAAATGCAGGGTGCCACCGTCGTGGGACCCTGCATTTGCGTCCACTCATCGGTGGATCAGGCGCTCCACGGGTTCACGAGCGCGACGCCGGTCTTCTCGAAGTCCTTCGTGTTGCGTGTGGCGAGGGTCGCGCCGTGCACCCGGCAGATCGCGGCGATCTGCGCGTCGGCGGAGCTGATCGGCAGGCCGGCGCGTTCGCGGATCGTGAGGATGTCCGCGTAGCGTTCGGCTGCCCGGTCGTCGAACGCCAGGATCGCGGCGCTCTGCCGATAGTCGTCGAGGGCGGTGTCGATTCCCGCCGTGAGAGCGGCCTTGCGTGCCCCCTCGGGGAGTCGCCGTACACCCGCGAGGAGCTCGGCCAGGGTGATCGCGGTGATGGAGACCTCGTCGACGAGGGTTTCCATCCAGGCGATCACGGACGGCTCCGGCCGGGAGCGGAAGCCCTCGGAAATGACGTTGGTGTCGAGGATGATCACTCGAAGTCCGCCGCTCGAGCTGTGTCGGTGCGATCAGGGGTCTCGAGGTCGTCGGCGCCGCCTGCTGCCTGTGCAGCTCGCATGAGCGCAATGCCGATATGGGGTCGATGCGCTGCGCGGGTGAGGATGTGACGGATCTCCGCCTCCATCGACCGCCCGTGCTCTTTCGCCTGCTCGGCGATCCTGCTTTTCACCGACTCGTCGAGTCCGCGGACGATCACGGATGCCATCGTCACCACCTCCAGTTGATATCAAACATGATAGCAAATGGATCGTGGCGCACGATGAACGCACCCCGGCCGGCGCGGCGCCCCCGCCACGGATCCGGAGATCGCCACGGTTTCGGAGCGATGCGGGCGCATCCATCCGAAACCGTGGCGATCTCCGAAACGGCGGTTGCGCCGGCGGCGTGGAGGGCGCCGACGGCGGGGGAGCGCGCCCGCGCGTGTCACACCCCGACCGCGTCGTGCACGCCGACGGTGTCGAACTCGTAGCGGCCGTCGGGCAGGCGCCGTTAGTGGATGCGCCGGGCGCTCGCCGCGTTCGTCTGCAGGTTGGCCCGGTAGGCGGCCGCGCCGTCGCCCCGCGCCAGATACGGGTCGTCGCCGCCGGGTCCCGTCCGTCGGTGATGCACCTTGCGGCCGGCGATCGACGGAGCGAGGTCCGTGACGATCTCGAACACCACGTCGGCGACCTTCTCGGCCGAGATGCCCTCGAGGGCGGCGAGGGTGTCGAGGAATCCCGCGCCGAGCACGAACTCCGGCAGCGGCCGCTGCGCCTGCTCGCCCGGCAGGGTCCGCGTCGCCCAACTCGTGAGCACCAGGTAGCGGAACCCCTCCTCGGGGTCGGCGAACACCGGGGTGCGCGCGCTCGGCGCCTTCGCCGTCCGGGTCTTGCGCAGCCGTGCGCGGGCGTTCCGCAGATCGTGCTCCGCGCCGGCCGCACGATGCTCGGCATCCGCGAGCATCGCGCGCAGCTGGTCGCGCTCGTCCTCCACCGCGCGCACGCCGTCCGCCAGGGCATCGCGTTCATCCGTGGCGCGTTTCAGCTCGGCCCGGAGGGCGTCGATCCGCAGCAGCAGGTCACGGGTCGATCCCGCATCGGGGGCCGGCGCGGATGCGGGGGCGGCGGCGGGCTGCGGCACGGCGCGGCCGAACATCGCGGGGCTGGGCCTCGGTGCGGGTGCAGATGCAGGCGCGGGTGCAGAGGCAGGCGCAGGCGCGGGCGCGGCGACGGGTTCGGACGCGTCGGGCGCCGGAGCCGGGGCACGCGAGACAGGCGGGCGCGGATGCCCCGGCGCGCTCTGCGGCGATGGCGCCGGCGGCAGCGGCGACGCACCGGCATCCACTGCCTCGACCTCGTCGAACTCTTCGGCGAGCCAGGGCGGCCCGCCGCCGAGCAGGGCCGGTGCGGCGACGATCGGCTCGTCGTCGTCGATGTCGTTCATCACGACCGACCAGTCCGGCCCGGCCGAGATCACCCGGACGGCGACGGTCTCGCCGACGCTCATGAGCATCCGCAAGCGATCGAGGGGGTTGCCGGTGACATCGACACGTCGAACGTCCGCGACGACGGCGGGCGTCGTGGTGCGCGGATAGAGGACGAGCTCGGCGCGCTCGTCGCCGACCGCCCGGACCTTCGCGAGTACGACGTCGCCGACCCGGTACGCGCGCAGGGCCTCGGCGGCCGGGCGCAGATTCGCCGTGACGTCGATCCGGCGCGTGTCGGCGTCGTACAGCCCGGCGACCCGTTGACCCGGTGCGACGAGCCGGGAGATGGGCACGTCCTCGCTCGTGAGCTCCTCGGCGATCGTGGCCGGCATCTGCATGCCGACGTCGACGAGGGCGCGGCGTGCATCCACCCACTTGACCTCGCCCTCCACGGGACGGAGCGTGCGGGCCGGCCGGCGCTCGAGCAGCCCGGCGGCGAACGCCATCCGGAACGCGTCCGAGATGAGCTGCTCGGTCGCCCGCTCGCCGTCCTCGCGGCTGTAGGCGAACCGCAGGGGCGAGGTGCGGCGATCCGTCGTCCACCCGTGCCCGATCGGGTACACCCGTCCGGCTCCGCCGTAGACCTGCGTGCCCTCGGCCATCCGATTCGAGAATCCCCAGGAGATCGAGCTCGTCGGCATGAGGAAGAGGTCTGCCAGGTCTCCGGTCTCGCTCGCGACCCGATCGACGTCGATCCACGGATCCGACTGGCCGGACGGAATCGTGACGACGACCGTCGGACGCGTGCGCGTCGTGCCGTTCAGGAGGCCGGCGAGTGCGGCGGCCGAGGCTTCGTCGTCAATGCGCTGGATCCGGGACATGCCCGCAGCCTATGGGGATCAGGCGCGTCGGCACAGGATCCGTTCGCGGTGCCCCCGAAGTGGGGGATTCATGTTCGACAGCCCGGGGCTGCGTGAAAGGCGAAGAACGCCAGCTCGCATTCGGCCGATCTCCGGAAGGCCCGGAGCATCCGTCCGCGCACCTCGGGGGTCGAGCGCGAGGCGACGGCCATGACGGTATCGATCGCCTGCCGGGTCGTGATCTCGAAGGCCGGATCGCCGTACATGGCGAGCCAGTCGGCGTACGGGTGCTCCGGCGAGCGAGCTGCCGGACCCAGGTCACCGGCGATGAGACGCCGGCCGAGGTCGTCGTAGATCCAGAAGCAGGGCAGCACCGCGGCGATCAGCTCGGCGTATCCACCGCGTGCGGCGCTGGCGACGAGGTGGTCGAGGTACGCCGTGTTCACCGCATTCGGCCGGACGGGGTCGACGCCGGGGTCGCCGAGCCTGTCGTGGTGGTGTTCGAGCTCACCGTCGAGGCAGTGCTGCGCGCAGGCTGCCCAGAATGCCTGTTCGGGCGCCTCGGGGGCGAGCCGAGAGGCTTCGGCGAGCACCCGCGAGTAGCTGCGGAGGTAGTGGGCGTCCTGCGCGAGATACTCCTCGAATACGTCCGGCGGCAGTGTGCCGTCGGCAAGCCCCCGGACGAACGGGAGGGAGTCGATTCGTGCGCGGAGCTCGGCGATCTCACCCCACCAGGCGGCCTCGACCTCGGAGGCCGTCGGCGCGGTCGCGATCCCGCCCCGCGACCACAAGCCGGCGAAGTGGTGGACCGGGCCGTGCCCGCCGCCGACGTGGAGTTCTTCGCCGTGCCGCAGTGACTCCCTCAGCCAGCGACGCGCCTCGTCGACTGCGGGTTCCCAGCCGCCGAGCGAGATCCGCAGTGTGGCGATCGCCGACGAGAGCGAGCAGCCGGTGCCGTGGGTGGCGGTCGTCTCGATCCGGTCGCCGGAGAACTCGACGATCGTGGCGTTCACCGCATCGACGAGCGCGTCGGGAACGGTCGCACCGTCGAGGTGACCGCCCTTCGCGAGCACTCGCACGCCATACCCGGCCGAGACGACCTCGGCTTGTGCGACGATTCCGGTCCAGGCGGTTGCGGGTTCTGTTTCGGCGAGCACGGCGAGCTCGGCGATGTTCGGGGTGACCAGGTCGGCGAGCGGCAGCAGCGAGCGCAACGCGCGTTCGGCATCCAGGTCGAGCAGGCGGTCGCCGCTCGTCGCGACCATCACGGGGTCGAGCACGACGACGGGCGGTCGGACGCGTCGCAGCCACGAGGCGACCGCGTCGATGACGTCGGCGTTCGCGAGCATGCCGATCTTCACCGCATCGATGTCGATATCGTCGCTGATCGCGTCGAGCTGCTCGGCGAGGAATGCCGCCGGCGGCACGTGCACGCTCCGAACCCCGCGGGTGTTCTGCGCCGTCAGCGCGGCGATCGCCGCCATGCCGTACCCGCCGAGTGCGGAGATCGACTTTAGATCGGCCTGGATGCCGGCGCCGCCCGAGGGATCGCTACCCGCGATGCTGAGCACCCGAGGCACGCCCGGCATCCCCTTCACGGGTTCGGCACGGCCTCGACCGCCGGTCGGCATGGGGGCGGCAGCGGCCCAGCCGTCGGCGAACTCTCGCGCCGCCGCGGACGGGTCGGGCGCGGCGCAGATCGCCGACACGACGGCGACGCCCGCGGCATCCGCGCGGCGCAGCTCCGCGACATCCGCGAGGCCCACGCCGCCGATCGCGACGCACGGCAGCCCGGTCGCCGCGGCGATCTCGGCGAATCCGTCGATGCCGAGGGCCGGCGGATGGTCCAGCTTCGTCGGCGTCGGGCGGATGACGCCCACCCCGAGGTACGTGACCGTGCCCGGCGGCAGCTCGGCGACCGCCGCGAGATGTGCGGGCGTATTCGCCGTGAGACCGACGATCGCATCGGGGCCGAGCGCGGCGCGCGCCTCGAGGACGGCGGCATCGCCCTGCCCGAGGTGTACTCCGTCGACGCGGATCCCGCGCCGGCGTGCGGCGAGCACCGCATCCAGCCGGTCGTTCACGACGAACGCCGCCCGGCCGTCGATCACCCGCGCGAGTTCCGCGAGCTGCACGAGCAGCTGCTCGGACGTCGCGTGCTTGTCGCGCAACTGGACGATGCTCACGCCGCCTGCGACCGCCTCGGACACGACGTCGGCCACGCCCCGCTCGCCGCAGAGGCCGGCATCGGTCACGAGGTAGACGGACAGGTCGAGCGGATGCCCCGGGGTCATGCGCGCACCGCCGACGGCTCCGAGGCATCCGTCTCGCCCGAGAAGCCCGCATCGCCGGACGCGACAGCGACTCGTGCGCGACGACCCACGCCGTCGCCGTCGACGGCCTCGAGCGCATCGAGGAATCGGAGGGCGAACGTTCCCGGCCCGACGCGCGCGCCCGTCTCATCGACGGCGGCGAGTTCGGCCGAGACCGTGTACACGAGCGTCGCGGCCGTCGTGGCCGTGAATGCGTCGTGCTCGGTGCCGCGCGCGGCCGCGAGGAATGCGGCGGTCACGGCGCCGAGTGCGCATCCGCCGCCGGTGACCCGGGTGAGCAGTCCGTCGCCGTTCGCGACTCGCGCGGAGCGCCCGCCGCCGGTGATGAGGTCGATCGGGCCGGAGACGGCGACGACCGAGCCGAACTCCGCGGCAAGTCGGCTCGCCGCGCCGGCCGCGGCATCCGTAGAGTCCGCCGCATCCACGCCCCGTCCGCCGGCACCGGCACCGGCGAGCGCGAGGACCTCCGAGGCGTTGCCGCGGATCGCGGTCGGCCGGGATGCGACGAGGTCGCGGGCGAGCGCGGTGCGTATCGGCAGGGCGCCGATCGCGACCGGATCGAGCACCCAGGGCGTGCCGGCAGCGTTCGCCGCGGCGACGGCCTCGCGGCTCGCGGCCCGCTGCTCGGGGGTCGGTGTGCCGAGGTTCACGAGCAGGCCGCCGGCGATGCCGGCGAACAGCCCCGACTCCTCCCTGATGTCGACCATCGCCGGCGCCGCCCCGAGCGCGAGCAGCGCGTTGGCGGTGAAGTTCGTCACCACGCTGTTCGTGATGCAGTGCACCAGCGGCGTCGTGGATCGCACGCGGTCGAGCAGCTCGACGCTCGCGGCGGTCAGGTGGGCAGGGTCGGCGGGTGCGTGCGTCTGCATCGCGACATCCCTTCGCTAGTCCGAACTAGATCAGGTTCGACGGGTGTGATCTCAGCCGCGCGGTCGCGGCACCCCGTGTCACTGGGTGCGAGCATAGCCGTTCGCGGGCGACATCCCCAGCCGCATCCACGCCCCGCGCGGTACCATGCGGGCATGGGCCGATCGATCGCCGCGTTGCGGGTGGCGGACGTGTATCCGCTCTACGTGCAGAAGGTGGAGCGCAAGGGGCGCACGCGCGCCGAGCTCGACGAGGTCATCCGCTGGCTCACCGGCTTCGACGACGCCGAGTTGCGGCGGCACCTGGACGACGGCAGCGACTTCGAGCGTTTCTTCGCCGACGCGACGCTGAACCCGAAGGCCTCCGAGATCCGCGGCGTGATCTGCGGGGTGCGGGTCGAGGAGATCGAGGACCCGGTCACGCAGCGGGCGCGCTATCTCGACAAGCTCGTCGACGAGCTCGCCCGCGGCAAGGCCATGGAGAAGGTCCTCCGCAGCTGAGCGGCCGGGCGGCCGGGCCGCCCGCCCCGGCGCGGCACCCCGCCACGGATTCGGAGATCGCCACCGATTCGGAGCGATCCCGGTGTATCCATCCGAAACCGTGGCGATCTCCGGATCCGCGGCGGCGGCGCGAGGCGGCCGGCATGATCGCGTCGGTGGATGCCGGTACGCTCGCCGCATGCCCGTGAACCCCGAGGCCGTCGCCCGCGCCGGCGACCGCTGGATCTGGATCCCCGACGGGGCCGAACTCGTCGAGTCGGACGAGCTCCTCTTCGTCCGCTACCCCTGGTACCGCACGCCGTGGCAGTTGCAGCGCATGACGACGACCCGACCCGTCGAGACGGTGCTCGACGAGGGCCTCGCGCGGCTCCGCGAGGCCGATCCCGACGCGACGGCGGTCACCGCCTGGGTGAAGCTCGGCGCCCCCGAGGGGCTCGACGAGGCGCTCCTCGCCCGCGGCGCGGCCTACGACGAGACCGTCGACGTGCTCGGCCTCGACCTTCGCGAGGGGCTGCCGGATCTCGAACCCGGCCCCGCCGAGGTGCGTCCGGTGGCGAGCGCGGCCGACGTCGGTGCGGCGCGGCGCATCGATCTCGCGGCCTTCGGCAGCGCCCCGCACGATGCGGGTGCGGATGCCGATGCGCGATCGGCCCGCGAGAACGCCGAGAGCTGCGCGGCCGGCCGCGGCGGCGGGTTCCTGGCGCGGCTGGGCGACGAAGCCGTCGGCGCCGGCGGCGTGACGATCGACGGCGACACCGCCCGGCTTTGGGGCGCCGGCGTCCTGCCCGAGGCCCGCGGCCGCGGCGTCTACCGGGCGCTGCTCGCGGAACGGCTGGCCTACGGCATCCGCCACGGGGCGGCGCTCGCGCTCGTGAAGGGGCGCATCGACACCTCGGCGCCGACCCTGCGCCGGGCCGGGTTCACCGCCGTCGGGCAGGAGCGCAGCTACCGCCTGCCGCTCGACGCCGCGACGTAGGCTGACCTCATGAGCGATTCCGCAGCATCGCCCGCCGAGCGGGAGCCCGAGCCCGGCTTCGGCGTTGCCGTCGCGCAGTTCGCGCCGGGGCCGGTGCCGTCGTCGAACCTCGTCGAGATCACCGCGCTCGCCGAACGGGCCGCGGCCCGCGGGGCCGGCCTCGTCGTCTTCCCCGAGTATGCGAACGCCTTCACCCCGAAGCCGGGCCCCGAATGGCTGGGCGCCGCCGAACCCCTGGGCGGCCCCTTCGTCACGGCGCTCGCCGCGCTCGCGGAGCGCCTCGGCATCCACCTCGTCGCCGGGCTCCTCGAAACCGCCCCCGGCACCGCGCGCGTGCGCAACACGGTCGTCGCCGTCTCGCCGGCCGACGGCCTCGTGGCGAAGTATCGCAAGATGCACCTCTACGACGCCTTCGGCCAGCGCGAATCGGAATGGGTCGAACCCGGCGGCCTCGACGAACCCGAGCTCTTCGAGGCGGGCGGCCTGCGCTTCGGCCTCGAGACGTGTTACGACGCCCGGTTCCCCGAGGTCAGCAGGCGGCTCGTGGATGCCGGTGCCGACGTGATCTGCATGCCCGCCGAATGGGTGCGCGGTCCCCTGAAGGAAGCCCACTGGCGCACCCTCGTCACCGCCCGCGCGATCGAGAACACCGTGTACGTGCTCGCCGCCGACCACCCGGCGCCGGTCGGGGCCGGCAACAGCATGATCGTCGACCCGATGGGCGTCGAGCTCGCGACCGTCGGCGAGGGCCGGGGCCTCGGGATCGCGTGGGTGGATGCCGGGCGCATCCGCGACGTGCGGCGCACCAATCCGGCGCTCGAGCTGCGGCGCTTCACGGTCGTGCCGCGCTGACGCTGCGCCCTCAGCTCGGCTCAGCCCAGCCCGGCTCAGCCCAGCCCGGCTCAGCCCAGCCCGGCGAGCCGCGACGCGGCCTCGGCGAGCACCTCGTCGCGCTTGCAGAATGCGAAACGCACGAGGCTTCCGACCTCGCTCCGGCGCTCCGGGTGCACGAAGGCCGTGACGGGAACGCCGACGACGCCGGCCCGTTCGGGCAGCGTTCGGCAGAACGCGACCGCGTCGTGCCCGCCGAGGGGCGCCGCATCGGCGACGGCGAAGTAGCCGGCATCCGCCCGCGCCACGTCGAACCCGGCCGCCCGAAGGCCTGCGACGAGGGTCTCGCGTTTGCCGCGCATCCGATCCCGCATCGCGGCGAACACCTCGTCGCCGAGCCCGAGGCCGACGGCGATCGCCGGCTGGAACGGCGCCCCGTTCACGAAGGTCAGGTACTGCTTGACGGCCAGGACGGCGGTGATGAGCGGTGCGGGGCCGGTGATCCAGCCGATCTTCCACCCGGTGGTGTTGAAGGTCTTGCCGCCGGAGGAGATCGTGAGGGTGCGTTCGAACGCGCCCGGCAGGCTCGCGAGGGGCGTGTGCGGTCCGTCGAAGACGAGGTGCTCGTAGACCTCGTCGGTGACGATGATCGCGTCGTGGCGTTCGGCGAGTTCGACGACGAGTTCGAGGGTGGCCCGGTCGAAGACGGCCCCGGTGGGGTTGTGCGGCGCGTTCAGCAGGATGATCTTCGTGCGATCCGTGACGGCGCGGCGGAGCTCGTCGGGGTCGGGCCGCCAGTCGGGGAAGCGGAGCGGCACGGTGCGGTGGATGCCGCCGGCGCGCGCGACGAGGGCCGCGTACGCGTCGTACCAGGGCTCGAAGGTGACGACCTCGTCGCCGGTGTCGACGAGTGCGAGCAGCGCCGCGGCGAGCGCCTCGGTCGCGCCGGCGGTGACGAGGACTTCGCGGCCCGGGTCGAGGCGGATGCCGTACCACCGCTCCTGGTGGGCGGCGATCGCCTCGCGGAGGATGGGGTAGCCGATGCCCGGCGGGTACTGGTTGACGCCCTCGGCGATGGCCCGTTGCGCTTCGGCGAGGACCTCGGCGGGGCCGTCTTCGTCGGGGAAGCCCTGCCCGAGGTTGATGGCGCCCGTACGGAGGGCGAGCGCGCTCATCTCGGCGAAGATCGTCTGGGCGATCGTGCCGTCTTCGGCGAGGAGGCCGGCGCCGGCGGCGGTGCGCTGCCATGGTTCGAGTCGGGGTTCAGGGCTCACCCGTCCACGGTAGAACACGTAGCATGAGGCGGGGTGCCGTCACCGTGCACGGCCGGATTTCTGCGAGGTCATAGCCTCAGCACAGGCTGCTGAGACCGTCTGCTCAGATCGCCGCGCGAGACTGGCATCGCTTGGAAGGAGCAGACATGACCGACGCAGCATCCGGCCGCGAGCCGGAACAGCCCGAGCACACGAACGAGGCGGCGGCTGCCGAGCAGCAGGGCGCCCTCGAGACTCCCGCGGTGGATGCCGCGGCGCACCCCGAGCCCCAGGCGCAGACGCCGACGGCCGAGGCGCAGGCCCACGCGCCCGAGGCGCCGAAGCCGGCCGCATCCGCGACCCCCGCCGCATCCGAGCCATCCGCCCCCGAGCCGGTGCCGGCCCTGCGCCCCGCGGCCCAGCCGACGGGCACCCTCTACGCACCCGGCCAGGCGCCGCAGCCCTACCGGGCGGCCGCGTACGAGCACCAGCAGGCGCCGGCCCCGCAGCCCGCGTCCGCGCACGCCTCGGCGTCGACGGGGGCGGGCGCTCCGCCCGTGCCCCCGGCCTTCGGCGGCGGGCAGGCGCAGGCCACGCAGCCGACGCAGCCGATCGGTCCGGCCGGTCAGGCGCCGCAGAAGCCGAAGTCGCGCCTGGGCGTGGGCATCGCCGCCGGCCTCGTCGTCGGCGCCCTGATCGGCGGCGGTTCGGCCGCCGGCGTGACGGCCCTCATCCAGGCCAACAGCGACTCGCCGGCGCCGGCATCGGTGTCGAGCCCGCAGAACATCGTCGTGAACGACACCCGCAACGTCAACGAGATCACGGGCGTCGCCGCGAAGGCGGGCCCCTCGGTCGTGACGATCTCGGTCGCCGGCAACGAGGGCGCCGGCACGGGTTCGGGCGTGATCCTGAGCGAGGACGGCTATGTGCTCACGAACACGCATGTCGTCACCCTCGACGGCGCCACGGGCGACCCGACGATCCAGGTGAAGGACTCGGCGGGCCGGCTCTACACGGCCGAGCTCGTCGGCACCGACCCGCTGAGCGACCTAGCCGTCATCAAGCTGGCCGATGCGAAGGGCCTCGAGCCCATCGAGTTCGCCGACTCGTCCAAGCTCAACGTCGGCGACGCCGCGATCGCGATCGGTGCGCCGCTCGACCTGGCGAACACCGTGACGAACGGCATCGTCTCGGCGCTGAACCGTTCGATCAGCGTGGCGAGCTCGGCAGCCCCCGAGCAGAGCGACGAGCAGAGCGACGAGGGCCAGCAGGGCGGCCAGAACCCGTTCGACTTCTGGAACTACCCGGGGCAGGAGAACGAGGCCCCGCAGCAGCAGGCGAACCAGGGCCAGATCTCGATCCCGGTCGTGCAGACCGATGCGGCCATCAACCCCGGCAACTCGGGCGGTGCCCTGCTCGATGCCGACGGCAAGCTCATCGGCATCAACGTCGCGATCCTCGGCGCGGGCGGCTCCGAGGCGCAGGCCGGCAACATCGGCCTCGGCTTCGCGGTGCCCTCGAACCTCGCCGAGCGGGTCGCGAAGGAGCTCATCGAAGACGGCACGGCCAGCCACGGCCTGCTCGGGGCGACGGTCGGCGCGGCCGCCGCGGCCGAGGGCGCGAGCATGACGGGCGCCCTCATCAACGACGTGACCCCGGGCGGCGCGGCCGCCGAGGCCGGCCTGGAGGTCGGCGATGTCGTGACGACGTTCGACGGTCTGCCGATCACCGACCAGACCGATCTGACCGCGCAGGTCCGGGCGCTGCCCGGCGGGGCGAAGGCCGAGGTCGGCTTCGTCCGCGACGGCCAGACGCACACCGTCGAGGTCACCCTCGGCGAGCTGGAGAGCTGATCGCCGCTGACGCGAGGCCCCGCCCGGTGGATGCCGGGCGGGGCCTCTCCGCGTCGGCGCACGGCCGGCGGCGGCGCCCGAACGGCATCCGCACCCTCGCCGGGGTTCGGCCGCGCGGGGCCTCGCTGATAGGCTCGATCGACCCCCGGACCGAGTGAGGACCATGCCGAACGAGCACCATGAGGCGAGCCGCGACTCGCCGATCGGCGTTTCCTACGTCATGCCCGTGCTGAACGATGCGACGCACGTGCGCGCCGCCGTCGAGTCGATCCTCGTGCAGGACTTCGACGGCCCCTTCGAGGTGCTCATCGCGCTCGGGCCCTCGATCGACGGCACCGACGAGCTGGTCGCCGATCTCGCCAGCCGCGACGACCGCGTGCGCGTGCTCGAGAACGAGGTCGGATCCACGCCCTCGGGCCTGAACATCGGCATCCGCGCCGCACGGTTCCCCGTCGTCGTGCGGGTGGATGCGCATTCGGTGCTGCCCGTCGACTACACGCGGATCGCGGTCGAGACCCTCGAACGGACCGGGGCCGACAACGTCGGCGGCATCATGGACGCCCACGGCCGCACCGCCTTCGAGCGGGCGGTCGCCCTGGCCTACGGCACGAAGGTCGGCCTCGGCGGCACGCGGCTGCACGTCGGCGGCGAGGAGGGCCCGGCCGAGACGGTCTACCTCGGCGTGTTCCGCACGGATGCGCTGCGCCGCGTCGGCCTCTTCGACGAGGGCGTGAAGCGCGGGCAGGACTGGGAGCTGAATCGCAGGCTCCGCGAATCGGGCGGCACGGTGTGGTTCACGCCGCGCCTGTCGGTGATGTACCGGCCGCGGTCGCGCCCGGGGCTGCTCGTGCGGCAGATGTTCTCGACGGGGCTGTGGCGCGGCGAGCTCGCCCGCCGGTTCCCGGCCGCCAACGGCATCCGCTACTTCGCACCGCCGGCGATGGTCGCCGGCGTCGCCCTCGGCCTCGTGCTCGGCATCGCCGGCATCGTGCAGGCCGCGCTCGGCGCGACGCCGTGGCTGCTCATCGGCTTCGCGGTGCCCGCCCTCTACGCCCTCTTCGTCGTCGCCGCGACCCTCGCCTACGGCCGTGGAGCCGGGCCGCGCGCCGCCGCATGGTTTCTCGTAGTCTTGCCGTGCATACACGTGTCGTGGGGGATCGGCTTCATCCTCGGCTTCCTGTCGCTCACGGACGACATCGCCGCGCACACGGGAAGGTGAACCGCATGAGCGAAGCCCGCGCCGAACGCGGCAGACCAGGCAGCATCGCCGAACTGAAGCGCGTGAGCCAGCCGCCCGAGGTGCGCGGCCGGCGCAACGCCGAGCACTGGGTCGCCTCCCTGTACCTCCGCCGCTTCTCGCCGTACCTGACGTGGCTGTTCCTGAAGACGCGGATCTCGGCGAACGGCGTCACGGGCATCATGATCCTCGTCGGCTGGTCGACGGCGGCCGCCCTGCTCATCCCGGGGATCTGGGGGCCGGCGCTCGCCGTCGTCCTCGGGCAGCTGCAGATGCTCGTCGACTGCTGCGACGGCGAGGTCGCGCGCTGGCGCGGCACCTCGTCGCCGGCGGGCGTCTTCCTCGACAAGGTCGGCCATTACACGACCGAGGCGCTCATCCCGCTGGCCCTCGGCATCCGCGCCGCCGGGTATCCGCTGGAGTTCCCGGGCGACTTCCTCTGGACCACGATCGCCGCCCTCCTCGCGCTCGTCATCGTGCTGAACAAGGCGCTGAACGACATGGTGCACGTGGCCCGCGCGAACGCCGGGCTTCCGAAGCTCGCCGACACTCCGGGGGAGTCGGCGCCGCGCGGCGGCCTCGTCGCCACGCTCCGCCGCGCCGCGCGTTTCGTGCCGTTCCATCGCCTGTACCACTCGGTCGAGCTCACCCTGATCGCCTTCGGCGCCGCCCTCGTCGGCCTCTTCCTCGGCCAGCCGCTCACCGACCGCATCGTCGTCTCGGCGCTGCTGCCGCTCGCGGTGCTGGCCGTGCTCGGCCATTTCGTCGCGATCATGGCCTCGAGGCGGGTCCGTGCCTGAGAGCCCGGCCGCCGGGCGCGAGCGCGGCGAGCGGATGCCGGGGCCCGCCCCGCGGGTCGGCGTCGTCGTCCTCACGCAGGGCCGCAGGCCCGAAGAGCTCGCCGCCGGCATCCGCTCCGTGTTGACGCAGGCGGGCGTCGAACCCGACGTCGTCGTCGTCGGCAACGGCTGGGACCCGGCGACGGCCGATCCGGCGCTGCCGGAGGGCATCCGCACCCTGCACCTGCCCGAGAATCTCGGCATCCCGGCAGGCCGCAACCGCGGTGTGCCGCTCGTGTCGGGGGAGTGGCTCGCGTTCCTCGACGATGACGCCGCCTTCTCGCCGGGTCTCGTCGCTGGGGCGATCGCGAAGATGCGCGCCGAGCCGTCGATCGGGCTCGTGCAGCCGCGCGTCGACGACGAGGCGGGCGGGCCGGCCCCCAGGCGGTGGATCCCGCGGATCCGCAAGGGCGACCCGGCCCGCTCGTCGAACGTGTTCTCGTGCTGGGAGGGCGCGCTCGTCATGCCGCGCGCCGTCTTCGAGGCCGCCGGCGGCTGGGGCGACCCGTATTTCTACGCGCACGAGGGCGTCGAGCTCGCCTGGCGGGTCTGGGATGCGGGGTACCGCGCCTGGTACGCGGGCGACCTCGCCGCCACGCATCCCGTCATCCGGCAGACCCGCCACTCGCAGTACTGGCGGCTGAACGCCCGCAACCGGGTGTGGCTGGCCAAACGCAATCTGCCGTGGCTCATCGCGCCCGTCTACGTCGCGAGCTGGACGCTGCTGCAGCAGCTGCGCTTCGCGCGGAACCCCGCCGGCTTCCGCGCCTGGTGGGCCGGCTGGCGCGAGGGCTGGCGGGTTGACCCCGGCGGCCGGCGGCGGATGCGGTGGCGCACCGTGTGGCGTATGACGCTCGCCGGGCGGCCGCCGCTCGTCTGAGCACGCCTCCGCTCCCGGGTAACGATCGGGCACCGGTCCGCCCGGCCCCGCCGCATGCGGGGGTTCCCCCAGGCGGGCTCGCCTAGCCTGGAACGCGTGGGTTTGCAGAAAGACATCCGTCGTGCCGTGAAACTGGCGAAGGACATCGCCTGGTCGCGGAAGGCGCAGCGACGCCTCGCCGCGAAGCTCGCGGCGCAGCCGAAGCACGAAGCCCACCGCTTCAAGATCGGCGTGTACTTCGCCGACGGCAAGGTCAACCTGTACCAGCTGCGGCAGTGGTACCGGCCGCTCGCCAGGCTCGCCGAGCGCTGGCCCGTCGTCATCCTCTCGCGGGCCTCGGGGGCGGCCCTCGAGCTCCTCGACGAATCGCCGATCCCGGTCGCCTATGTGCGCAAGGTCGGCGACCTCGAGCGCTTCATCCATGCGCAGGACCTGCACATCGTGTTCTACGTCAACCAGAACGCGAAGAACTTCCAGATGATGCGCTACGGGCGCCGCTGGCACGTGTTCATCAACCACGGCGAGTCCGACAAGATGTACATGACGACGAACCAGTTCAAGGCCTACGACTACGCCCTCATCGCCGGCGACGCGGCCCGCGCCCGGCTCGGGCGGGTGCTCTGGGACTACGACTTCGACAAGCGGGCGATCCCCATCGGCCGCCCCCAGGCCGACCACTACCTCGACGGCGCGACGTTGCCGTACACGCCGGACGAGCGCGAAGTCGTCCTCTACGCGCCGACGTGGGAGGGCGACCGGCCCTCCGCCGCCTACGGCTCGATCGCCACGCACGGCGAGGCCCTCGTCGCCGCGCTCCTGGCGACCGGCCGGCACCGCGTCATCTACCGCCCGCATCCGCGATCCGGCGTCGTCGACCACGCCTACGGGGCGGCGAACCGGCGCATCATCGAGGCGATCGCCGCGGCGAACACCGCCGACCCGTCCGCGCAGCACGTCTACGACGACGGCCCCGACCTCGGCTGGCAGCTCGCCGCCGCCGACATGGCGATCGTCGACATCTCCGCGATGGTCTACGACCGGCTCGCCGCCGGCAAGCCCCTCATGATCACCCGGCCGGTGCATCCCGCCGCCGACGTCGACACGACCGGCTACCTGCAGGCCTGCGAGTGGCTGACCGCCGAGGACGCCCCGCAGCTCACCCGCCGCATCGCCGAGGTCGAAGCCGACGCCGAGGCGCAGGAGCGACTGCGTTTCTGGGTCGCCCGCTACTTCGGTGACACGACCCCGGGGGCGACGACGGCCCGCTTCCACGGCGCCGTCGAACATCTGATGGACGAGTGGGAGCGCTTCGCGGCGATCCACGCCGGCGAACCCGAGGTCGACGACGCCGAGGACCCGGAGGAGCCGGACGCCGACGCCGAGGCGCTCGTCGACTGAATCGCCCGGCCCGATGCCGCCGACCGGGCGGATACCATCGAAGGCGAGCCCGAGCCCCGCGCGGCGGCCGACCGCCCCGCGCGACCGATCGACAGGAGACCCGTGGACTACGTCTCGACCCGCGGCGGCATGCCGCCCGCGCCGTTCAGCGACATCCTGCTCGCCGGGCTCGCCCCAGACGGCGGCCTCGTCGTGCCGGCCGAGGTGCCGCGGATCGCCGACCGGCTCGAGGGGTGGCGCGGCCTCGACTACGCCGAGCTCGCCGCACGCGTCATCGGCTGCTACGCCGACGACCTGCCCGAAGACGATCTCGCGGCCCTCTGCGCGGCCGCCTACGACCCGGCAGGGTTCGCCGACGAGGCGATCGTGCCCATCCGCCGCCTCGATGACGAGATCTCGCTCGTCGGCCTCTCGGAGGGCCCGACGCTCGCGTTCAAAGACATGGCGATGCAGTTCCTCGGCCAGGTGCTCGAATACGCGCTCGCCCGCCGCGGCGGCACGCTGAACATCCTCGGCGCGACCTCGGGCGACACCGGCTCGGCCGCCGAGTACGCGCTGCGCGGCAAGCACGGCGTCGGCGTCTTCATGCTCTCGCCGCAGGGCCGCATGAGCCCGTTCCAGCGGGCGCAGATGTATTCGCTGACCGACGCGAACATCCACAACATCGCCGTCGCCGGCGACTTCGACGCCTGCCAGCACCTCGTGAAGACGATCACCGGGGATGCCGCGTTCAAGCGCGAGCACGCGATCGGCGCCGTCAACTCGATCAACTTCGCCCGTGTCTGCGCGCAGACCGTCTACTACGTGTGGGCGTGGCTGCGGGCGACGGATGCGGTGCCGGCGGCCGAGCGGGCCGGCTTCCGCGTCTCGTTCGCGGTGCCCTCGGGCAACTTCGGCAACATCTTCTCGGGGTTCCTCGCCCGCCGCATGGGGGTGCCGATCCACCGCCTCGTGCTCGCCACCAACGAGAACAACGTGCTCGACGAGTTCTTCCGCACCGGTGTGTACCGGCCGCGGGCCGGCGAGCAGACGCTGGCGACCTCGAGCCCGTCGATGGATATCTCGCGCGCCTCGAATCTCGAGCGTTTCGTCTTCGAGGTGCTCGGCCGCGACCCCGAACGGCTGCGGGAGGCGTGGGCCGGCCTCGAACGCGACGGCGTGCTCGACCTCTCGGCCGAACAGCCTCGCTTCGCCGCCGAGTTCGGCATCGTGAGCGGCACGAGCACGCACGCCGACCGGGTCGAGACGATCCGCCGCACGCACGAGGAGTCGGGCGTCATCGTGGATCCGCACACCGCCGACGGGCTCACCGTCGCCCGGCGGCTGCCGGAGCCCGGCATCCCGATGCTCGTGCTCGAGACCGCCAAACCCGCGAAGTTCCCGGGCATCGTCGCCGAAGCGATCGGCGAGCCGGCGCCGCTGCCGACCGAACTGCAGGAGCTGCTCGACGCGCCGCAGCACGTCGTCGAGGTCGCCGACGACGCCGAGGCGATCCGCGAGATCATCGCGCGCGACGCGGTGCGCTGAGGCGCCCGCCTACTTCTTCGCGGTGCCCGAGTCGGCGTTGTAGCGGTCGAGGACCTCGTCGATGGGGCCGTCGAGGACGAGCGCTCCGCGGTCGAGGTAGAGGCCGCGGGTGCAGAAGCGGCGGAGGTCCCGTTCGTTGTGCGAGACGAAGAAGAGGGTGCGGCCGGCCTCCAGGAGCTCCTCGATGCGCCGGTAGCACTTCTCGCGGAACGCCTTGTCGCCGACGGCGAGCACCTCGTCGACGAGCAGGATGGGTTCGTCGAGCTGGGCGATGACCGAGAAGGCGATGCGCACGCGCATGCCGCTCGAGAGGTGCTTGTAGGGGGTGTCGAGGAAGTCGCCGATCTCGGCGAAGTCGATGATCTCGTCGAACTTCGCGTCGATCTGCGCCCGCGTCATGCCGTGCAGCCCCGCGGTCAGGTACACGTTGTCGCGCACGGTGAGGTCGTCGACGAAGCCGCCGGTGATCTCGATGAGGGGCGCGACGCCGCCGGCGACCGTGACGGTGCCCTCGTCGGGGATGAGGACGCCGGCGACGAGCTTCAGGAGGGTCGACTTGCCCTGGCCGTTGCGGCCGACGACGCCGATCGATTCGCCCGGTTCGACGCGGATCGACACGTTCCGCAGCGCCCAGAACTCGCCGGGCCGGGTGCGGCGCTTCCGGGCCCCGAAGAGGTCTTTGAACGAACGGCGGCCGCGGCGGTTCCGGCGGAAGCGGATGCCGAGGCCCTCCGTCGCGATCGCGGGGGCCGAGGCACGCGGATGCACGGTTTCGGTCTGCACCTCGGTCATCAGATCTCCTTCAGCACGGATCGCTCGCTCGCCCGGAAGACGGCGAGACCCGTCGCGAGGAACGCGAGCGACATGACCGCCGAGACGATGACGTTGAACCAGTCGAGTTCTTCGGGGAAGAAGCCTGCGCGGTACAGCCCGAAGATGCCGGAGAGCGGGTTGAACGCCGCCCAGAAGTGCAGCTCCTCGGGCAGGTTCGAGACGCCGTAGACGATCGGGGAGGCGTAGAAGAGGAAGCGGAGGATGAGCTTCACGGCCCGTTCGAGGTCGCGGAAGAAGACGACGAGCGGGGCGACGATGAGGCCGATGCCGACGGTGAGCACCGCCTGCAGCACGATGGCCAGGGGGAAGAAGAGCAGTTCGATGCCGACGTGGGCGCCGAAGACGATCGCGAAGAGTGCGAGCACCGGCAGGGCGAGCAGGAACTCGATGCCTTTGGAGAGCACGAGCCGGGTCACCCAGATCGTGCGCGGGATCTTCGTCGAGCGCACGAGCTTCGCGTCCTTCAGGAACGCACGGGTCGAGTCCGACACCGCGCCGTTGAACCACATCCAGGGCAGCAGCGCGCACAGCAGGAACACGATGTAGGGGGTGGTGCCGAACGGCCGCTGGAAGACGACGGTGAACACGAACCAGTAGATCGCCGACATGAGCAGCGGGTCGAGGATCGACCACAGGTAGCCGAGCGCAGAGGTCGAGTACCGCACCTTCAGGTCGCGTGTCGTCAGCAGCCACAGGGCATGCCGATACCCGGTGCCGCGGGAGTGCTGCATGGGATGCAGTTCGGCATAGCTCGTCACGCCCACCATCGTAGATGGCGCACCGGCATCCGTTCGAAGTCCCCCGTTCGGGGGCGACGGCCGGGGCCGGGCTCCCAGCGGCGGGCGGTAGATTCGGGTACGGTCGCGCTCGGCGGCCCGAGAGAGGAAACGCCCGTGCAGCGCACCACCACGAGAGTGATCCTGAGCTGTGCCGCGATCGGCGTCGGCGGTGCGATCGTCGCCGCCGGTTCGGGGTACCTGGCCGCGGCGGTCGCCGCGTTCCTGCCTGCCGTCTACGGTCTGACGATCGGCACGCACTTCCTGCCGAGCGTGATCGCCCTGGCCCTCCTGAAGCGTCCGGGCGTCGCCGTGCTCACGGGTGTGATCGCCGGCCTCGTCGCCAGCGCCTTCGCGCCCATGTGGTTCCTGCGCTTCGTCGGCACGGGCCTGCTCGTCGGGGCCCTCATGGAACTGCCGTTCCTGCTGACGCGCTACCGGCGCTGGTCGGCGTGGATGTACTACGTGGCGGCTGCCGTGGCCGGAGTGCTCATCGGGGTGCCCGTCGCCATCACCTTCGACGCCGACCGCTTCGCCCCGGCCGTGCAGGTCCTCTATCTCGCGTTCTTCGCGCTGAGCCCGCTGCTGTTCACCTGGATCGGCCGGCTGATCGCCGCCTCGCTGGCCCGCACGGGCGTCGCGCGCGGCATCTGACGCGGTTCGGGGCGAGCCGGATGCGACGAACGCCCGGCCGTTCGTCGGCCGGGCGTTCCCGTGAGCGGATGCCGCGGGTCACACGAAGTGGTTCGCGCGCTCCAGGTCTTCGGCGAAGTCGATCTCGACCGCGTACAGGTCGGAGATGTCCATCGGCTCGACGAGCATGCCGTTGTGCTCGATCGCGAGTTCGATGCCGCGCTCGAAGTACTCCTGGTCGTCGATGCGGCCGAGGTGGGCGAGCATGGCGGCCTTGTCGCGGCTCGACACGTAGTTGATGCCGACGGCCTCGCCGAGTCCGCCGCGCACCTGCTTGGAGAGCTCCTTGATGTAGCCCTCGGCGCTCGTCGTGTACTTGACCTCTTCGTCGGAGACCTTGGCGGTGTTGACGGTCACGAAGGACTGGTCGCGCTCGATGAGGGGCAGCGCCCGCTCGAGGATGCGCGGGTCGAAGACGACGTCGCCGTTCATCCAGAGCACGCCTCCGGGCTGCGATGCCTGCAGGGCGCGCATGAGCGACTTCGAGGTGTTCGTCTGGTCGTACTCCTCGTTGTAGACGAAGGAGGCCTGCGGGAACGCCTCGATGATGTGCTCGAGCTTGTAGCCGACGACGATGGTGACGTTCGGCTCGGCGCCGAACGCCTGCTCGATGTTGTCGAACTGCTGCCGCATGATGGTGCGGCCGTCGCTCAGCTCGGTGAGCGGCTTGGGGAGGGATCGCCCGAGGCGGCTTCCCATGCCGGCCGCGAGAATGACGATCTGGGTATTCAACTGCATCTCCTCTGGTGAGCGGATGCCGGAAGCCGCCCGCGTTCGCGGTGCGTTGGCCCCCTGGTCATCCGGAAGTCCACTGATGGACACGCCGTCATGTCTGCACCAGCCTACCCGGCGAAGCTCCGGGACCCCCCGTTCGGGTGACCGGATCGAAACCCGATCGTGATACGCGCGCCCAGGGGATCCACAGCTACCCGATGGCCCGCGGTGCGGCAGTCGCTGTGCTGGGGCCGCCCGCGTTGGTAGGTTGGCATGGTGACTTCCGTTTCGCGCTCAGATCAGAACGACGAAGCACCCGAGGGCACCGGCGAGGGGAACGACGCCGAGCACGGGGGGCAGAGCGTCGCGAGCGCCCGGGCGGCCGCGGGGGCGGCGGATGGATCGGCATCCGCGGTGAAGAAGGCCCCCGCGGCGAAGCGGGCACCCGCGAAGCGTCCGGCGCGTGCGTCGGACCAGGCGGCGGGATCGGAGGGTGCCGCGAAGCCGGCATCGGCCTCCGCCCGCGCACAGGCGACCGCGACGCGAGGCGCGGCGGCGAAGGCCGCCGCGAGCAAGCGCACCGCGGCGAAGAAGGCTGCCGCGGAGCAGACGACGTCTGCGAAGGAATCGGCTTCGGAGCAGGCGCCGTCGGCGAAGGGTTCCGCCGGGGCCGCGGCCGCCGATCCGTCGGCGGATGCCGGGGCGGCGACCGGCCCGGCGACGAAGGCCGCACGTCCGGCCGCCCGCGCGAAGCCGGCCGCGAGACCGAAACCGGCCGCCGAGCGCCCGGCCAAGGCCTCCGCACCGAAGAACGGGGCCGGCACCGCGGCGAAGGGGGCGCGCACCGGGTCCGGCGCCGACGAAGCGACCGCCGTGACGCCGATCGCCGAGGCACCCTCGAAGCGCACGGCCGCCTCGCGCGCGGCTTCGCAGAAGAGCACGGGTGCGCGCTCGAGTGCGGCGAAGACGTCGAGCGCTCGCACGGCACGCCCCGCTTCGACGAGCACCGCCGCCGACCGCGCCGGGGCTTCGGCGCGCGCCGCCGAGAAGCGCCGGAACGTGCGTACGGCTGCAGCCGGCGCCGCCGAGACGACCGAAGCCGGGCGGGCGAAGCCGAAGCGCGACCTCACGGCCGCCGCCGAGATCACGACGGCCGCGACGGCCGCCGCTCCGGTGGACGCCGGAAACCGGACCGCCCCGACGAAGGAACCCGCCCCGATAGCGGAGGCTCCGGAAGCGCCCGAGCAGGCGGCCCCCGAAGCGGCGGCAGCGGCCGCCCCCGAACGGGCGGCTGCGCAGGCACCCGAGCCGGCGGCTGCGGCTGCCCCCGAACCGGCGGCTGCGCCTGCCCCCGAACCGGCGGCAGTGCCTGCCCCCGAACCGGCGGCCGCGCAGGCGGCCGAGCCGGTGGTCGAGGAACTGCCCGAAGAGACCCGCCCGGTCGTGCCCGAAGACACCATCCCCGTCGAGACGACCGAGCGTCCGCTGCCGAAGTCATCGGGCGAGACCGATGTCGCCGTCATCCCGATCCCGCGTCAGCAGGAGCGCCGCAAGCGCACCGTGCGCCCGGCGCGTCCGGCGCCCGGCCCCGATGCGCGGATCGTCCTCGCGATCGACGGCCTCGTCAAGCGCTTCGGCGACAACACGGCCGTCGACGGCGTGAGCCTCGAGGTGAAGGCCGGATCCTTCACCGGCATCGTCGGCCCGAACGGCGCCGGCAAGACGACCACGCTCTCGATGGTGACGGGGCTGCTGCGCCCGGACGCCGGCACCGTCCGCATCCACGGCATCGACGCCTGGGCCGACCCGAACGCCGCCAAGCGCGCGACCGGCGTGCTGCCCGACCGGCTCCGCCTCTTCGACCGGCTGACCGGGGCGCAGCTGCTGTACTACTCGGGCACGCTCCGCGGCCTCAGCCGCCGCACCGTCCAGGAGCGCAGCGACGACCTCATCGCCGCCTTCGGCCTCGAAGACGCCCTCGACCGGCTCGTCGCCGACTACTCGGCCGGCATGACGAAGAAGATCGCGCTCGCGTGCGCCATGATCCACTCGCCGAGGCTCCTCGTGCTCGACGAACCGTTCGAATCGGTCGACCCGGTCTCGGCGGCCAACCTCACCGAGATCCTCGAGCGCTACGTCGCCGGCGGCGGCACGGTGCTGCTCTCCAGCCACGGCATGGACCTCATCGAGCGGGTCTGCGACTCGGTCGCGGTCATCGTCGCCGGCCGTGTGCTCGACGCCGGCACCCTCGACGAGGTGCGTCACGGCCAGTCGCTCGAGGAGCGTTTCGTCGAGCTCGCGGGCGGCCGCAAGGCGGCGGAGGGGATGGAATGGCTGCACAGTTTCTCCGACTGAAGCTGCACCTGCTCGCGAACATCTTCCGTCGGAGCGCCTGGCAGATCACCGGCATCGTCCTCGGGCTCGTCTACGGGCTGACGGCGGCCATCGTGCTCTTCGGCGTGCTCGCCGGCCTGCGTTTCGTGCCCGAGATCGAGTTCGTCCGCGACCTCATCACGGTGGCCGGCTCGGTGACGATGCTCGGCTTCGCGCTGTTCCCCCTGCTCTTCGGCAGCGAGGACACGATGGATCCGCGCCGCTTCGCGCTCTTCGGCATCCCGAACCGCCGCCTCTCGTTCGGCATCGCGCTGTCCTCGCTCATCGGCATCCCGGCCTTCGTGCTGGCGATCGTGCTCGTCGGCATGATCATCACCTGGACGCGCGACGTCGGCAGCACGATCCTCGCCGTGATCGCCGCCGCCCTCGCCCTGGCCGGCTGCCTGCTGGTGGCGCGGGTGGCGAGCTCGTTCGCCGCGTTCCTGCTCGACACGCGCCGGGCCAAGGAGCTGTCCGGTTTCCTCGGCCTGCTGCTCGTCGTGGCGATCTCGCCCGTCGTCATCGCCCTCTCCTCGGTCGACTGGGCACGGTCGGGCCACCTCGTGCTCGAGCGCTTCTCGAGCGTGCTCGGGTGGACGCCGCTCGGCGCCGTCTGGGCCGTGCCGGGCGATGCCGCCGCGGGATCCTGGGGCACGGCGCTGGCGAAACTGCTCGTCGCGATCGCCTCGATCGGCCTGCTCTGGCTCGTCTGGGAGCGACTCGTCGCCAAGATGCTCGTCACCCCGGGCCGTGAGACGGCCGCGAAGTCGTACGCGGGGCTCGGCTGGTTCGACCGGATGCCCGCCGGCCGCACCGGCGCCGTGGCCGCCCGCGCGATCACCTACTGGGTGCGCGACGCCCGGTACTGGGTGTCGATCGTCATGGTGCCGATCGTGCCGATCGCCGTGCTCATCCCGCTCGCGATCGCCGGGGTGCCCGGCGATCTTCTCGCCCTCGTCCCGGTGCCGCTCATGTGCCTCTTCCTCGGCTGGGGCCTGCACAACGACACCGCCTACGACAGCACCGCGATCTGGCTGCACGTCGCCTCCGGCGTGCCGGGCCGCGCCGACCGGCTCGGCCGGGTCGTGCCGGTGCTCGGCCTCGGGGTCATCGCGATCGTCGTCGGCAGCGCCGTCACGGTCGCCGTCACGCAGGACTGGGCGCCGCTGCCCGCGCTCATCGGGGTGAGCACGGTCCTGCTGCTCGCCGGCCTCGGCATCGGATCGGTCACCTCGGCCCGCTTCCCGTACCCGGCGGTCAAACCCGGCGACAGCCCGTTCCAGCAACCGCAGTCGACCGGCGCGATCACCGCGCTCGTGCAGACCTTCACCCTGTTCGGCTCCTTCGTGCTCGCCCTGCCGGCGATCGTGTTCGCCGTCATGGGCCTGCTCGTCGACCCGGCCTGGAACGCGGCCGCACTCATCTCCGGACTCGTCGTCGGCGTCGCCGCGCTCGGCATCGGCGTGAGCTGGGGCGGGCGCATCTTCGAGCACCGCGAGCCCGAGATCATGCTCGCCGCCGTCCGGGCCTGAGTCCAGGATCCGCGGGTAGAATCGCAGGCATGTCCCTCGACCGAGACCCATCCGCCGGCGGCCTCGACGTGCTCGACCGCGAGCTCGAGAAGCTCATCGAAGACGAGCTCAGCGAGCCCGGCGACCACGAGCGCTTCTCGCACTACGTGAAGAAGGAGCAGATCGTCGAGTCGGCGGTCACGGGCAAGCCGGTCAAGGCCCTCTGCGGCAAGAAGTGGACGCCGGGCCGCAACCCCGACAAGTTCCCGGTGTGCCCGGCCTGCAAGGAGATCTACGAGCGCATGCGCTCGGAGTGAGGCTCCGGATGCCCGGGGTCGCCCCGCGGCATCCACTCGCCGTCAGCGGTACGTCGTCGGGATGACCGCTTCGCCGCGGCCGAGCCGGAAGGCCTCGACCGGCAGCTCCTCCATGACGGCCGCGTGGTGCTCGCGCGCCAGGCGCGTGCCGGCGGCGCCGAGGTAGCGTTCGTCGACCTCGCCGGCCGCGATGAGCGGCACGAGGAGGGGGCGGAGCGTCTCGTCGCCGGGATCGAACTCGGGCGCGCCGCCCGGGCCGTCGCCGAGGAAGACGAGCTCCTCGCGGGCCGTGCGCGTTCCGTCGAGCCGGCGGGCGGCGTTCTTCCGGCCGCCGACGCTGACCTTGTCGGCCGAGGACTTCGCGACCGACACCCATTCCCCGTCGTCGCCGCGGCGGGCGACGAGCTTGTAGACCATGCCGGCGGCCGGGAAGCCGGAGCCGGTCACGACCGAGGTGCCCACGCCGTAGGAGTCGACCGGGGCGCCCGACAGCGCGGCGATCGTGAACTCGTCGAGGTCGCTCGTGACGGTGATCTTCGTGCCCGTCGCGCCGAGCGCGTCGAGCTGCTCGCGGACGGCGGCGACCACGGTCGGCAGGTCGCCGGAGTCGATGCGCACCGCGCCGAGCCCGGTCCCGGCGACCTCGACGGCCGTGCGCACGCCCTGCTCGATGTCGTAGGTGTCGATGAGGAGGGTCGTGCCGACGCCGGCGGTGTCGATCTGCGCGCGGAACGCCTCGGCCTCGCTGTCGTGCAGCAGCGTGAAGGAGTGGGCGGCCGTGCCCATCGTCGGCACCCCCCAGCGGCGACCCGCCTCGAGGTTGCTCGTCGCCGCGAAGCCGGCGATGTAGGCGGCGCGCGCGGCGGCGACCGCGGCCTGCTCGTTCGTGCGGCGGGAGCCCATCTCGGCGATCGGCCGGCCGAGCGCGACCGAGACCATGCGGGCGGCGGCCGAGGCGACCGAGGAGTCCGCGTTCAGGGTCGACAGCACGATCGTCTCGAGCATGACGCCCTCGGCGAAGCCCGCATGGATCGTCAGCAGCGGCGAACCCGGGAAGTAGGCCTCGCCCTCGCGGTACCCGTGGATGTCGCCGGTGAACCGGTAATCGGCCAGCCAGTCGATCGTCGTGGGCCGCACGATGCGTTCGGCGGCGAGCCAGGCGAGCTCCGCGTCGGTGAAGCGGAACCGCTGCACGAGCTCCAGCAGCCGGCCCGTGCCGGCCACGACGCCGTAGCGGCGGCCGGCCGGCAGGCGCCTGGCGAACGCCTCGAAGAGGCTCTCGCGTTCGGCGGTGCCGTCGGCGAGAGCCGCATCCACCATCGTGAGCTCGTACTGATCGGTGAACAGCGCAGATGACCCGGTCACGCTCTCGAGCCTAGCGTCGGGATCGGGCAGGCCGCGGATCCGGCACGTGCCGGGCTAGGCTTGGATGTCGTGACCAGCGCACCGATCGGCATCTTCGACTCCGGCGTCGGCGGCCTCACCGTCGCCCGGGCCGTGAAGGATCAGCTGCCGAACGAGTCGATCCTCTACGTCGGCGACCTCGCGCACTCCCCGTACGGGCCGAAGAAGATCGCCGATGTGCGCCGCTACGCCCTCGCCGTGCTCGACGACCTCGTCGCCCAGGGCGTGAAGATGCTCGTCATCGCCTGCAACACCGCATCCGCCGCGATGCTCCGCGACGCCCGCGAACGCTACGACGTGCCCGTCGTCGAGGTCATCCAGCCGGCCGTGCGCCGCGCCGTCGCCACGACCCGGAACGGCCGCGTCGGCGTCATCGGCACAGCCGGCACCGTGCAGTCCCGCGCCTACGACGACGCCTTCGCCGCCGCACCCCACCTCGAACTGTTCACCCGAGCCTGCCCGCGCTTCGTCGAATTCGTCGAGGCGGGCGTCACGACGGGGCAGGAGGTGCTCGCCACCGCCGAGGAATACCTCGCGCCGCTCCGCCACGCCGGCGTCGACACCCTCGTGCTCGGCTGCACCCACTACCCCTTCCTGAAGGGGGCCATCCAGTACGTCATGGGCGAGGACGTCACGCTCGTCTCGAGCGACGTCGAGACCGCCAACGACGTCTACCGGGTGCTCGTCACGCGCGGGATGGAGCGCGAAGCGGCATCCGCACCCGAATACCGATACGAGGCGACGGGCGGCTCCACGCGGGCCTTCATCGACCTCGCCAACCGCCTTATCGGCCCCGAGATCGACGCGGTCGACCTCGTCCAGACCGGGGTGCTGACCCTTCCGCCCAGACAGGAGAACGAATGACCGACGCAGTGGATGCCGTGACGCGAGCAGACGGCCGCACGCCCGAGGCGTTGCGCACCGTCACGATCGAACGCGGCTGGAGCGAGCACGCCGAGGGCAGCGCCCTCATCTCCTTCGGCCGCACGAAGGTGCTGTGCACGGCCTCGTTCACCAACGGCGTGCCGCGGTGGATGATGGGCTCCGGCAAGGGCTGGGTCACCGCCGAGTACGCGATGCTGCCGCGTGCGACGAACACGCGCGGCGACCGCGAGTCGGTGCGCGGCAAGATCGGCGGCCGCACCCACGAGATCAGCCGCCTCATCGGGCGGAGCCTCCGCGCCGTCGTCGACACGAAGGCGCTCGGCGAGAACACCATCGTCATCGACTGCGACGTGCTGCAGGCCGACGGCGGCACCCGCACCGCGGCGATCACCGGCGCCTACGTCGCCCTCGCCGACGCCGTCGAGTGGGCGCGCGGCAAGGGCTTCATCGGCAAGCGCGCCACCCCCCTCATCGACTCGGTCGCCGCCGTCTCCGTCGGCATCATCGACGGCACCCCGATGCTCGACCTCGCCTATACCGAGGACGTGCGCGCCGAAACCGACATGAACGTCGTCGCCACCGGCCGCGGCCTCTTCGTCGAAGTGCAGGGCACCGCCGAGGGCGCCCCGTTCGACCGCCGCGAGCTCGACGCCCTGCTCGACTTCGCCCTCGCCGGCACGGCCGAGCTCACCGAGATCCAGCGGGCCGTGCTCGCCGCCGACACGGAGGCCTGATGCCGCAGGAGCTCGTGCTGGCGACCCACAACGCGCACAAGGTCGCCGAGTTCCAGCGCATCGTCGGCGAGCGGATGCCCGGAGCGGTCGTCCTCGCCTACGACGGCCCCGAGCCCGTCGAGGACGGCACGAGCTTCGCCGCGAACGCCCTCATCAAAGCCCGCGCCGCCGCCGCGCACACCGGCCGCATCGCGCTCGCCGACGACTCGGGCATCACCGTCGACATCCTGGGCGCCGCCCCCGGCATCCTCTCGGCGCGCTGGTCCGGCACCCGCGACGACCGCGCGAACCGCGAACTGCTGCTCGCCCAGCTCGCCGACATCCGCGACGAGGATCGCGGGGCGCGCTTCACGTGCGCGATCGCCGTCGTCGCCCCCGATGGGCGCGAAGAGGTCGCCGAGGGCGTCTGGCCGGGGCGGATCGCCCGCGCCGCCGCGGGCGAGCACGGCTTCGGCTACGACCCCGTGTTCGTGCCCGACGGCGGCGAACTGACCGCCGCCGAACTCGCCCCCGAGGCGAAGGACGCCGACTCGCACCGGGCGCGGGCGCTCGCGCTCGCCGTGCCCGTGATCGAGCGGCTCGCCGCCGGCTGAGGCCGGGCGGCCCGGCGCGCCCGCGCGGCGGCGGCGAGAACGGGAATGAGTCCCATTCCCATCATCGGCGCGGCCCGGCATCCATGCCTACGCTTGAGGTGATGGCACACTCGCACGATCACGTACCGGCCGCGGCGGGCCGCACCCGCATCGTCATCGCGATGGCGATCATCGGGGCGTTCCTCGTCGTGCAGGTGATCGGCGCGTGGATCTCGGGCTCGCTCGCGCTCGCCGCCGACGCCGGGCACATGGCCGGCGACCTCGTCGGGCTGGTCGTCGCGCTCATCGCCGCGATCGTCGCCGCCCGCCCGCCGAGCGACCGGCAGACCTACGGGTACCGTCGCGCCGAGGTGTTCGGGGCGCTCGTGAACGGAGTCCTCCTCATCGTCGTGGCCGCAGCCGTCGTCATCGGCGCGATCGGCCGCCTCGTCAGCGGCGCCGAGGGGGAGGCGCACGAGGTCGCCGGCACCCCGATGCTCGTCGTCGCGATCATCGGCCTCGCCGCGAACATCGCGGCCATGCTCGTGCTCCGCGGCGGGGCCGGATCCTCGATCAACGTGCGCGGCGCCTACCTCGAAGTGCTCGGCGACACCATCGGTTCCGTGCTCGTCATCGCCGCCGCCCTCGTCATCGCCGCGTCCGGCTTCGACGCCGCCGACGCCATCGCTTCGCTGGCGATCGCCGTGCTCATCGTGCCGCGCGCGATCGTGCTGCTGCGCGAGGTGGTCCGGGTGCTGGCGGAAGCCGCCCCGCCCGGCACCGACGTCGCCGACATCCGCGCGCATCTGCTCGGCAGCCCCGGCGTCGTCGATGTGCATGACGTGCACGTCTGGCAGATCACGACCGGCGCGCCCGTCTTCACCGCGCACGTCGTGGTCGAGCCCGAGGTGTTCGCTTCGGGCCGGGCGGGGGATCTGCTCGACGAGCTCGGCGGATGCCTGAGCGAGCACTTCGACGTCGAGCACTCGACGTTCCAGCTCGAACCGGCCGACCGCACCGAGCGGGAGCGCGGGGCGCACCCGTAGCGGGCCGGCCGGGCGGGGGCGCCGGGGCATCCGCACCCGGATCGTGCTCAGTCCTCGCTCTGACGATCCCGGTCGAAGACGTCGGGGTCGAGGACGAGGTCGGCGGCCTCCTGCGGGTCGGTGACGACGTCTTCGCCGGCCGCTTCGGCGCGGCGGGCCTTGCGCGAGGACTGCCAGTAGTGCCACAGCGTCGGGACGAGCGTGACGACGACCGCGCCGATGAGGATGACGTCGATGTACTCGCGGACGAACTCGGCGACCGGCGGGATGTAGCCGATGAGGTAGCCGAAGACCGTGAGGCCTGCGCCCCAGATCACCGCGCCGATGAGGTTGTACAGACTGTACTTGCGGTAGTCCATATGCCCGACGCCCGCGGCGACGGGGGTGAAGGTGCGCACGATCGGCACGAAGCGGGCGAGGATGACGGCCAGGCCGCCGAAGCGTTCGAAGAACGCGTTCGTGCGTTCGACGTTCTTCACGCTGAACAGGCCGGATTCCTTGCGCTCGAACACCCGTGGCCCGAGTTTGTGGCCGATGAGGTAGCCGACCTCGCCGCCGACGAACGCGGCGACGCCGATCGCGAGGCCGACCCACCAGATCTCGACGCCGAAGACGAGGCTCGTGTGCGTCAGCAGCCCCGAGATGACGAGGAGCGTGTCGCCCGGCAGCAGGAACCCGACGAGCAGGCCGGTCTCGGCGAAGACGATGAAGCACACCACGAGCAGGGCCCACGGGCCTGCGCCGGCGATGATGACCTCGGGATCGAGCCATGGGATGAGCGCAGACTGAACCATGACGGTGATTTCCCCTGAGTGTCGTCGTCGGACCTGGCGGACGCCGGGTCGCGTGGCGGCGGCTGTCTTCTGCAGTCTAGTGAGCCGGAAGCCCTGGACACGGGGCGAAAGCCGTGAATCATCCGCAAGGATGAGGCGGCTCGTACAGGGGTGGATCCCGGAGGTGGACGAACGCGGACGGCCGGCCCCGCAGGGCCGGCCGTCGCTCGCGCGGTGCCCGCCGTCAGGCGGCGAGGGCCTCGAAGACGGCGGCGTTGTAGCGGAAGGACTCCAGCACCTCGGCGACGAGGCGGTCGACCTGCTCGGGGTCGAGGGCGAGGTCGTTCATGGCCTCGCGGTAGGCGCGCTTGACCTTCACGACGCCGTCGGCGGCGATGTCGAAGCGGTAGAACGAGAGCTGCTCCTCGGTGGCGCCGTAGTGGCGGGCGACGAGCTTGGCGATCGCCTGGCCGCCCGAGAGGTCGCCGAGGTAGCGGGTGTAGTGGTGGGCGAGGTAGCGGACGTCGTCGCCGGCGAGCTCGCGGAGGTGCTCGACGTAGTCGCGGGTGGCCGGGAGCATGGGGTGGGCGTCGCGCCAGTCCGCGGCGCCGAGGGCGACGAGGTCGGCCTCGATCGCGGCGAGGCGGGCCAGGCCCGGGTCGAAGACCTTCGGGTCGCCGGAGCGGGATCCGCGGGCCTCGAGCGCCTCGTAGATCCACGCGTACTGCGCGAGGTAGCGGGTGTACTCGGCCAGGCTCAGCTTGCCGCCCATGAGGTCGACGATGAAGCCGCGGTTCTCGGCGTCCTTGTGCACGTCGGCGGATGCGGCGCGCACGAGCGCGGCGACGTCGAGGGGCGCTTCGGCGCTGCGTGCGGGGGCTTCGACGGTGATCGACATGGGGCCTCGATTCGGTGCGGTCCGCGTGGGCGGGTTCGGTCGACCCCGAACGGGGGTCAAGTGAGGTGAGGGTAACCTAACCTTCACTCATCGTAGACGAGCGAGGGCCGCTCGGGAAGCGGATGCCGACGATTCGACGGAATCGGCACGGAACGGCGCGCCGCGGCATCCGCACACCGGCATGCATTCGGTGCGGAAGGTGGGACTCGAACCCACACGCCCGAAGGCACAGGAACCTAAATCCTGCGTGTCTACCGGTTTCACCACTCCCGCGCGTGCGCGCCCAGTCTATGCGCGCACGGGCTGTGGATAATTCTCGGGGTCTTCCGTGCGCATCATCCATGATGGTCGCCATGGAAGAACCCGTACGCACGATCGCCGACCGGGTGCGCGCACGCGTGCTCCGCGAGGGGGTCGACCTCGCAGGCGGGTCCGCCGGCGCCGAGCGCATCGTCAGAGAAGAGGTGCGCCGCTACGGCGAACGCGCCCTGGCCGGCTCGCACGCGCTGCTCGCCGACGAGGCGGCGACCGCCCGAGACGTCGTCGCGAGCCTCACCGGGTTCGGGCCGCTGCAGCCTTTCTTCGACGACGAATCGGTCGAGGAGATCTGGATCAACTCGCCCACGAAGGTCTTCGTCGCCCGCAACGGCGTCTCCGAGCTCACGAACGTCGTCCTCAGCGATCGCGAGGTGCGCGAGCTCGTCGAGCGGATGCTGCAGTCCAGCGGCCGCCGCGTCGACCTCTCCCAGCCCTTCGTCGACGCGTCCCTGCCCGACGGCTCGCGCCTGCACGTCGCGATCCCGGACGTCGTGCGCGGCCACTGGTCGGTGAACATCCGCAAGTTCCAGCGGCGCATCCGCTCGCTCGACACCCTCGTCGAGCTCGGGTCGATGGATGCCGGCGCCGCACGCTTCCTCGAGCTCGCCGTCGTCTCGGGGGCCAACATCCTCGTCTCCGGGGCCACGCACACCGGCAAGACGACGATGATCAACGCGCTCATGTCCTCCGCCCGGGCGAACGACCGCGTCATCACCGTCGAGGAGACCTTCGAGCTCGACCTCGACGTGCGCGACCTCGTCGCCCTGCAGTGCCGCCAGCCGAGCCTCGAAGGCACCGGGGAGATCACCCTGCGCCGCCTCATCAAAGAGGCTCTCCGCATGCGACCCGACCGCCTCATCGTCGGCGAGGTGCGCGAGGCGGAGAGCCTCGACCTCCTCATCGCGCTGAATTCCGGCCTGCCGGGCATGTGCACGATCCATGCGAACTCCGCCCGCGATGCGCTCGCCAAGCTCTGCACCCTGCCGCTGCTGGCCGGCCGCAACATCGACTCCGCCTTCGTCGTGCCGACCGTCGCCGCAACGATCGACCTCGTCGTGCACCTCACGATCGACGAGCACGGCGTGCGCCGGGTGCACGAGATCCTCGCGACGACCGGTGGATGCCGCGGCGCCGTCGTCGAGGCCGAGCCGCTGTTCGTGCGGCGCGGCGGCCGCCTCGAAGCGACCGGGACGATGCCGGCCAGGGTCGAGAAGTTCCCCGACCGCGACGGGCTCGAGGCCCTGCTGGGGGTCGCGGCATGACCGCCCTCGCCCTCGGGGCGCTCCTCGGACTCGGGCTGCTGCTCGTGGCCTCGCCGTTCCTCTGGCCGGCCGGTGCCCGAACGGCCTCCCGCAAGAGCGGGCTCGCCGATCGGGTGACCGCAGAGCTCTCGCTCGCCGGCCTCGAACGTGTGCCGATCCCCGCCGTCGTCGCCGTCTGCCTCTTCCTCGGCGTCGTCGCGGCCGCCCTCGTGCAGGCGATCCTCGGCCTGCCCGTCCTGGCACTCGTC
The DNA here is from genome assembly GCF_018024495.1 of Agromyces archimandritae. NCBI lineage: Bacteria > Bacillati > Actinomycetota > Actinomycetes > Micrococcales > Microbacteriaceae > Agromyces > Agromyces archimandritae. The sequence continues at coordinate 2,984,518 of NZ_CP071696.1, forward strand.
GCCGGCCTCCTCGGCGCCGCGCTGCCGGCCATCGTCATCCACCGTCGCGCCGCCCACCGCCGGGCCGAGCACCGCGCCGTCTGGCCCGACGTCGTCGACCACCTCGTCTCGAGCGTGCGGAGCGGCATGAGCCTGCCGGACGCGGTCGGATCCCTCGCCGAGCTCGGGCCCGCGCCCACACGGCGCGCCTTCGCCGCCTTCGAACACGAGTACCGCGCCTCCGGCAACTTCGCCGTCTGCCTCGAACGGCTGAAGGGGCGCCTGGCCGACCCCGTCGCCGACCGCATCCTCGAAACCCTGCGCATGGCGCGCGAGGTCGGCGGCACCGACCTGACCGCGGTGCTCCGGGGCCTGGCCGGTTATCTCCGCGAGGACGCGGCGCTGCGGGCCGAGGTCGTCGCCCGGCAGTCGTGGATCCGCAACGCCGCCAGGCTCGGCGTCGCCGCCCCGTGGCTGCTGCTGCTCCTGCTCGCCTCACGCCCCGAGGCGATCGCCTCGTACAACAGCCCGGCCGGCACGGGCCTCTTGATCGCCGGCGTCGTCATCACCTTCGTCGCCTACCGGTCGATGGTCGCCCTCGGCCGCATCCCCGAGGAGCGCCGATGGTTCCGCTGAATCCCACCGCGATCGCCCCGATCGCCGTTCTCCTCGGCCTCCTCGGCGGCTTCGGGCTCTGGCTCGTCGTCACGAGCGTGCCGCGGCTCGGGCGGCCGCGTCTGGCCGAACGCGTCGCGCCGATGCTCGTCGACATCTCCGCCGAGGCCCGCGCCGAGGTCGACCGGCGCCCCGCGGACCCCTCTCAGGTGTTCGGCGTCGTCGTGGCGCCCGTGCTCGCCTCGCTGCAGCGCATCGCCGGGGCCACGCTCGGCGGCAATGCGACGATCGCCAAGCGCCTGCGGCAGGCCGGATCCGAGACGTCCGTCGAACGCTTCCGCGCCGAACAGCTCGCCTGCGCCGCCGCCGCGTTCGCACTCGGCGCCCTCCTCGCGGTGTTCTCGCCCGGGCTCGCATCGATGCCGCTCATCGTCCGCATCGCCGTCCCGTTCCTGGCCGCCGTGCTCGGCGCGATCGGGCGCGATTGGTGGCTGCAGCGCCGTGCCGCACGCCGCATCGCCCAGATCGGCGGCGAACTGCCGACCGTCCTCGAGTTCCTCACCCTGAGCCTCACGGCAGGCGAAGGGATGCTCGACGCGATCCGCCGGGTCTCGCAGACCGGATCGGGCGCCCTGCCGGGGGAGTTCTCACGGCTCACGGCGAGCGTGGCGACCGGCGTGCCGCTCACGACCGCCCTCGCGACCCTCCGCGACGATATCGACCATCCTGCGCTCACCCGATGCCTCGACCAGGTGCTCGGCGCCCTCGAACGCGGTGCACCGCTGGCCGCCGTGCTCCGTGCACAGGCCGGCGACGTCCGCGAGGAATCGAAGCGCACGATCATCGAGGTCTCCGGCAAGAAGGAGATCGCGATGCTCGTGCCGCTCATCTTCCTGATCCTGCCGGTGACGGTCGCGTTCGCGCTCTTCCCCGGCTACATCGTCCTGCAGTCCGGATTCTGATGCACCGGCATCCGGAACCCCGCCCCATCGCCGAACCCGGCGACCGAGAAAGGAACACCCCACATGCGAAGCCACAGCCGCCGCATCGCCCAGACCCTCACCGGCAGCCTGCTGCGCGCGCGCACCGCGCTCGCCGCCCGGCTCTCACCCGCATCGGAGCGCGGCGACGTGCCGGGTTGGGTGCTGATCACCCTGATGACAGCCGGGCTGGTTCTCCTGATCTGGGGCCTCGCCGGGCCGGCGCTGGAGAAGGTCTTCGAGGACGCGATCTCGCGCGTCAGCGGAATCTGAGGCAGCGGAATCTGAGGCAGCGGCATCCGAGGCAGCGGCATCCGAGGCGCGAACGCGCACGGAGCGCTGCCGCCCGGCATCCGCTCGCCCGTACGCTCGCCAGCACGCTCGGCGCCGAACGAGGCTCGGCACCCGTCGAGTTCCTGCTCGTCGCGATCCTCATGACGAGCCTCGCGCTCGCCGTCATCCAGCTCGCCCTCGGCCTCCACGTGCGCAACACCCTGCTCGACGCGGCCGCCGAGGGCGCCCGGCAGGCCGCGCTGGCCGGTGCCGAACCCGCGGACGGCGTCGAACGCACCCGGCAGCTCATCTCGACGGCGATCGCCGACGAGTTCGCCCAAGACGTCAGCGTCTCGCGCGACGAGATCGACGGCGTCCCCGTCATCGAGATCCGCGTGCGGGCCACGCTGCCCCTCATCGGGCTCATCGGCATCGACCAGGGGCTGGAGGTGAGCGGTCATGCGGCCATCGAAACCCTGTCGTGACCGGGCGACCCGGTTCGTGCGGCGGATCCGGGCGCGCCTGGCAGCGGATCGAGGCAACGCCTCCCTCGAGTTCCTCACCGTCGGCCTGCTGCTGCTCGTGCCCCTCGTCTACCTCGTCATCGCGATGGCCGAGATCCAGGGCGGAACGCTCGCCGTCGAAGGCGCAGCCAGGCAGGCCGCGCGCGTCTACGCCCGCGCCGAGAACGTCGAAGCCGGCGAAGCGGCCGCAGACCGGGCCGTGCGCATCGCCTTCGCCGACTCCGGCCTCGAAACCGGCGACGCCGAGGTCGACCTCGACTGCCTCGGCGGCGACTGCCTCGAGCCCGGCAGCTCCGTCCGCTTCTCGGTGACGACGCGCGTGACGCTGCCGCTCGTCCCCGCCCTGTTCTCGCTCGACCGCCTCGCGAGCATCCCCGTGAACGGCACGGCCACGCTGCCGGTGTCGAAGTTCGGGGGCGCCGAATGAGCGCCCGCGAAACCGTCGCCCGGGCCCGCGACGACGAGCGCGGCTCGACCCTGCTGCTCGCCCTCGGCTACGGGGTGCTCGCCCTCGCCGTGATCCTCGTCATCGTCTCCGCCACGAGCCTCTACGTCGAGCGCAAACGTCTCTTCACCCTCGCCGACGGGGCGGCGCTCGCCGCGGCCGAGAGTTTCGGCACCTCGAACATGGGCATGATCGACGGCGAGCTCGTCATCGGCCTCGACGGCGGTTCGGTGCGTGCGGTGGCCGCCGACTACCTCGGCATCGCCGAGCACGGTTTGCACGAGGTGCGGATCGTGGCGGCCGAGCCCGCCGTGGACGGGGGAGCGAGGGTGACGCTCAGCGCCGTCTGGGTCGCGCCGCTGTCGACGGAGCTCGTGCCGATCACCGTGCCGATCCAGGTCACCGCCAGCGCGGAGGCGTTCTTCCGCTGACACCGGCGTCGGCCGGGCGGGCGGCGGGCGCCCCTCAGCCGCGCGGCCGACGCGGAACGTATCGCGGCACCCAGCGCCACAGCATCGCCGTGCCGAGGATGCCGACGACGCCCATCGCCGCCGAGGCGAACGAGAGCGAGAGCACCGAGGCGATGCCGGAGAGCGCGAGCGGGGCGGCGGCCTGCCCGGCATCGGCGATCGTGCGGTATGCGCCGAGGAACGGCGCGGGGTTCCCGGTCGGTGCGAGATCGGCTCCGAGCGTCATGATGACCCCGCTCGAGAGTCCGTTCGCGAGCCCGAACAGCATCGCCACGACGATGAACCACGTCACGTTGCCCGGCACGTCGTGCGTGAGGGCGAGCACGAAATGCCCGATCGTCAGCCCGATGAGGCCCGGCATCGCCCCCCAGAGCCGGCCGAAGCGATCCATCACCTGGCCGCTCACGTAGAAGAGGGCGAAGTCGATCGTCGCCGAGATGCCGATCACGATCGACGCGGCCTCGGGCGACATGCCGATCGACACCGCCCACAGCGGCACGATGACGGTGCGGCTCGAACGCAGCGCGGCGAGGAGGCCGGCGCCGGTGCCGATGCGGGTGAGCACCTCGCGATGCCGCACGATCGCGCGGAACACGCCGTGGGACGTGTCGGCGGCCGCCTCGGCGGTGCCCGCGGTAGCGGAGCCCGGAGCGGCGGAGCCTACGGCGGCGGTGCTCGGGGCATCCACCGGCGAATCCGCGGCGCGACGGGCGAAGACGCGCTCCGGGTCGGGGAGCACGAGCAGGACGACGATGACCGCGAAGCAGGCCGCCACGAGCACCCAGAAGACGGTCTCGGTCGAGCCCGTCCAGGCGATGAGCGCCGCCGCGAGGAACGGCCCGACCGCCCAGCCGCCGCGGAACACACCCGCGAGCGTCGAAAGCGCCCGCGCCCGCGAGCGCACCGGCACGTAGCTGGTGAGGAAGGCATGCCGGGCGAGGCCGAAGACGGCCGTCGCAAGGCCGAGCAGGAAGATTCCGATGCCGAGCGAGAGCACGCTCGGGGCGGCGAGCGCGACGAGGATGCCGATGACGGCGAGCATCGCCGCGCCGATCATCGAGGTCCGCTCGCCGATGCGGGAGACGAGCCAGCCGGCGGGCAGATCGCCGGCGAGTTCGCCGACCATGATCATCGCCGCCACGAGGCCGGCGAGCGCGATCGTCGCCCCGCGGTCGGTGGCGACCATCGGGATGACGGGGATCATCGCGCCCTCGCCGAGCGAGAACAGCAGCGTCGGCAGATACGCGGGGAGGATGATCGAGCGCCAGCGGAACTCGGCGGGGGAGGTGGGCATCCCTCCGATCGTACGCTTCGCGCGAGGGGCCGCCCGCCCGGGGCGGGGCGGGCGGCGGGCCCCGGGGTGCGGCGTGGGCGCCGAAGGTGCGGCGGTGCGGATGCCGAGGGTCGCGCCCCGGCATCCGCACCCGAGAACTCAGCGGGCGCTGAAGCCCGCGTCGACGGGGAACGCCACGCCCGTCACGTATCGCCCTTCGTCGCTGACGAGGAACGCGATCGCGTTCGAGATGTCGATCGGTTCGACCCAGGGGATCGGGATGATGTTCGTCACCGCGTCCATGTTGCCGTCGGCGAACATCTGCTCGATGATCTCGTTGCGGATCATGGGCGTGTTCACGCCCGTCGGGTGCACGGTGTTCACGCGGATGCCCTTCGGCCCGAGCCAGTGCGCGAAGGTGCGCATGAGGCCCACGACGCCGTGCTTGGCGGCCGCGTACGCGGTGCCGCCCGGGTCGCCGTTGCCGCCGGTGCCCTTCAGGCCCTGCGTCGAGCTCGTGAGGACGATCGCGCCGGCCTCCTGCTCGATGAGGCTCGGCACGGCGGCCATGACGGTGTTGTAGACGCCGGTGAGGTTCGTGTCGATGACGTCCTGCCAGGCGGTGACGAGGTCGCCTTCGCCGCCGGCCGACATGCCGATGCCGGCGTTGGCGAGGATGATGTCGATCGGGCCGAGCTCGGCCTGCCCTTCGGCGACGACGGCCTGCAGCGCGGCGAGGTCGCGCACGTCCGCCTCGCGTGCGACGATGCGCCGGTCGAGGGCCTCGACCTGCCGGACGGTTTCGGCCAGGTCGTCGGGCGTGGCCATCGGGTACGGCACGCTCGGGATCTGCGCCGCGATGTCGACGGCGATGATGTCGGCGCCCTCCTGGGCGAGTTTGACGGCGTGGCTGCGGCCCTGGCCGCGCGCGGCACCGGTGATGAAGGCGACTTTGCCCTCGAGTCTTCCCATGTGATTCCTCCTCGAATCGTGCGGCCACTGTATCGGCACCGGGTGCCGAAATGGAAGGGCCAGGGGGTTGTACCCCCTGCATGGGCTCGCTAGCATCCTCGGCAAGCGCGGATTCCGGCACCGAGTGCCGCAAGCGACGAAGCGGGCGGTCGTGGTGCCGGGTGCGGATGCCGTGGGGCGCCGCCGCGCCGGCCGGCGCCGTTCGGCGCGGTCACGACGCAATGAAGGGTCGAACCATGAAGACAAGAGCCGCCGTGCTGTGGGAAGCTCCCGGGAAGTGGCGCGTGCAGGAGGTCGAGCTCGACGAGCCGAAGACGGGCGAAGTGCTCGTCGAGATGGTCGCCACGGGCCTCTGCCACAGCGACGACCACATCTCCCACGGCGACATCCCGCCCGAGCACCTGCCCGTCGTCGCCGGCCACGAGGGCTCGGGCATCGTCCGCAAGGTGGGGCCGGGGGTGACGACGCTCGAGGTCGGCGACCATGTCATCACTTCGTTCATCCCGGGCTGCGGCAAGTGCCGTTGGTGCGCCATGGGCATGCAGAACCTCTGCGACCTCGGTGCGAAGATCATGGTCGGCGACCAGCTCGACGGCACCTTCCGCATGCACGCCGACGGCCACGACATCGCCACCTCCGCTCTGCTAGGCACCTTCGCCGAGTGGCAGGTCTACGACGAGCTGTCGCTCGTCAAGATCGACAAGGACATCCCGCTGGAGATCGCCTGCCTCGTCGCGTGCGGCGTGCAGACCGGCTTCGGATCCGCCGCGTACGCCGGCAACGTGCAGCCGGGCGACGTCGTGCTCGTCTTCGGTGTCGGAGGCGTCGGGATGAACGCCGTGCAGGGGGCCCGCGAGTCGGGCGCCTCGCACATCATCGCGATCGACCCCGTGGCGAACAAGCAGGCCTGGGCGCTCGACTTCGGCGCGACCGAGTCGTACGGCTCGCTCGACGAGGCGCGCGATCGGCTCGCCGCCCTCACCAACGGGCAGGGGGCGGATGTCGTGGTGCTGACCGCGAGCATCGTCGACAACGCGCTCGTCGGCGGGCCTCTCCGCCGTCCGCAAGGCCGGCACGCTCGTCGTCACGGGCGTGAGCTCGGCGAGCGAGGACGGGCCGATCCCCGGCTTCAACGCGAACTTCCTCGCGATGATGCAGATCCGCATCCAGGGTGCCCTGTACGGCATGAAGTCGCCCCGCGAGGCCATGCCGAACCTGCTGAACATGTACCGCGCCGGCAACCTCAAGCTCGACGAGCTCATCACGCACACCTACACCCTCGATGAGATCAACGACGCCTACGACGACATGCGGGCGGGTAAGAACATCCGCGGCGTCATCCGCTTCGCGGCGGCCTCCGAGCCGCAGGCCGCGGCCGAAGAGGCGGAACTCGCAACGGCCTGACGCCACGTCGCGGCATCCGCCCGGGGCGGGGGTGGATGCCGCGGGGTCCGTGGCGTGGCTCAGACCGCGCTGCCGGAGTTGATGTCCTCGGACTCGAAGGTATGGGCGTCGCAATGACCGTGAGATCGGTCGAATGTGCGACGACATGTGCAGGAGTCACCATGCGGAGCGGATGTGTCGCCGCGGACAGGCCGGAAGACAACCATGATCCTGTCCTGCAAGCTGATCGGCTGATCGGGTTCCGGTGACTGGACGAGCTCACGGATCACGCGTACGTTGCGCACATATCTCGTCGTGATCGACCGCGCAGCGTATCGTGTCGCCGCTCCGTGCAAGGACCAGTCCAATACGAACCGAGACGCCCGATGTCGTGGCCAGAAGGTCGATATCAGAGATAGTACGACCGAGGACAAGACCCCGAGGCCTGCGGCTGGTCCTATCCGGACGAAGGCCTCCAGGGCCAGCAAGAGCCCAACCAGGTACAGAGTCGAACAGATTATCCACGCCGTCACCGTGTACAACCGGTCCTGCGTTGTCCGATACGTGAACAGGCCGTTCACGCTGGCAAGTCCGAGCCCCAACGCCACCGAACCGTATAGCAGGAACAGCATCAAGAGCGATCCGGAAGGCCGGTCCAGGAGCAGCGTAATCCCAAGCCCTCCCGCGCCTCCGACCACGGCATGCGCTACTACAACGAACCAGATCGGTTTCCGCGACCGAGGTTTCAATGCTCCGAGGTGCTCTTTCGCCCAGTCGCGCGCCCGCTCGGCAGCGGACAATCGCAGCGACCGCTCAAATACGATGAACCCACCGAGCTGGATCGCTAGGAAGAACACCACCGCGGAGACGGGTACGATCACAAACAACGAGCCGACCTGCATGGGATCTGCCACGCATGCGGCAACGATCAAGACCAGTGCGGGGACGAGAGCCCCGGCCATCGCCTCGGCCGCGAAGCCGAACATGCGCCTTGTCGAGGCTGCCGTCGTCGAATCTGCGACGAGCTGTCCACCGATCACGATCGCGTAAAAACTCAGCAGGATCGGGACATATACGCCGAATCCCCACCCGATGTGTTCCAACACGACCATCCCGAACTGGGGGGCCATATCCATCCCCGCTGCGACGCTGTCATTGCCGGGGAACGCACAGAGCACGAAGACGATCAACCCGCCGAGGACACTCATCGCGATGATCTCCGACACGGCCTCTTTCATAGGGCGGGACGGCAAGATTTCATCTGCACGTGATTTCCTCATGGCCAGCACCGTACGTGCTGCCACTGACGTTGAGACCGTAGGGCTCACTCGTCTTCGAGTAGGCCGTTCTCGACAGACCACTGAACGAAACGGCCCCGTTCGAACGGAAGCCGGTACTGGCTGGTGAGGAGATCATCGGCGACTGCGCTTGCGGTATCGCGAGGGAGGCCGTGGTCGCGCACCGCGTCCAGGATCAGCCCGGCGGTGCCGCGCAGTTGCACGCCACTTCGTGAAGCGGCGTTCCGCGCTGCACGATCGTCGACGATCGCGGTAGCCGGAAGCGTCTCCGCAAGGGCGAGTACTCCGCACTCGCCGAGGTTCTTCACACCATCGGTGCCGACGAGCAGCGCGGTGTAATTCGCGAACGCGACGAGTGCAGACCGATCGGCGATCGGGTGGACACGAATCCAGTCTTCGGTGGCGGCCACGACCATCGAGAGATGCGGATGCGACACGGCGCCGCGCTTCAACTCGTCGAGGACGACGTCGGGGATGAGGACGGGATGGTCGGTAGCGATCAACTTGAGCAAGCCAAGCCAGCCCGCCTTCGCGAAATGACTGAGTGGGCCGGTATCGAAGATCCACGGCTCCGCGACCTCGCCGCTCACAGCAGGATCGACCAGAGCTCGTCTTCACGGGCGGCTGGGAGCGGAGGGAGATCCTCCGACGTGTACCTGCCCCGCAGCAGATCAAGGGCGCGTTCGGCGCTGATCCGCTCGCCGCGATACAGCGACAGCACAGCGCGCTCGTACGCGCGAGGAAGGGTGTCTTGTTCGAGCTCGTACGGGACGAGCAGGTTGAAGTCGATGATGTCGGCGCGTGTCGTGCGGATACCGTGAATGCTGTTCGCCTCGCTCGCTGACAATACGTCGATTTCGACGAGGCGTCTCGCGAGCGTGGCCATATCGACCTGGAAATGGCTTGCCACCTGCACGGCGGCGGCGCGGAGTCCGTCTCCGGCCACGGATGACCAGGAGCTTCGCAGGCCTTCCGGTGGCAGGAGGAATGCCCGGGCGAAGCGATCGAAGAGCGCCTCCGCCTGATCCGACGTTGCACGCTCCGACACTCGCCAATCCACCGTGTAATCATCCGCGACGAGGAAATGTGCGAGTTCATGCGCCGCCGTCAACCGACGTCGGCCACGCTGGCCAGTGCCGTTGACCAGGGATACGGCACCGCGTTCGAGCAATACCGTGGCACCGTCGGCGGCATCCGGGCCCAGTTCCTCGACGAACACGAGGAATCCGAGAGGCGCGAGCGTTTCGACCACGCGATGAACGGCTTGCTCGGGATCGAGGCCGAGCTCAACTCGAACGCGTGCGGCGAGTCGCTCGGCGTCCTCGGTCGAACTGGGCACCTGCCACGGCTCACGCGCGGGAAGGGGCAGCGCGCCGTTCTGCTCGGCGACGAACTCGACATCTCGCGCGAGCCGTTCGAGCTCGCGGTCTATCGTCGCCGCCGTCGACTCCGAGTCACGACGGATCCGGTGCGAGACCACGGCGGCCGGGCCATCCTCGAGCAGCCATTCGACTCGCTGGCCGACAGCTTGGGCAAGGCGCGCCAATTCCAATGCAGACACGCCGCGAGCACCCGTCTCGATCTTCGCGACGGCGCTCCGATCGAGACCGGCGGTCGCCGCGAGCTGCGCTTGCGTCTGCCCTGCATCGGTGCGTGCCTGGGCGATGCGTATCCCGAGTGCGGCGGAATCGAGAGTCATGTGTGCGATTCTAGAACATTTGCAGCTTGGGTTGCAGGGAGGACGGACCGTTCTCGGTCGTTCACACGTGTAGTCGCCCGTGTACTTCCACCACTCAATGTCGGCGGCTCGCCGTATCGTCTGCAGCATGGAGTACGGGTTCATCTACACGGGCACGGATCCGGGCGAGGCGGTCGAGTTCGCGGTGCTCGCCGAAGCGCACGACTGGGATGCCTTCTTCGTCTGGGAGGGGATCTGGGCGAGCGATGCGTGGGCGATGCTCGCGGCCGCTGCGATGCGCACGAGCCGTATCCGGCTCGGCACGATGCTCACCCCGGTGCCGCGCCGGCGGCCGTGGGAGCTCGCGGGGCAGACGATGACGGTCGACCGGCTCTCGGGCGGGCGGGTGATCCTGGCCGTCGGGCTCGGAGTTCCGCAGGACGTCGAGGAGCGGTTCTGGATCTTCGAGGACGATCCGGGGCGGCGCGTGCGGGCCGAACGGCTCGACGAATCGCTCGAGCTGCTGCCGCTGCTGTGGCGCGGCGAGCCGTTCTCGTACGAGGGCGAGCATTTCCGTGTGCGGCGCACCGTGCAGATGCTGCCGCCTCCGTCGGTGCAGCAGCCGATCCCGATCTGGACGGTCGGCGCGTGGCCGCGGCCGCGGTCGATGCGGCGGGTGATCGGCACGGCGGGGTGGATCCCGAACTATCTGCCCGTCGGCACCGACGCCGAGCCCGGCAATCCCGGCTTCACGCCGGAGGTCGCCGCCGAGGCAGTCGCGTGGATCGAGCAGGAGCGCGCGGCAGCCGGGCTCGATGGGCCGTTCGCCTTCGTGCAGGAGGGCACGACGGGCGGGGTGGATGCCGCGGCCGACGCCGCAGTCGTGCGCCCCTGGGCAGAGGCAGGCATGAACTGGTGGCTCGAAGCGGACTGGGAGGTGCCGGCCGAGGAGATCCCGGCGGCGTCGCGGCGCCGGCTCGCGGCGGGGCCGCCGCGCATCGGGTGAGAGTGCTGCGGCCCGGACGAGGCTGCGCCGCGGCCGAGAGCCGTCAGTCTTCGCGGGCGGGCAGTTCCGCCCCGCAGCGGCGGCAGCGGGCCGCGTCCGCGCCCTTGGCGAAGGCACCGCACTCCGGGCACACCCGATCCAGCCAGCACACCGGGTCGCCGCCGAACTCCTCCGCCATGCCTCCATGCTGGCACGCCGGGCACGGCGCGGCCACCGGTGCGCCGGGCGCGCGCCGCGCGGCCAGGGCCGGGCGCGCTCCGGCATCCACCCGCACGGCTAGGCTTGAGGCGACATGTTGGATGCAGACTTCACCCAGGCGATCCAGGCCCTCCGCACGACGTTCGGCGACATCCGGGCCGTGGTCGACGTCGACGGCCTCGAGGCCGACATCGCCCGGCTCTCCGAAGAGGCCGGCGCACCCGATCTGTGGGACGATCCCGAGCGCGCCCAGCAGGTCACGAGCGCCCTCAGCCACCGGCAGGCCGAACTCAAGCGCGTCACCGACGTCGACCGCCGCCTCGACGACCTCGAGGTGCTCGTCGAACTCGCCAACGAGGCCGACGACGCCGAGACGCAGGACGAGGCGCGCACCGAGCTGGCCGCCCTGCAGAAGACGGTCGGCGACCTCGAGGTCCAGACGCTCCTCGACGGCGAGTACGACCCGCGCTCGGCCGTCGTCACCATCCGTTCCGGCGCCGGCGGCGACGACGCCACCGACTTCGCCGAGATGCTCATGCGCATGTACCTGCGCTGGGCCGAACGCCACAAGTATCCGGTCAAGGTCATGGACACGAGCTACGCCGAAGGCGCCGGCATCAAGTCGGCGACCTTCGAGATCGATGCCCCGTACGCCTACGGCACGCTCTCGGTCGAGGCCGGCACGCACCGCCTGGCCCGCATCAGCCCCTTCGGCGGCGCCGACAAGCGGCAGACGTCCTTCGCCGCGGTCGAGGTCATCCCGGTGATGGAGGAGGCCAAGGAGGTCGAGATCCCCGAGGGCGACATCCGCGTCGACGTATTCCGCTCCTCGGGCCCCGGCGGCCAATCGGTCAACACGACCGACTCCGCCGTCCGCATCACCCACCTGCCGACGGGCATCGTCGTGTCGATGCAGAACGAGAAGTCGCAGATCCAGAACCGGGCCGCAGCGATGCGCGTGCTGCAGACCCGGCTGCTGCTGGCCAAGCGCGAGGAGGAGGCGGCGAAGAAGAAGGAACTCGCCGGCACCATCACCGCCAGCTGGGGCGACCAGATGCGCTCCTACTTCCTCTACGGCCAGCAGCTCGTCAAAGACCTCCGCACGGGATACGAGGTCGGCAACCCGGCGACCGTCTTCGACGGCGAGCTCGACGGCTTCATCGCCGCCGGCATCCGCTGGCGCAAGCAGCAGCACGACGACTGAGCCGGGCCCCACCCGGCGAGGGCCCGCGCGCTCGCGGTGAGGTTCGCGGGGCCGTGCGCGTCGCTCCCGGCATTCGCTGCGGGCGGGCTTACGCTCGATCCCGATGATCCGCTTCGACAACGTCACCAAGGTCTACCCGGGAACGCAACGCCCCGCACTCGACGATGTCGATGTCGAGATCCTGCGCGGCGAATTCGTGTTCCTCGTCGGCGCCTCCGGCTCCGGCAAATCCACCTTCCTCCGCCTCATCCTGAAGGAGGAGAAGCCGAGTTCGGGTCGCATCCACGTGCTCGGGCAGGAGCTCGACCGCATCTCCTCGCGCAAGGTGCCGTTCTTCCGCCGCAGCCTCGGGGTCGTCTTCCAGGATTTCCGGCTGCTGCCGAACAAGAACGTGTTCGAGAACGTCGCCTTCACCCTGCGGGTCATCGGCAAGTCGCGCGGCTACATCCACCAGGCGGTGCCCGACACCTTGAAGCTCGTCGGCCTCGACGGCAAGGGCAAGCGGATGCCGCACGAGCTCTCCGGCGGCGAGCAGCAGCGCGTTGCCATCGCCCGCGCGATCGTCAACAAACCTCAGATCCTGCTCGCCGACGAGCCCACCGGCAACCTCGACCCGGTCACGAGCGCCGGCATCATGACCCTCCTCGAACGCATCAACGCGGGCGGCACGACCATCGTCATGGCCACCCATGAGGCCGGCATCGTCGACCAGATGAAGCGTCGCGTCATCGAACTGTCGGCCGGCGAAGTGGTGCGCGACGAGAGTCACGGCGGGTACGCGGTCGGGCACGGCGAGGGCGACGCGGAGGTCGTGGATGCCGGTGCCGCAGCGGATGCCGGCGGTGAACCCGCCCCGGTCACGGCCGCGAACCCGAAGGTCACGGCCGCCGTCATGGAGCAGGCCCCGCCCCTCTACGTCGAACCCGAAGCGCAAGACGAGGTCACCGAGGCCGCCGCAGCCGTCACCGCCGCTGCGACCTCGGCCATCCCGATCCAGGCGGAGCCCGATCCCGAACCCGACCTGCCCCCGGCGCCGATCATCCCGGACGCCGAGGATCTCGTGCCCGAGCAGCTCACGCTCGCCGAACGCCTGGGCCTTCGTGCTCCGGGCGGAACGCCCGGCGACGACGAGCAGGAAGTGGGGCCGACCCGATGAATGCGGGACTGATCTTCGCCGAGGTCGGCAACGGCCTGCGCCGCAACGCGTCGATGGTCGTCTCGGTCATCCTCGTCACCTTCGTCTCGTTGACCTTCGTCGGCACCGCCGCGCTGCTGCAGCTGCAGATCGCCCAGATGAAGAACTACTGGTACGACCGGGCGCAGGTCGCCGTGTACCTCTGCGCCGACCTGTCCGGCGGCGCGTGCACGGGCGGGGCCGCGACCGAGGAACAACGCGACACCATCGAAGCCGTGCTGAACTCCGACACCCTCGCCAAGTTCGTCGACGAGTACTACTTCGAGGATCGCGAGCAGGCCTTCGAGAACTTCCAGGAGCAGTTCGCCGGAACCCCCGCCGCCGACTACGCGACGCCGGAGATGCTGAACGAGACGTTCTGGGTGAACCTCGTCGACCCGTCCCAGTCCGATGTCATCGCCGAGGCCCTTGCCGGCACGGCCGGCGTCGAGTCGGTGGTGGATCAGCGCCGCTATCTCGACCAGATCTTCGACGTGTTGAACGCCGCGAGCTTCACCTCGATCGCGATCGCCGTCGTCATGCTGGTCGCCGCGGTGCTGCTGATCGCCACGACCATCCGCCTGTCGGCGTTCTCGCGCCGCCGTGAGCTCGGCATCATGCGCCTCGTCGGTGCGTCGAACCGGTTCATCCAGACGCCGTTCGTGCTCGAGGGCGTCTTCGCGGGCCTCATCGGTTCGTTGCTGGCCGGCGGCGCAGTGGTGGCGATCGTGCGACTGTTCGTGCAGGGCTACCTCGCCGAACGGCTCGCGTTCACGAGCTTCGTCGACCTCGGCGATGCGCTGCTCGTCGTCCCCTTGCTCGTGCTCGTCGGCGTCGTCCTCGCGGCGATCTCGGCGGCGATCGCCATCTCGCGGTACCTGAAGACGTGACGTCGCCCGTCCCGACCGGGACGGGATGCGCGGCCGCCTGATCCGTCGGCTAAACTGAACGGCTGCCCGGCATCCGTCGGGCCTGCCCGAGACGCGGAGAGGTGTGCGCCATGGCGAAAGAGCGCGGAGAGAAGGTCGTGGCGACCAACCGCCGGGCCCGTCACGAGTACACCGTCGAAGACAGCTACGAGGCCGGCCTCGTGCTCACCGGAACCGAGGTCAAATCGTTGCGCGAGGGCCGGGCTTCGCTCGTCGACGGCTACGCCTTCATCGACGACCGCGGCGAGATGTGGCTGGATGCCGTGCACATCCCCGAGTACACCGAGGGCACCTGGAACAACCACGCCCCGCGGCGCAAGCGCAAGCTCCTCCTGCATCGGCAGGAGATCGTGCGGATCAGCCACAAGACGAAAGAGGGCGGCTACACGCTCGTCCCGTTGAAGATCTACTTCAGCGACGGCCGTGCGAAGGTCGAGATCGCCGTCGCGAAGGGCAAGCGCGAGTACGACAAGCGGCAGGCCCTCCGCGAGCGGCAGGACAAGCGCGAGGCCGAGCGGGCGATGTCCAGCCGCCGGCATCTGGGGGAGTAGCGCTCAGCCGCAGGCCCGCGCCGCGGCCAGGTGCTCGGCGTCGGTGACGATGACGAGGCGCCCGCCGTGGTCGCTGTATTGCGCGATGAGCGGCACGCCGGCCTCGGCGAGCTTCGCGAGGTGGGCGGCGAGGGTGCCGGGTGTTTCCTGATCGAGCCTGGTGGTGGCGACGTGCCGCACGACGGGGTCGAGGCCGGCGGCGCGGAGGGCGCGGGCGGCCGCCTCGCCGTCGGCGACGAGGAAGTGCGCGACGAGTCGCGGGTGGATGCCCCGGGCGTCCTCGACCCAGGCTCCGCCGCCCTCGAGGGAGACGCCGGCGGCGGCGGTCGTGCGGGCGAAGGCGGCGAGGGCGTCCGCAGAAGGCGTGAGCCTGACTTCGATATCGGCCTCGAAGGGGACGTTCATGCGAGCACCTCGATCTCGGGGACGAGCACGATATCGCTCGTGAGGCTTCGCGCGATGTAGCACTGCTCGTGCGAGGCGCGCAGCATCCGTTCGACCTCTGCGGCGCCGTGTGCGGCATCCACCCCCGCGACGCCGATGCATGGGCGCAGATGGATCTCGGCGATCCGCCCGCCGCGGAGCGTTCCGACGGCGTCGTCGCGGTACTCGCGCACGTCGATCCCGGTGCGGGCGGCGTCGCCGAGGAACATGAGCAGCAGGCAGGAGCTGGCCGCGGCGACGATGAGCTGCTCGGGGTTCTGGCGGGCGGCGTCGCCGCGGAAGGCGGGGTCGGCCGAGAGTCGCAGCGGTTCGGCGGCCGGCGGCGTGGCGACGGTGTGCCCGCGGGGGTAGCCGCGGTAGCCGTCGGCGGTGGATCCCTGCCAGTGCAGCAGCGCGGAGTAGTGGTGTTCGTTCGTCATACCGCGACGCTACGTCCGGAACGTTTCGGCGGCGGCCGAAGTGTGCCGAGCCTAGACTCGGCCTATGACGAAGGACCTCTCGGCGATCGGCCGGGCGCTCGCGGTGCCGGCCCGCAGCGCGATCCTGGCCGCCCTGATCGACGGCAGCCGCCGCCCGGCGTCCGAGCTGGCGGGCATCGCAGGCGTGTCGCCGTCGACGGCGAGCGAGCATCTCGGGGTGCTGGTGGATGCCGGACTCCTGCAGGTGGAGGCGCGCGGCCGCCGGCGCTTCTACCGTATCGCCTCGCCTGACGTCGCCGTCGCGCTCGAGGCGCTCGGCGGTCTCTCGCCGGCAGTGCCGGTCACCGGGTACCGCGGGCATCGCGAGGCCGAGGATCTCGCCGGGGCCCGGTTCTGCTACGACCATCTCGCCGGCCGCCTCGGCGTCGCCCTCGCCGACGGCCTCGTCGCCCGCGGTCTGCTCGTCGCCGAGAGCCTCGACCTCGCGCCGGGCGCCTCCGACGGCTTCACGGGGCTCGGCGTGGATCTCGCGGGCATTCGCGGCACGCGCACCCTCGTCCGCGCCTGCCCCGACTGGACGGAACGCCGGCCGCACCTGGCCGGGGCGCTCGGCGCGCACCTGGCGGCCCGGTTCCTGGACGCCGGATGGATCCGCCGCCGCGCCGGCTCGCGCCGCGGCGTCGAACTGACGGGCGAGGGCGCCCGCGGTCTCGCCGGCGAGTGGGGGATCGAGCTCTCCGCAGACTCCCTGCCGATTGTCGGCGGCAGGCCATAGGCTCGCCGTGATGGATACGACGACGCGCATCCCCGTCCCGGGCACCTACAACTTCCGCGACGTCGGGGGCCTGTCGGCCCGCGGCGGCGAGGTGCGGCCGGGAGTGCTGTTCCGCTCCGACGGCCTGCATCGGCTCGGCCCGGCGGGGCGGGCGATGCTCGGGACTCTGGGCGTCCGCAGCGTCATCGACCTGCGCGACCGATACGAGGCCGAGCGGATGCCCGACGACCTCGACGGCCTCGACGTCGAGGTGCGGAGCCTGCCCGTCTTCGAAGGGTCGGGCGCCTCGCAGAACGGTGAAGACGTGAGCCTCGAGCAGCTCTACGAGCGGATGCTCACCCGCCATGCCCCGGTGCTGGCGAACGCCGTGCGGGCCGTGGCCGCGCAGCCGGCGGGTTCGACGGTCGTGCACTGCACCGCCGGCAAAGACCGCACGGGCGTCGTCGTGGCCCTCTCCCTGCTCTCGGTCGGCGTCGACCGTGCGACGGTCGTCGAAGACTACGCCCGCACCGAGGCCCACCTGGCCGGCGAGTGGCTCGAAGAGATGGTGCAGCTCGTCGGCCGCTTCGGCGTGCCCGATTCGCCGGGCCTGCGCATGCTCATGGGCGGCAGCCCGCCCGAAGCCCTCGACCACGCGCTGGATCTCGTCGAGCGCGAGCACGGCTCGGCCAACGAGTACCTCGTGGCCTCGGGTGTGGCCCCGGCCGAGTTGCGATCGCTCGAGACGCGGCTGCTCGTGAAGTGAGGCCGTCTCCGGCATCCACTCGCGGATGACGGCCGAACCGGGAATGGCGCGGGGCCCGAAAGTGTTCTAAGCTGTGAGGCCGCGCAGTTCGCGAGAACGGCGCGGATGCAACTCCATAGCGTGTGAGAACGGTCCGTCGATACGACGACCACGGGGATGATCGGTTTCGACATCGCCTGTGAAACGACGAGAAGCGGGCCGAGGATGCAGGGTTATCTCGTGAACGCCCCCTGCAAAAAAATAACTGCCAATAAGAAGCAGTCCGACTTCGCCCTCGCTGCGTAAGCGAGCCCGATAGTCCGTCGGTCCGGGTGGGTTCCCGCCCCGGTCACCGGCGTCATCTAGGGAACTCGCTGCACGTCGTCGCCTGAGCGACGCGCGGGACTTTTTTCAGGCTGGGCCTGTCGACTTGGGTGCCTGTGGCAAAGGTCGGGGCCGAGCAGAACGCTTGCACAGGCTGCGCCCGGAGAAGGCGTCGAATCTCAGCGATGGACGGGGGTTCAATTCCCCCCATCTCCACGAACCGTTCTCGCACGTCACAGGAAAAACCCCCGGTTATCCGGGGGTTTTTTCGTTCACGCGACGGCTTCGGCTGGCTCTGATTCGGCGGCCTATAGGCAAGAAATAGTGGATGGTTCGGGCGTGTCATGATCGTCCGGCCCAGCCTGTTCTGAGCCAGAGGCCTTCGGTGGCATCGAGTCCGGTGTCGTAGAGGGTGGGCTGGCCGGTTGTCTCGTTGCGGGCGGGCCGGGGTGCGGGGGCTGGCAGGGTCGCGTGTTCGTGGGCGTGGTTGATGGGGATCTCGTGCAGGAGCAGGAACCATTCGGCGGCTCGTTTGCGGTGCTCGATGGGCATGCCGCGGTGCTGGTGGAGCAGGTTGCGGATCTGTGAGTTCAGGCCTTCCAGTCGTGATGTCGTGCGGGGGTTGCCGTGGGTGAGGTGGGTGAAGACGTGGCCGGCTCGGGCGGCACGGTGCAGGATGCCCCAGGCTTTCCGGAGCCGGTCGTGGGTGAAGCCGAAGCGGCCGTTGTCGTAGAGGGTGCGTTCACGGGTGAGGTGGCCGTATTGCTGCCACCAGGCTTCGAGGGTGAGCTGCCAGGTGATCGCGGCATCGATGTCGTGGACGTTGCTGAGGTTCAGCGAGATCTGTCGGAGTGCGCGGCCGGCTGCGGTGCGGGGTGTTCGGGTCAGTTCGCCGGTGACGTTGAGTTGCAGGTGGAAGATGCAGCGTTGCACCGCGGTATCCGGCCAGGTGTTGTGCAGTGCGGCGCGGATTCCGGAGCCGCCGTCGGTGACGGCGACGATCGGGGCGGGGACTTGATCGAACAGGGCCGTCCAGGCTGCGGTGGACTCCCGGGCGCACCACTGCCACGCGATGACATGGCCGGTATCGCTGATCGCGATCAGCAGACACCAGGTGCCGATCCAGATCCCGTCGACGAGGACCGTGTCGTGGACTTCACCGGTGACGGGCATCCGAGGCTGTAGCTGCCAGCACCAGGCGGTGTCATGTCTGAAAGTGCGACCGGTCCCACCGCCGTGTTCGGCTTGCGAGGCCTTCCCAGACAGCCAGCGCAGGAAACGACGCAGTTGTTCGCGTTCGCGTACGTCCGGGCGATGCCGCACGGTCGAGGATCCGCATGTCCGGCATCGCCAGCGTTGGGTTCCCGAGGGATGGCGTCCGTTCTTCACGAGTCGTGATCCGCATACCATGCAGCGCGTCGAGTTCGGGGCAAGGTCCACGACCAAGCATCACCGACCATGACCACCCCCAGAGACGCCCGGAATCACGCGGCCAGAACGACACCCCATCCACTATTTCTTGCCTATAGACCGATTCGGCGCTTGCCCACATTTTGCCCACACCTGCTGCAGCGGCCCGGTGATTGAGGCGGTCCCCAACTGAGTCAAGGTCGTCCTCGAAGAGGTCTGCGTAGGTGTCCAGGGTCATCGCGGCAGACTTGTGGCCGAGCAAGAGCTGGACAAGCTTCACGTTTCCCTCGACCGCTCCCTCGGACGGCTCGGGCTCGACTATGTCGACATCTTCTACTCGCACCGCCCCGACCCTGAAACGCCGCTCGAAGAGACGATGGGCGCGCTCGCCGAAGCGGTGCGGCAGGGCAAAGCCCTCTACGTCGGCATCTCCTCGTACTCCGCCGCCGACAGCAGCCGCGCCGCCGAGATCCTCGCCGATCTCGGGGTGCCGCTCACGATCCACCAGCCCTCGTACTCGATCCTGAACCGGTGGATCGAGACCGACGGGCTGCTCGATGCGGCAGGCGACGCGGGCTTCGGCATCATCGGCTTCGCCGCCCTCGACGGGCCGGCGTTCACCGAGTCCGACCTCGCCCGCATCGACGAGCTCGGCGGCGACGCCGGCGTCGACCTGTGGGCCGGGGCCCGCGAGGGCGGCGGGCTGCCGAGGCTGCGCGCCTGAGCCCCGACGCCGCGGGCGGCGGCCCAGAGCCGCTGCGCGAGTGGATGCCGCGGGCCACGGCATCCGCACCCGCTCAGATCTCGGGGTCGACCAACGCCTCGAGCACCGTGTCGTGCAGGAGCCCGTTCGTGGCGAGGGAACTGCCCTCCCACGGGCCGGGTACGCCGTCGATCGAGCTGAAGCGGCCACCGGCCTCCTCCACGATCGGGATGAGCGCGGCGAGGTCGTACGGCTTCACGTCGAACTCGCCCGTGATGTCGATGAGACCCTCGGCCAGCAGCATGTACGACCACATGTCGCCGTACGCCCGGTCGCGCCACACCCGCTCCGAGAGCGCCAGCAGGCGGTCGAGGTACCCGGCATCGCGCCACTGCGCGAGGCTCTGGAAACTGAGCGACGCGTCCTCGAGGCGCTCGACGCCGGAGACCCGCAGACGGCGCGCCCCGGGCACCGCGGGGCGCTCGGCGGCCTCGCCCGCGGCATCCGCACCCGACCCGCTCGCGCCCGCTTCGGCGGCCGACTCGACCGTCCAGGCGCCCGCCGCACGCGACGCCCACCAGCGCCGCCGCATCGCCGGAGCCGACACGACGCCGACGACCGGCACCCCCTCGATCGCGAGCGAGACGAGCGTCGCCCACACGGGCACGCCGCGCAGGAAGTTCGCCGTGCCGTCGATGGGGTCGATGATCCACTGCCTGGAGGCGCTGCCGGCGATGCCGAACTCCTCGCCGAAGACGCCGTCGGCGGGGCGGGTTTCGGCGATGCGCTCGCGGATCGCGCGCTCGACGGCCAGGTCGGCCTCGGTGACGGGGGAGCGGTCGGGTTTCGTGCGGATGTCCAGGCCCGCGTCGCGGAAGTGCCGCATGGAGATCGAGTCGGCGAGATCGGCCAGTTCGAGGGCGAGGGCGAGGTCTGCGGCGTGGTCGGCGGTCACGGAATCAGGCTACTCGCTCGCGTGACCGCCGTACTCGCCGCCGATTCGCGCAAGGCCGCTCGAACTGCTAATGTTGTCCCTCGGTTCGGTTCTTCCGAATTCCGCACCTCTAGCTCAATCGGCAGAGCAACTGACTCTTAATCAGTGGGTTCTGGGTTCAAGTCCCAGGGGGTGCACCACGAGCCCCGCTTCCCCGGAAGCGGGGCTTTTCGCGTTGCCGCCCTCAGTCGTCGGCGCCGCGGGCGATGAGGGCCTCGCCCATCGCATCGGCGGCCTGCAGGGCGCGGAGGACGACGGGGACTGCGACCGCACGCAGCGAGCCTTCGGCGCCGCGGGCGCGGCGGGCCTCGAGCACGGCGTGCACGATCTCGGCGATGAGGGGGACCGCGCGGATCGTCATCGCCAGCAGCAGTCCGATCCGCTCGGCGTCGACGCGGGGCACCCGCGACAGGCCGCGTTGCACGGCGTCGAGCATGTCGCCGACGCGGGTGGTAAGGGTGACGAGGGCGGCCAGGGCGACGCAGACGGCGATGCGGAGGGCGACGGTGACGGCGTGTTCGAAGCCCGTGAAGATCCAGTTGATCGGCAGGGTGATCGCGACGATCCAGGCGAGGGGTCGCAGCTGACGCCAGAGTGCGGATGCCGGGATGCGGGCGAGGGCGAAGAGCGCCGCCGTGAAGACCGCACCGCCGGCCAGCCACGGCCAGCCGGGCGCTGCGGCGGCGAGCACGACGAGCACGGCGAGGGCGGGCAGCTTCGCGCCGGCCGGCATCCGGTGGAGCACCGAGGTGCCGGGCACGTACATCCCGATCATGCGATGCGGGCCTCGTAGGCGGCGAGGGCGGCGGCCGGGCGGTCGTCGGCGACGATGCGGCCGCCGTCGACGACGAGCACCCGGTCGAAGCCGGCGACGGCGTCCAGGCGGTGGGTGACCATGACGAGCTGCTCGTCGAGTTCCGCGAAATGCTCCTCGATGAGGCGGGCGTTGCGGGCGTCGAGGAGGGTCGTCGGTTCGTCGGCGACGAGGACGGCGGGGCGGGCGACGAGCACGGCCGCCAGGGCGAGCAGCTGCTTCTGCCCGCCGGAGAGGCGGTGGGCGGGGCGTTCGGCGAGGGGTGAGAGGCCGAAGCGGTCGAGCGCGGCATCCACTCGGGCGTCGGACTCGGCCCGGGGCAGGCGCAGCTTCCGCAGCGAGAACGCGACGTCTTCGCGCACGGTCGGCATCACGATCTGGTGGTCGGGGTTCGTGAACACGAAACCGACGCGGCGGCGCACCTCGCGGCCGCGGCGGGCGACGTCGAGACCGTCGACGGCGACGCTGCCCGCGGCGGGCGCGACGAGGCCGTTGATCATGCGGGCGAGGGTGGACTTGCCGGAGCCGTTCGCGCCGACGATGCCGATGCGCCGTTCCGTGAGGCGGAGCGA
This sequence comes from Agromyces archimandritae, assembly GCF_018024495.1. NCBI lineage: Bacteria > Bacillati > Actinomycetota > Actinomycetes > Micrococcales > Microbacteriaceae > Agromyces > Agromyces archimandritae. The sequence goes on from NZ_CP071696.1 coordinate 3,006,649, forward strand.
GACGTCGTGCAGCACCGGCACGCCGTCGTAGTCGTGCGAGACGGCGTCGAAGACGATCTCGCTCATGCGCGCCCGGCGGTCTCGGGTGCGGATGCCGACTCGCGCTGCTCCGGCTGGGCTCGCCGCGGGGCTCGGCCGAGCATGCCCGGGCGGGCGCGGTGCACCGCGGCGGCCACGAGGGCGGCGACGACGGCCTTCACGAGGTCGCCGGGCAGGAATGCGAGGTTCACGCCGATCGCCGCCGGCAGCGGCATGCCGGTGACGGCGGCCATCCACGGCACGCCGACGGCGTAGACGACGCCGACGCCGCCGATCAGGGTCGCGGCCAGCAGCGGCCAGACCCCGCGCCACGGCAGGCGCGCGGCGAGGAGGCCGGCGACGAGGGCGCCGGGGATGAAGCCGAGGAGGAACCCGCCGCTCGGGCCGGCGAGCACGCCGAGGCCGGCGGATCCGCCGGCGAGGATCGGCAGCCCCGCGAGGCCGAGGGCGACGTACACGACGACGGCGAGGGTGCCCTCGAGGGGCCCGAGCACGACGGCGGCGAGCATGACGCCGAGGGTTTGCAGGGTGATCGGCACGCCGAAGCCGATGGGCACGGCACCGGGCAGCGTGAGGGCGGCGATGAGAGCGGCGAAGACGGCGATGCGGGCGATGCGAGCGGCGCCGAGGCCGGTTCGGGTGGCGGTCATGCGATCACGCTACGAGCACGGGGCGGGCGGATGCGGCTGCGGCGGTCCAAGAATCGGGGTGCGGTTTTGGACGCGGGCCGGGCTCGCGCGTGTTCTCCGGCGTGTCGCGGGTGCGGATGCCGGGGGCGGGCGCCTCCGGCGGCGTGCGGATGCCGGGCCGCGCCCGTCAGGCGGCGAGCGCGTCCTGTTCGTCGGCGAGCTCGGCGGCTTCGGCGGCCTCGGCTCCCTCGGTGAGCGCGGCGATCCCGGTGTCGAGCGCGGCACCGGCATCCACGGGCTCGGCCCAGACGACGAGGGGGGCGGGGTTCCAGCTCATGGCGATGGGTTCTGCGCCGGCGGGGGCGACGACGGCGTCGCGTTCGGCGAGCATCGCGCGGGTGAGGTCGGCGGCGATCTGGTGGGTGAGCATGGCCTGGAAGATGCGGTCGGTGTCTTCGCCGCTGCGGCGCACGAGGCTCCAGTCGCCGTCGGGGCCGATGAAGCGGACGAGTCTCGCGTAGAGCTGCTCGAAGACCTGCTCGCCGTTCAGATCGGCGAGGGGTGCGTGCGCGGGGGCGGGAGCGGCAGCCTGCGCGGCGGCCTTTCTGCGGAGCAGCCGACGGAACATCGGGGCCTCTCGGTGTCGGGGTGGTGCTCGGTTCGGGATCCAGTCTCGCCCGGGGGCGCCGTCGCCGCGGCCGACACGCCGCGGGCCGGGTCAGTCCTCCAGGCGGCCCTGCTTGGACTCTTCGGCGACGGTGCCGATCGCGATCGCGAGACTCGCCGCCCAGGATACCCACATGAGCAGCAGCCGCCAGTCGCGCGGCCCGCTCACGGTCGAGCGCACGACGCCGATGCCGCTGAAGATCGCGCTGATGACGGCTCCGCTGAACAGGTACTTGCGCATGTGCCTACGCTACCCGGCGGGGACGCCGGTGCTGAGGGCCCGCTGGGAATCCGGGCGAATCTGACCGATCGGACAAGAGCTGACCGATCGGTCAGATAGCATCGTCGGCATGAGCGATCAGGAGACGGCCCCCACGGCCCGCGACGACCTGCGCGCCGCCGCGCTCGAACGCTTCGCGACCGACGGCTACACGGCGACGAGCCTGCAGCACATCGCCGACGCGGCCGGCTACGCCAAGTCGAACGTGCTCTACCACTTCGGCACGAAAGAGGCCGTGCTGGATGCCGCGATCGGCCCGGCCGTCGAGGCCCTCGAACACCTCGTCGACCGGCTCGTGGATGCCGAAGGCGCAGCCGAGGCGACCATCGCAGCCTTCGTCGACTTCCTCTTCGAATACCGCCTCGCCGTCACGATCGTGGTCAACCAGGGCTCCTCCCTCGGCGGCATCCCCATCATCGACCGCGCCGCCGACGCGATCCGGCGCCTGGCCGTCGGCATCACCGCCGACGGCGGCGACCCCATGCGGCATCTGCGCTTCGGCGTCGCCCTGGCCGGCGCCACCTATGCCCTCGTCGCCGGCGCCACCTTCATCCCCGACCCGATCGACGAGGGCGAGGCGCCGCGCGCGGCCCTCGTCGAGATCCTCACCGAACTCCTGCGCCGCGACGCCGGATAGGCAGCCCCCGCGCATCCACCCCGACCGGCATCCGACCCCCGATTGGCCACCGTGACCCTCTTCCTCCACCGCCTCGGCCGCTCCGCCTTCCGCCGCCCCTGGCTCGTCATCGGCATCTGGGCGCTCGCCCTGGCCGCCCTCCTCGGCGCCGGCTTCGGCCTCGGCGGCAAACTGCAGGAGTCCTACGCGATCCCCGGCACGGAATCGCAGACCGCGATCGACCGGCTCGCCGCCGTCTTCCCCGAGACCGCCGGTGCCGCAGCCCAGGCCGTCGTCGAAGCGCCCGAGGGCGCATCCGTCGAAGACGCGCCAGCGCGCGAGGCGATCGAGTCGCTCGCCGGCGCCCTCCGCGACATCGACGGCGTCGCCCAGGTGCTCGCCCCCTTCGACGAGTACGCCGGCGACCAGGTCTCGGCCGACGGGCGCACCGCCTACCTGCAGATCCAGTTCGACGGCCAGGCGGTGGATCTTCCGGCGTCCGCCGTCGACGACGTCACCGCGACCGCCGCGATCGCCGAAGACGCCGGCCTCGGCATCGCCTACGGCGGCGAGGTCTTCCGCGACACCGGATTCGGCCTGACCGTCACCGAGGTCTTCGGCGTGCTCTTCGCCGCCGTGGTCCTGCTCATCACCTTCGGCTCGCTGCTGTCGGCCGGCATGCCGCTGGCGAGCGCCCTCGTCGGCGTCGGCGTCGCCTTCGGCGGCATTTCGATCGTCTCGGCGATGACGACCGTCTCATCCACCGCGCCCATGCTCGCCGTCATGATCGGCTTGGCCGTCGGCATCGACTACGCCCTGTTCATCCTCTCGCGCCACCGCACGCAGCTGGCCCGCGGGCAGCGGCCGGAAGACTCCGCGGCCGAGGCCGTCGCCACCGCCGGCGGCGCCGTCGTCTTCGCCGGCATCACCGTCATCATCGCCCTGCTCGGCCTTCTCGTCGTCGGCATCCCCTTCCTCAGCGTCATGGGCGTGGCCGCCGCCGCGACCGTCCTCGTCGCAGTCCTCGCCGCGATCACCCTGCTGCCCGCGCTCCTCGGACTCGCCGGCGACCGGCTCGCCCCCAGGCAGGGCGGCCGCGCCTGGCGGCGCGCGAACGCCGATCCCGACGCCGGCCGGCGCACCATGGGCCGGCGCTGGGCGGACCTGCTGCTGAAGGCGCCGGCGATCCCCGTCGTCCTCGTCGCCGGCATCCTCGGCACCGCCGCCGTACCGGCCCTCTCGCTCGACCTGAACCTGCCGAGCGGGGAGACCGAACCGGCCGGTTCGACCCAGCGCGAGGCCTACGAGATGATCGCCGACGGCTTCGGCCCCGGCTACAACGGCCCCCTCATCGTCGCCGTCGACATCACCCAGACCACCGAGGTCTTCGAGGATCTGGACGACATCGCCGAGCGCATCCGCGGCCTCGACGGCATCGCCTACGTCGGCGACGGCCTGCCGAACCCGAGCGTCGACACCGCCATCATCCAGGTGATGCCGGAAACGGCCCCCGACGCCCCCGAGACGAAGGCGCTCGTCGAAGCGATCCGCGAGCTCGCCCCGGGCATCGACGCGGACCTCGGCACGCCCATCGCGGTCACCGGGTACACGGCGGTCGCCATCGACATCTCCAACCGCCTGAGCGATGCGCTCGTCCCGTTCGCCCTCATCGTCGTCGGACTGTCGGTCGTGCTGCTCATGATCGTGTTCCGTTCGGTGTTCGTGCCGGTGAAGGCGGCGGTCGGCTTCCTGCTTTCGGCGTTCGGGGCGATCGGGGCGACGGTCGCGGTGTTCCAGTGGGGCTGGTTCGCCGACGTGCTGCACGTCGAGCCGGGCCCGATCCTGTCGTTCCTGCCGATCCTGCTGCTCGCCGTGCTCTTCGGTCTCGCGATGGACTACGAGGTCTTCCTCGTCTCGGGCATGCGCGAGGAGTTCGTGCGGCACGGCCGGGCCCGGGAAGCCGTGCGGCACGGTTTCCAGCACGCCGCGCGGGTCGTCACGGCCGCGGCCCTCATCATGTTCTTCGTCTTCATCGCCTTCGTGCCCGAGGGTTCCGGCGTCATCAAACCGATCGCCTTCGCCCTGGCCGTCGGGGTCGCCTTCGACGCCTTCCTCGTGCGGATGACGCTCGTTCCGGCGGCGATGGCGCTCGCCGGCCGCGGCGCCTGGTGGCTGCCGAAACGGCTCGCGCGCATCCTGCCGAACGTCGACATCGAGGGCGAGGGCCTTCGCGGCCACCTGGGCGCGGCCGCCTGGGCTGCCGGGCGACCCGCGGCGATCACGATCGAAGCCGGCCGATTCGGCGACGAGGCGGCCGGGATCGGCCCGATCGACGTCGAGGTGCCCGAGCACGGGCTCCTGCGCCTCGGCGGCGAGCCGGCCGCCAGACGCATCGTCGCGGCGACCCTCGCCGGGCGTCTTGCGCCGGCCGGCGGCCGCATGCAGGTGCTCGGGATGCCGCTGGGCTCCGATTCGGCTCGCGTCGCTCGCCGTACGGCGATGGCCGATGCGGGGGCGGACGCCGGCGGTCTCAGCGTCCGCGAGCTCGTGGCCGCACGAGTGGATGCCGCCGGCCCCTGGTACCGGCTGGCACCCCCGCGCCGCGAGGTCGACGCGTGGATCGCCCGCGCCGCCGAGGCGTCGGGTGCCCCGATCGACCCGGACGCCGCCGTCGCCTCCCTCGGCGCGATCGCCCGGGCGGCCGTGCTCGCCGCCGCCGCGCTCGCCGAGCACCCCGGACTGCTCGTCCTCGACGTCGGAGAGGCGCCGCCGCGAACCGGGCGCTACGACGACGCCCTCGAGCGGATGCTCTCGCGCCTCGTGCCGGCGGGCACGGCGCTGGTCCTGGCCGCCGGCCGCTTCGACCCGCACGACGGCGCCGCCTTCGGCAGGCCCATGCGTGTGGTCGAACTCGACGCCGCACCCCGAAAGGAGCTCGCGCGATGACCTCGCGACTCGACCGTTTCCTGTTCCGCAGCGCCCGCGGGCGCCGCACCCGCGCGGGCATCGTGCTCGCCGCGGTGATCGCCGTGCCGTTGGTCGTCGCAGGCCTCGTCGCAGCCGCGTTCGGCGGCGCCGACGAGGGCATCGAACGCATCCCGGCGCTCGTCGTCAACAACGACGAGATGGTCGTGCAGACCGGTGCCGACGGGCAGGAGCAGACGATCCTCGCCGGCCGCCTGCTCGTCACCGAACTCACCGGCGGCGAGGGTGCGGGCTTCGACTGGTCGCTCTCGAACGACGAGGAGGCCGCCGACGCCCTCGCCGGCGGCCGCGCGTATGCGGTGCTCACGATCCCCGAGGGCTTCTCGGCGTCCGTCGCCTCGCTCGGCGGGCGTTCGCCCGAGCGGGCCGGCCTCGCGCTCCGCACCGATGACGCCCACGCCTACCTGGCCGGGTCGGCGGCGCAGTCCGTCGGGGAGGCCATGACCGCCACGCTCGGCCGCGGCCTCACCGAGCAGGTGCTCGCCGGCTTCACGACGGGCCTGTCCGAACTCGCCTCGGGCGTCGGCGAGGCGGCGGGCGGATCCGCGGCCCTCGCCGACGGCGCCGGAACCCTCGCCGGCGGCCTCGACGACCTCGCCGCCGGGGCGGGCGACGCCGCCGACGGAGCGCGCGAGGCGGCCGACGGCACCGCAGCCTACGTCGCGGGCGTCCGCGGCTATGCGGACGGCGTCGACGGGCTCGCCGCGGGCCTCGGCGAACTGCGCACCGGCGCCGCCGGGCTCGACGAGATCGCCTCCGGCGTCCGCGAATACACCGGCGTGGTCTCCGGGCTCTCCGAACGGGTCGGCGGTGCGGCCGGCGAACTCCGGGCCCTCGCGGCCGCGCATCCCGAACTCCTCGAGCAGATCCCCGAACTCGGCGAAGCCCTCGGGGCCGTCTCCGAGCTCGAGGGCGGCGTCGCCGAGTTCGCCGCGGGCGGTGAGGAGCTCGCCGCCGGAACCGAGACCGCCATCGCCGGCGTGCAGGCCGGCATCGACGACGCGGCCGGCGGTGCCGCAGCGCTCGCCGACGGCTCGGAACGGCTTCGCACCGGCGGCGACGGGCTCGCGGCCGGGGCCGGGGCGCTCGCCGACGGGCTCGGAGAGCTGTCGGCCGGGGCCGCGGCATCCGCATCCGGCGCGCACGAGCTCGGCATGGGGGCCGGGCGGCTCGCCACCGGCCTCGGCGATGCGGCCCGGCAGTCCGAGCCCTTCGCCGGAATGGATGCCGAGCGCACCGCCGCCGTCGTCGCCGACCCCGTCGGGGTCACCACCGAGCGCGCGAACGAGATCGCCGGCATCCCGGAGGTGATCGGCGTGCTGATCGTCCCCGTCGGCCTCTGGCTGGGCGCGCTGGCCCTCTTCCTCGTGTTCCGTCCGCTCGGCCGGGAGGCCCTGGGCAGTACCGCCCCCACGGGCCGGCTGGTGGCCCGCACCCTCGTCCGGGGCGGAGCGGTGGCCCTGGCCCAGGCGACGGCGGTGACGCTGCTGCTGCACACGGCGCTCGGGGTGCCGTGGTCGCTGACCGCGCAGACCTTCGCGTTCTCGGCGCTCGCCGCGCTCGCGTTCACGGCGCTGAACGCCTTCCTCACGATCTGGCTCGGCCGCAGCGGGCTCGTCGTCTCGCTCGTGCTCGTCGCCCTGCAGCTGACGGCGACCGGCGGGCTCGTGCCGATCGAGGCGGTGAGCGCCCCGATCCGCGCGCTCGCCCCGTTCCTGCCGATCGGCTGGGGCGTGCAGGGCATGCAGGCGATCGTCTCGGGCGCCGGCGGGGCCGCGGTCGCCGAGGCGGCAGCCGTGCTGGCGGTGTTCGCGGTCGCGGCCGTTGCGGGCATGCTCGTCGCGGTGTCGGCGCGCCGCGGCATCCGGGCGCAGGCGATGGTGCGGGCGGTCGCCTGAGGCGGACCCGGGCAGGCTCGGCGGTGGATGCCCTCAGCCGCGCTTGCCCGGCAGCAACCCCTCGAGGGCCCGCCGCGAACGCGCGGCGGCGCGCTGCCGGCGCGAGCGTGCGGTGTGCTCGCGGGCGAACTCGATCGTCTCGACGAGCAGGGCGAGGCGGTCGGTTTCGGTCTTGGCCTTGCGGGTGTTGACCTCGGCGACGATGTCGCCGTCCCAGCCCGATTCGGCGAGCATCGCGAGCACCTCGGCGACCGGTTGCGTGCCGCGGCCGGGCAGCAGGTGCTCGTCGAAGATCTGGCCCTCGCCGGCCGGGCCCGAACCGTCGCAGAGGTGCACGTGCCGAAGCCGCGGCCCGAGATCCCGGGCGAACTCCATCGCGTCGATGCCCGAGAGGGCGGCGTGGGAGAAGTCGAGGGTGACCGCGTCGCAGTCCATCGCGCGCGGATCCCAGCCGGGGGAGTACGCCTTCAGGTTCCGGCCTGCGGCCCGCCACGGGAACATGTTCTCGACGGCGATCTGCACGTTCCGCCGCCCGGCGGTCTCGCGCACGATGTCGAGGAAGCGGGCCGCATAGCCCGACTGCCAGCGGAACGGAGGGTGCACGACGACCGTGCCGGCGCCGACCTCGTGGGCGAGCTCGGCGGTGCGGTCGAGCTTGATCTCCGGGTCGCGCCCCCACACGAAATGGGTGAGCAGCAGCACGGGCGCATGCACCGAGAGGATCGGCAGCCCGTAGCGGGCCGAGAGTTCTCGCAGGCCCGCGGCATCTTGGGTCGCCTCGTCTTGGGAGACCATGATCTCGACGCCGTCGAAGCCGGCGCGCTTGGCCATCCGGAAGGCCTCTTCGGGGCCGTGCGGATAGACGCAGCTCGTGCTCATGCCGATTCGCATCATCAGACCCCCAGTCTACGGGCGCCCCGGGCCCGGCGGGCCGCGCTGCGATAGCCTGAGAGCGAGCATCGCCCCGGTGCATCCACAGGCGGAAGGGACTCCATGACGAAACCCTCGGATGCCGAGGATCTCTACCTCGATGCCGCGTTCGACTTCGTCGTCGTCTCGAACCGGCTCCCGGTCGATTACGTCGTGGATGCCGAGGGAACCCAGGGCTGGCGGAGCTCGCCCGGCGGGCTCGTCACCGCCCTCGAACCGGTGATGCGCGAGGCGGACGGCGCCTGGGTCGGCTGGGCCGGCGTCGCCGACCGGGAGTTCGAGCCCTTCGAGCACGACGGCATCTCGCTCGTGCCGGTGCCGCTGTCGGCCGCCGAGGTCGAGGAGTACTACGAGGGCTTCTCGAACGACACCCTCTGGCCCCTGTACCACGACGTCATCGCCCCGCCCTCGTACCATCGCGAGTGGTGGGATGCCTACGTCCGCGTCAACCGACGCTTCGCGGAGGCGGCGATCCGGGCGGCCAAACGCGATGCCGTCGTGTGGGTGCACGACTACCAGCTGCAGCTCGTCCCGCGCATGCTGCGCGAGGCGCGACCGGATCTCGTCATCGGCTTCTTCGATCACATTCCGTTCCCGGCATACGGGATCTATTCGCAGCTGCCGTGGCGTCGCCAGGTGCTCGACGGCCTGCTCGGCGCCGACGTCATCGGCTTCCAGCGTCAGGCCGATGCGGGCAACTTCGCCCGGGCCGTGCGCCGCGTCTTCGGCTATGCGACGCGCGGATCGGTCATCGACGTCCCCGACGAGAGCGGGGAACTGCGCCGCGTGGTCGCACGCCGCTTCCCGATCTCGATCGACACCGCGTCGTTCGAGGAACTCGCCGCCCGCCCCGAGGTGCGCGAGCGCGCTCGGCAGATCCGCGAGAGCCTCGGCAACCCGAAGACGATCATGCTGGGCGTCGACCGGCTCGACTACACCAAGGGCATCCGCCACCGGCTGAAGGCCTACGGCGAACTCCTTCGCGAGGGGCGCCTCGAGGTCGAAGACGCGATCCTCGTGCAGGTCGCCAGCCCCTCGCGCGAGCGCGTGGAGACCTACCGGCAGCTGCGCGACGAGATCGAGCTCATGGTCGGCCGGCTGAACGGCGACTACTCCACGCTCGGCCACCAGGCCATCGCCTATCTGCACCACGGATATCCGCGCGAAGAGATGGTCGCGCTCTACCTCGCCGCCGACGTCATGCTCGTCACCGCGCTCCGCGACGGCATGAACCTCGTCGCGAAGGAATACGTCGCCAGCCGCATCGACGACGACGGCGCGCTCGTGCTGAGCGAGTTCGCCGGAGCCTCCGACGAACTGCGGCAGGCCGTGCTCGTGAACCCGCACGACATCGAGGGGCTGAAGGACGCGATCGTCGAAGCCGTCCACATGCCGCGCAAGGAGCAGAGCCGGCGGATGCGGGCGCTTCGGCGCCGCGTGCGCGACAACGACGTCGCGAACTGGTCGGCGAGCTACCTGGAGACCCTCACCGGATCCGGCACGATCAGGCCGGGGCTGTCGGAGCAGCTGTCGGCGGTCATCGACCGCTTCGCCGGCGAGGAGCGGCTGCTCGTCGCGCTCGACTTCGACGGAACCCTCGCTCCGCACGTAGACGACCCCGAGGCCGCGCGTGCGCCGAAGGCCGTGCACCGGGCGATCGGGCGTCTCCTGGCCTCGGACGACCTGCGGGTGGCCCTCGTCTCGGGGCGGAGCCTGGAGAGCCTGCGGCACGTGGCCCGCCCCCCGGGCGAGGTGCTGTTGTCGGGTTCCCACGGGGTCGAACTGCAACTCGACGCCGACGCCCCCGTCACGATCGACCTGCTCGACGGCGAGGCCGCCGAGCTCGCCCGGCTGCTCGAGCTGCTCGGCGGGCTCGCCGACCCGGTCGAGGGCGCATTCGTCGAACCGAAGCCGGCCGGCGCCGCCCTGCACACGAGGCTGCTGTCGGCCGGGGAGGGCGCCGTGCTCCAGCGCACGGCGCGCGAACTCGTCGAGGCCGAGCTGCCGGGCCTCACCGTGCGCGGCGGCAAGAACGTGATCGAGTTCGCCGTGCGCACCGCGAGCAAGGGCGACGCCGTCGTGCGCCTGCGCCAGCACACCGGAGCGAGCGCGGTCATGTACGTCGGCGACGACGTCACCGACGAGGATGCGTTCGCCGTGCTCGAAGACGGCGACGTCGGCGTGAAGGTCGGTCAGGGCAAGTCCCTCGCCGGGTTCCGCCTGCGCAGCCCCGACGACGTCCCGGCGCTCCTCGAACGGCTGGCGGAGGCGCGCGGCGCCCGTTCCTGACGAGGTCCGCACGCGGCATCCGCCGCGTCCGCGACGGGTATGCGGAGGGTCTTAGACTCGTCGCATGTCCCCCTACGACCCGAAACCCCGCAGCCGCGTCGTCACCGACGGCATCGAAGCCATGACGAGCCGAGGCATGCTCAGAGCCGTCGGCATGGGGGACGAGGACTGGGACAAGCCCCAGATCGGCATCGCCAGCTCCTGGAACGAGATCACCCCCTGCAACCTCTCGCTCGGCCGCCTCGCGCAGGCCGCGAAGGAGGGTGTGCACGCCGGCGGCGGATACCCGCTGCAGTTCGGCACCGTCTCCGTCTCCGACGGCATCTCGATGGGCCACGAGGGCATGCACTTCTCGCTCGTCTCGCGCGAGGTCATCGCCGACTCCGTCGAGACCGTCATGCAGGCCGAACGCCTCGACGGCTCGGTGCTGCTGGCCGGCTGCGACAAGTCCATCCCGGGGATGCTGATGGCCGCCGCCCGCCTCGACCTCGCCTCGGTCTTCGTGTACGCCGGCTCGATCGCGCCCGGCTGGGTGCGGCTGTCGGACGGCACCGAGAAGGACCTCACGATCATCGACTCCTTCGAGGCGGTCGGCGCGGTCAAGGCCGGCACGATGAGCGAGGCCGACGCCAAGCGCATCGAATGCGCCTTCGCCCCGGGCGAGGGCGCCTGCGGTGGCATGTACACCGCGAACACGATGGCCTCGGTCGCCGAGGCCCTCGGTCTCAGCCTGCCCGGTTCGGCCGCGCCGCCCTCGGCCGACCGCCGCCGCGACTACTTCGCCCACCGCGCCGGCGAGGCGGTCGTGAACATGCTGAAGCAGGGCATCACGGCCAGGCAGATCCTCACCAAGAAGGCGTTCGAGAACGCGATCGCCGTCGGCATGGCCCTCGGCGGTTCGACGAACATCATCCTGCACCTGCTGGCGATCGCGAACGAGGCCGAGGTCGAGCTCACCCTCGACGACTTCAACCGCATCGGCGACAAGGTGCCGCACATCGGCGACCTGAAGCCATTCGGCAAGTACGTCATGAACGACGTCGATCGCCGCGGCGGCCTGCCCGTGCTCATGAAGGCGCTGCTGGATGCCGGCCTCATGCACGGCGATGCGCTCACCGTCACGGGCAAGACCCTCGCCGAGAACCTCGCCGAGATGGAGATCCCGCCGCTGGACGGCGAGGTGCTGCGCACCCTCGACGACCCGATCCACGCCACCGGGGGCCTGACGATCCTGAAGGGCAGCATGGCCCCCGAGGGCGCGGTCGTGAAGACGGCCGGTTTCGACGCCGAGGTCTTCGAGGGCCCGGCGCGCGTGTTCGAGCGCGAGCGGGCGGCGATGGATGCCCTCACGAACGGCGAGATCACGCACGGCGACGTGGTGGTCATCCGCTACGAAGGCCCCAAGGGCGGGCCCGGCATGCGGGAGATGCTCGCCATCACCGCGGCCATCAAGGGCGCCGGCCTCGGAAAAGATGTACTACTCTTGACGGACGGTCGATTCTCAGGCGGCACAACCGGACTGTGCATCGGCCACGTAGCACCCGAGGCGGTCGACGCAGGTCCGATCGCATTCGTGCGCGATGGTGATCTGATACGGGTCGATATCGCCGCTCGCTCGATCGACCTACTGGTCGACGACGCAGAGCTGGTCGCCCGCCGTGACGGCTGGGAACCGCTTCCCCCGCGCTATACCCGAGGCGTTCTCGCGAAGTATGCGAAGCTCGTGCGCTCCGCCGCCGAAGGCGCCGTGACGGGCTGAGCATTCCGCTCCATTCCCGTTTCGCTATCGAAGGAACCGCATGTCCACGGATCCACGTCCTGTGCCGCCCCCGCCGCCCGCCGGCGCCGCCCAGCGGATGACCGGTGCCGAGGCGGTCGTCCGCTCGCTCGAGAAGCTCGGCGTCACCGACGTCTTCGGCATCCCGGGCGGGGCGATCCTGCCCGTCTACGACCCGCTGCTCGACGCCCCCGGCATCCGCCACATCCTCGTCCGCCACGAACAGGGCGCCGGCCACGCCGCCGAGGGCTACGCGGCCACCGGTCGCAGGCTCGGCGTGGCGATCGCCACGAGCGGCCCCGGCGCGACGAACCTCGTCACCGCGATCGCCGACGCCCACATGGACTCGGTGCCGCTGCTGGCGATCACCGGGCAGGTGTTCTCGACCCTGATGGGCACCGACGCCTTCCAGGAGGCCGACATCGTCGGTATCACGATGCCGGTGACGAAGCACTCCTTCCTCGTCAAGCGTGCCGAGGACATCCCCTCGACCATCGCGGCGGCCGCGCATATCGCCTCCACCGGCCGGCCCGGCCCCGTGCTCGTCGACATCACGAAGGACGCCCAGCAGGAGGAGTTCGACTTCCGCTGGCCGCCGAAGGTCGACCTGCCCGGCTACCGGCCCATCACCAAGGCCCACGGCAAGCAGGTGCTGGCCGCGGCGCAGCTCCTCGCCGAAGCGAAGCGCCCCGTGCTCTACGTCGGCGGCGGCGTCATCCGCGCGAAGGCCTCCGACGAACTCCGCGAACTCGCCGAGACGACGAAGGCGCCGGTCGTGACGACCCTCATGGCCCGCGGCGCGTTCCCCGATTCGCACCCGCAGCATCTCGGGATGCCCGGGATGCACGGCACCGTGCCGGCCGTGCTCGCCCTGCAGGAAGCGGACCTCGTCGTCGCCCTCGGCGCCCGCTTCGACGACCGCGTCACCGGCAAGGCGGCCCTGTTCGCGCCGAACGCGAAGATCGTGCACGTCGACATCGACCCCGCCGAGATCTCCAAGATCCGCGTCGCCGATGTTCCGATCGTCGGCGACCTGCACGAGGTGCTCGGCGACCTCACGACCGCCTACCGCGACCAGACCGCCGACGCAGCCCCCGAGCTCACCGAATGGTGGACGAGGCTCGACGGGCTGCGCGGCGAGTTCCCCCTCGGCTTCGCTCCGACGAGCGACGGGCTGCTCGCCCCGCAGCAGGTCATCCAGCGCATCGGCGAACTCACCGGCCCCGAAGGCGTCTACGCCGCCGGCGTCGGCCAGCACCAGATGTGGGCCGCGCAGTTCATCAAATACGAACGGCCGAACGCCTGGCTGAACTCGGGCGGCGCGGGCACCATGGGCTACGCCGTGCCGGCGGCGATGGGCGCGAAGGTCGCCGAACCCGATCGCGTGGTCTGGGCGATCGACGGCGACGGATGCTTCCAGATGACCAATCAGGAGCTCGCGACCTGTGCGATCAACGACATCCCGATCAAGGTCGCCGTCATCAACAACTCCTCGCTCGGCATGGTGCGGCAGTGGCAGACCCTCTTCTACGACGGGCGCTACTCGAACACCGAACTGCAGACCGGGCACGACAGTCGCCGCATCCCCGACTTCGTGAAGCTCGCCGAGGCATACGGCGCCCTCGGCATCCGCGTCACGACCGAGGACGAGATCGACGACGCCATCAAACTCGCCCTCGAGACGAACGACCGGCCCGTCGTCATCGACTTCGTCGTCTCCCGAGACGCCATGGTCTGGCCCATGGTGCCGCAGGGCGTGTCGAACAGTTTCATCCAGTACGCACGCGAGCACGCGCCCGCATTCGAGGAGGAATGACCATGTCGACCCACGTGCTCTCCCTCCTCGTCGAAGACAAGCCGGGCCTGCTCACCCGCGTCGCCGGGCTGTTCGCCCGCCGCGGCTTCAACATCGAATCCCTCGCCGTCGGCCCGACCGAGGTCGCCGGCCTCAGCCGCATCACCGTCGTCGTCGACGTCGACGAGCTGCCGCTCGAACAGGTCACCAAGCAGCTGAACAAACTCATCAACGTCATCAAGATCGTCGAGCTCGACCCGGCGCAGGCCGTGCAACGCGAGCACCTCCTCATCAAGGTGCGCGCCGACAACACGACGCGCTCGCAGGTCATCGAAGCGGTCAACCTCTTCCGGGCCCGCGTCGTGGACGTCGCCACCGACGCCCTCGTCATCGAGGTCACCGGCGACTCCGGCAAAGCGCAGGCCTTCCTCAAGGTGCTCGAGCCCTACGGCATCAAGGAGATCGCGCAGTCGGGCCTGCTCGCCATCGGCCGAGGCGGCAAATCGATCACCGAGCGCGTCTTCAAGAATTGACGGCGGAGCCGTCAAGGTCGAGGAGCGCGAAGCGCGCATCGAGACCCCCGCACACCCCGATCAAGGAGAAAGAACAGCAACATGGCTGAGATCTACTACGACAAGGACGCCGACCTCGCCCTCATCCAGAGCAAGAAGGTCGCCGTCATCGGCTACGGCTCGCAGGGCCACGCGCACGCGCAGAACCTGCGCGACTCGGGCGTCGAGGTCGTCATCGGGCTCAAGGAGGGCTCGAAGTCGAAGGCGAAGGCCGAAGAGGCCGGCTTCGAGGTGAAGTCCGTCGCCGACGCCGCAGCAGGCGCCGACGTCATCGTCATCCTCGCCCCCGACCAGGTGCAGCGCCACATCTACGCCGAATCCATCAAGGACAACCTCGCCGAGGGCAAGACCCTCGTCTTCGGGCACGGCTTCAACATCCGCTTCGGCTACATCGAGGCGCCCGAAGGCGTCGACGTCATCATGGTCGCCCCCAAGGGCCCCGGCCACACCGTGCGCCGCGAGTACGAGGCCGGACGCGGCGTGCCCGTCATCGTCGCCGTCGAGAAGGACGCCTCCGGCCAGGCCTGGCCCCTCGCCCTCTCCTACGCGAAGGCCATCGGCGGCCTCCGCGCCGGCGGCATCAAGACGACCTTCACCGAGGAGACCGAGACCGACCTCTTCGGCGAGCAGGCGGTGCTCTGCGGGGGCGTCTCGCAGCTCGTGCAGTACGGCTTCGAGACCCTCACCGAGGCGGGATACCAGCCGCAGGTCGCCTACTTCGAGGTGCTCCACGAGCTGAAGCTCATCGTCGACCTCATGTGGGAGGGCGGCATCGCCAAGCAGCGCTGGTCGGTCTCCGACACCGCCGAGTACGGCGACTACGTCTCGGGCCCGCGCGTCATCGACCCGCACGTCAAGGAGAACATGCAGGCCGTGCTCGCCGACATCCGCTCGGGGGCTTTCGCCGAGCGTTTCATCGCCGATCAGGACAACGGCGCGAAGGAGTTCCTCGAGCTCCGCGCCAAGGGCGAGGCCCACCCCATCGAGGCCACCGGCCGCGAGCTCCGCAAGCTCTTCGCCTGGAACGCCTCGAACGACGACGATTATGTGGATGGCGAAGTCGCTCGCTGACCCGTCGCCCGCGACACGAAGGCCCTGCATTGCGGTGCGGGGCCTTCGGCGTCGGGGATGCTGCGGATAGGCTGAACGCATGGCAGCCGACACCGACGGGCATGGGCCCGAGGAGGATCGCGACGACGACGCGCTGCGCTGGGCCGGCGACGAGGACGAGCCCCTCGCCCCCGGATGGAAGCGCGTCGGCGAGCCCTCCGTCGTGCCGGCCGGAGAGGCCGCGGCGGATGCCGGAGCCGCCGAGTCGGAGCCGGCACCGCAGACCGGCGCCGTCGAACTCGTCGTCATCGGCATCCTCGGCGGCATCTACCTGCTGTACGTCGTGGGGTGGGCGATCACGGCATCCGGGCCCGCCGTGCTCGTCGGCGACCCCGTCGGCGACTTCATGTACGGCCTCGGCCGGTGGCTGGCCGTCATCGCCCCGGTCGTCTGGTTCCTGACGACCCTGTGGCTGGCCGCGGGCCGGCGCGTACCCCGGCTCGTCTGGCTCGTCGCCGGAGCCGTCGTCCTCGTGCCGCTGCCGTTCCTGATGCGATCGTGAAGGGGAGCCGATGAGCGATCACGAGCCCACGCCCGCCGAGGCGGACTCCGCGACGACGGATGCCGGGGCGACGGATGCCGAGGCGCGGCCGGCGGCGAAGACGCCGCTCTGGCTCGCCGTGGTCATCGCCGTCGTCTTCGCGGTGCTCTACGCCTACGACCTGTGGGAGGCCATCGGCAACCTCGTCGGCCTGAACATCCAAGCCGGCGCTCTCGGCATCTCGCTCAGCGCATACGGGATCGTGCTGCTCATCGTCGGGATCGTCGTACCGGCCCTCGTCTACGGGGCGGCGTTCTGGCTCGCACGCCTGCGCGGCCCCCTCGCGCAGCTCGCGATCTTCTTCACCGGCTGGTGCACCGTGCAGGCCGTCTCGCTCACCATCGGGACCCTGTTCGGCGCCGGCGGCCTCGACTTCGGCTGAGCGCTCCATCCGGCACGGCACCGCCCGCACGGGCGCAGGTCGGTCGCCGCATCGGCGCTCCCGTAGACTGACCGTGTCCCTGGCGCCCCCGACGGTGTGCGGCGCAGTCCGTCATCGCGCGCGTCGCGCGCATCCACCTGCGAAGGACCACTGTCTTGTCGAACCCGGTCGTGCTGATCGCCGAAAAACTCTCGCCCGCGACGGTGGAGGCCCTCGGGCCCGACTTCGAGATCCGCTCGGTCGACGGCACCGATCGCCCCGCCCTGCTCGAGGCCGTCGCCGACGCCGACGCGCTCCTCGTGCGCTCGGCGACGAAGGTCGACGCCGAAGTGCTCGGCGCCGCCAACCGCCTGAAAGTCGTCGCCCGTGCCGGCGTCGGCCTCGACAACGTCGACGTGAAGACGGCCACGAGCGCCGGGGTCATGGTCGTGAACGCCCCCACCTCGAACATCGTCTCGGTCGCCGAGCTCACGATCGGCCAGATGCTGGCCGTGCTCCGGAACATCGCCGCCGCCAGCGCCTCGGTCGCCGCGGGGGAGTGGAAGCGCAGCGCCTACCAGGGCGTCGAACTCTTCGAGAAGACCGTCGGCATCATCGGCCTCGGCCGCATCGGCGCCCTCGTCGCCCAGCGGCTCGCGCCCTTCGGCGTCGAGCTCATCGGCTACGACCCCTACATCACCGCCGCCCGTGCGCAGCAGCTCGGCGTGCAGACCGTCTCGCTCGAGGAGCTCCTCGAGCGCGCCGACGTCATCACGATCCACATGCCGAAGACGCCCGAGACGATCGGCATGATCGCCGCACCGCAGCTGGCGGCGATGAAGGAGACGGCGATCATCGTGAACGCCGCCCGCGGCGGCCTCATCGACGAGGCCGACCTGGCCGAGGCGCTGAACACGGGATCCATCGCCGGTGCCGCGATCGACGTCTACACGAGCGAGCCGCCGACCGAGTCGCCGCTGCGCACCGCGAAGAACATCGTGCTCACCCCGCACCTCGGCGGCTCGACCGACGACGCGCAGGAGAAGGCCGGCGTCTCGGTCGCCCGTTCGGTGCGCCTCGCCCTCGCCGGCGAGCTCGTGCCCGACGCGGTCAACGTCGCCGGCGGCGTCATCGACCCGTACGTGCGCCCCGGCATCCCCCTCACCGAGAAGCTCGGGCAGCTCTTCGCGGGTCTGGCCGACGGCCCGGTGACGAGCCTCGACGTCGAGGTGCGCGGCGAACTCGTCGACTACGACGTCAGCTCGCTGAAGCTCGCCGCCCTGAAGGGCCTGTTCACGAACATCGTGAGCGAGACGGTCTCCTACGTGAACGCGCCGCTGCTCGCCGAACAGCGCGGCGTCGAGGTGCGCCTCATCACCGAGACCGAGTCGGCCGAGTACCGCAACCTCATCACCCTGCGCGGCGCCCTCGCCGACGGTCGGCAGCTGTCGGTGTCGGGCACGCTGACCGGCACGAAGCAGATCGAGAAGCTCGTCGGCATCAACGGCTACGACGTCGAGGTGCCGATCGCCGAGCACCACATCGTCATGCTCTACGCCGACCGCCCCGGCATCGTCGCCGTCTACGGCCGCGAGTTCGGCGAGTCGGGCATCAACATCGCCGGCATGCAGATCGCGCGCCGCGAGGCCGGCGGGCAGGCGCTCAGCGTGCTCACCGTCGACTCGCCGGTGCCCGCCGAGGTCATCGAGCGGGTGCGCGAGGCCATCGACGCCGACGCGATGGTCGAGGTCGACATCACGGAGTGAGGCTCGGGTGCCGACGGTGGATGCCGTCGGCACCCGGCATCCGCCGCCGACGCCGTATGGACGACTCGATCACCGCTCCCGGCCGCGCGAGGCGCTGGTCGGCGCTCGCCGTGCTCATGCTGCCCGTGCTGCTCGTCTCGGTCGACAACACGGTGCTGAGCTTCGCGCTGCCGATGATCGCGCTCGATCTCGCGCCCTCGGCCGCCCAGCAGCTGTGGATCATCGACGCGTACCCGCTCGTGCTCGCGGGCCTGCTCGTCGCGATGGGCAGCCTCGGCGACCGCATCGGCCGCCGCAAGCTGCTGCTCATCGGTTCGACGGCTTCGCCGTGCTCTCGGTCGCGGCGGCGTTCGCACCGAGTGCCGAGGCCCTCATCGCGGCGCGGGCGGGCCTCGGCCTCTTCGGTGCGACGCTCATGCCCTCCACGCTCTCGCTGCTCAGGAGCACGTTCACCGACCGGGAGGAGCGGCGCGTGGCGGTCGCCGTGTGGGCGACGGGCTTCGCCGCCGGCAGCGCCCTCGGCCCGCTCGTCGGCGGTCTGCTGCTCGAGCATTTCCCCTGGGGCAGCGTGTTCCTGCTCGCCGTCCCGGTGCTCGTGCCGCTCCTGGTGCTCGCGCCCGTGCTCATCCCCGAGAGCCGCGATCCGTCGCCCGGGCCGATCGATCCGCTCTCGATCGTGCTGTCGCTCGCGGCGATGACGCCGATCGTGTTCGGCATCAAGCAGATCGCGACCGAAGGGGTCGACGCCGCCGGCGTGCTGTCGATCGTGTTCGGCATCGTGTTCGGCATCTGGTTCGTCAGGCGGCAGCTCGGCCGCGAGACCCCGCTGCTGGATGTGCGCCTGTTCCGCGAGGGCGCATTCGGCGGGGCGGTGCTCGTGAACCTATTCAGCGTCATCGCCCTCGTGGGCTTCCTCTTCTTCGTGTCGCAGCATCTGCAGCTCATCATCGGGCTCGGGCCGGTGGATGCCGGGCTGGCGCTGCTGCCCGGGCTCATCGCGACGATCGTCGCAGGCCTGGCCGTCGTACCCGTCGCCCGGCGGGTGAGCCCGCGCATCGTGGTGCCGATCGGGCTCGCCCTCTCGGCATCCGCCTACGCGCTCATCGCCCTGTTCGCACCGAGCGGGCAACTCATGCCGATCGTGCTGGCCTTCGTCCTGCTCGGGATCGGCGTGGGCTCGGCCGAGACGGTGTCGAACGAGCTCATCCTCTCGGCCGCACCCCCGGCGAAGGCGGGTGCGGCTTCGGCGGTCTCCGAGACGGCGTACGAGCTCGGCGCGGTGCTCGGCACGGCGATCCTCGGCAGCATCCTCACCGCCCACTACCGGGCCGCCATCGAGCTGCCGGCCGGCGTCGATCCGGCGGCCGCGGCCGAGGCGCGGGAGACCCTGGCCGGTGCGGTGACGGCGGCCGAGTCGCTCCCGGCCGACGAGGCGGCCGCGCTCGTCGCCTCGGCGGCGGCCGCATTCGACGGCGGGGTCGTCACGACGAGCCTCATCGGCGTCGGCCTCATGGTCGCCGCCGCGCTCGTCGCCGCGATCGTGGTGCGGAGCCCCCGCGAACCCGCCTGAGCGGGTGCCGGCTCGTCCGCGGCCCCGTCAGTCGCGCCCCATCCTCGCGAAGGCGCCGAGGACCACCCGTTCGGAGACGATGAGGTAGCCCTCCAGCAGTTCGGCGGCCGCATCCGGCCCATCGCCGAGGAGCGTGTCGACGACGGCGCGGTTGCGCCGGACGAACGGCTCGTGCAGCGCGCGGGGGTCGTCGATCTCGAGGAAGACGAGCCGCAGTTCGGCGGCCAGGTCGCGGTAGGTGCGTGCGAGGCGCGGGCTGTCGGCGAGGTCGACGATGGCCTCGTGGAACGCCATGTTCGCGTTCGCGACGGCCTGCCAGTCTTCTTGCGGGAGCTTCTGCTCTGCGGTGGCGAGCGCATCCTGCATCAGGTGCACGGCGGGATGCTCGGGCTCGGACTGCCGCAGTGCGGAACACTCGATGGCCCGGCGCGCGCGGTAGATGTCGATGACGTCGGCGATGTCGGGCGCGGCCACCGATACCCCGCGATTGGGGATGTGTTCGACGAGGCCCTGCTCGGCCAGCACGCGGAACGCTTCGCGCAGCGTGTTGCGGGAGACGGCGAAGTGCTCGGTGAGGGCCGTCTCCGACAGCCGGGAGCCCGGCGCGAATTCCCCGTCGATGATGCTGCGGCGCAGCGCATCCGCCAGCGGTCTCTTCCCGTTCACGCTCTCGATGGTAGAGCGGACGGACGATCGTCTCGAGAATGTCATACGAATGAAACATTTCTGTTGAACAATCAATGCCGAGCTGTCCTACACTGTGTGTCATCCGACACCCACCACCGACGATGGGAACACCATGCCCGAGCAATCCACCCGGACGCCCCAGGACGAGGCGAAACTGAGCGCCGTGAAGAGGCGCATCGGACGCAGCAGCGTCATCGGTGCGATCTTCCTGATGGCGACGAGCGCCATCGGCCCCGGATTCATCACCCAGACGGCCACGTTCACGGCCACGATGGGGGCCTCGTTCGCTTTCGCCATCCTCGTCTCCGTGATCGTCGACATCGCCGTGCAGCTGAACGTGTGGCGGATGATCACGTCCTCCGGCAAGCGGGCGGGCGTGCTCGCGAATGCGGCCATCCCGTTCTCCGGCCACGTCATCGCGGTGCTCGTCATCATCGGCGGGCTGGCCTTCAACATCGGCAACATCGCCGGCGGCGGGCTCGGCCTGAACGCCCTCCTCGGCATCGACGCGAAGATCGGCGGCCTCATCACCGGGGCGCTGGCGATCATCGTCTTCCTCATCAAGAAGGCCGGCCGGGTCATGGACATCGTGCTCATCGTCCTCGGTGTCGGGATGATCGTGATGACCGTCGTCGTCGCGATCATCGCGCAGCCCCCGATCGGCGACGCGCTCCGGCAGACGATCGTGCCCGACGAACTGAACTTCGCCACGATCACGACGATCATCGGCGGCACCGTCGGCGGCTACATCACCTATTCGGGGGCCCACCGCTACCTCGACTCCGGACTGACCGGCCCCGAGCATGCCGGACCGGTCATGCGCGCGGCGACGAACGGCGTCCTCATCACCGGAGTGATGCGCTACGTGCTGTTCCTCGCGATCCTCGGCGTCGTCGCATCCGGCGTCGTCCTGGACACCACGAGCGCGACGGCCAACCCGGCGGCGCAGGCCTTCGGCGCCGTGCTCGGCGGGACGGGCCTTCGCGTCTTCGGCGCCATCCTGTGGGCCGCGGCCCTGTCCTCGGTGATCGGTGCGGCGTACACCTCGGCGACGTTCCTATCGACCTTCACGAAGAAGATCGCCCGCGGCTGGGCCCTGCAGCTGGCGGTCATCGCGTTCATCGTCGTCTCGCTCATCGTCTACCTGCTGATCGGCACCGCTCCGGCCGCGATCCTGGTGTTCGTCGGCGGGTTCAACGGGCTGATCCTGCCGGTCGGCCTGACCGTGTTCATGTACATCGGCTGGTTCCGCCGCGATCTGCTCGGCTCGCGCAAGTACCCGACGTGGCTGCTGGTCGCGGGCACCCTGGTGACCCTCCTCACCTGGTACATGGGCATCGTCTCGGTCGGCCCCATCTTCGCGTTCCTCGGAGTCGGGGCCTGATACATTGACGACCATCGACCTGAACTCCGACCTCGGCGAGAACGTCCCCGACCGCGTCGTGAGCGACGATGAGAGCATGCTGCGCATCGTCACGAGCGCGAACGTCTCCTCGGGATTCCACGCCGGCAGCCCCGAGGGCATCCGCGAGACGCTGGCGGCCGCGGTCCGCGGGGGCGTCGTCATCGGCGCCCACCCCGGGTACCGCGACTACGCGAACTTCGGGCGGACGAACGTCGACATCGACTCGGCGACGCTTCAGGCGCACGTCGAATACCAGCTGGGCGCGCTCATGGGGCTCGCTTCGGCGGTCGGGGGGAAGGTGGCGTATGTGAAGCCCCACGGTGCCCTGTACAACACCATCGCGCGCGACGAACGGCAGGCGAAGGACGTCGTGGCCGCGATTCGCGCCGTCGACCCCGGCCTCGTGCTGCTCGGCCTGTCCGGCGGAGTGGTGCTGGACGTGGCGGAGCGGGCCGGCCTCCGCACGGCCGCCGAGGCGTTCGCAGACCGGGCCTACCAGCCCGACGGGCAGCTCGTCTCGCGCTCGCAGGAGGGTGCGGTGCTGCACGACCCCACCGCCGTGGCGGAGCGGATGGTGCGGCTGGCCTCGGAGGGCGTGATCCGGGCGATCGACGGCACCGATGTGCCCGTCGCGGCCCAGTCCATCTGCGTGCACGGCGACAGCGCGGGCTCGATCGCCATGGCGGCCGAGACCAAGCGGCTGCTGCAGGCGGCGGGCATCGAGATCGCCCCGTTCGCGAGGGCGTGAGATGAGCGTGGAAGCCACCCCGTCGCAGCTCGCCGACGCTCGCCGGGCGCGGGCCGCGCACCGTGCCGGCGAGTCGGCCCCGACCAGCGGTGTCGCGCCCGGGCTCACGCAGGCGAACCTCATCGCGGTGCCGGCCGACTGGGCGTTCGAGACGCTCCTGTACGCGCAACGGAATCCGAAGCCGTGCCCGGTGCTCGAGGTGATCGAGCGGGGGCGGACCGAGTCGGCCCTCGCGCCGGGCAGCGACATCCGCACCGATATCGGCCGGTACCGCGTCTGGCGCGACGGCGAGCTCGCGGAGGAGACGAGCGACGCGCGAGGGGCGTGGGCGGAGCATCCCGACCTCGTCGCCTTCCTCATCGGGTGCAGTTTCACGTTCGAGACGGGGCTGGCGGATGCCGGCATCCCGATCCGCCACCAGGAGCTCGGCCGTAACGTGCCGATGTACCGCACGAACGTCGCGTGCGCGCCCGCGGGGCGCCTGCGCGGCGAGATGGTGGTCTCGATGCGGCCGATCCCGGCCGGCAGGGTCGCGGACGCCGTCCGCATCTCGGGCCGCACGCCGGCCGTGCACGGTGCGCCGGTGCATGTCGGCGACCCCGCCTCGCTCGGCATCATCGATCTGCAGACGCCGGACTTCGGCGATGCACCGGAGGTGCGCGAGGGCGAGATCCCCGTGTTCTGGGCGTGCGGCGTCACACCGCAGGCGGCGATCATGGCCTCGCGGCCGCCGTTCGCGGTGACGCACGCCCCCGGGTACATGTTCGTGACCGACGTTCCGGATGCGGAGTACCTCGTTTGATGCGGATCCTCACGGCCTCCGACCGTGCTCTGCTCGTCGAGGCGGCCGACCTCGACGAGGCGATGCGGCTCAACCTCGCCTGGGACGGCGTCCCCGGCGTCATCGAACGCATCCCGGGCGCGCGGACGGTGCTGGTGCGATTCGACCCGGTGCGCACCTCGGCGGCGGAGCTCGCGGCGGCGCTGGAGGCGAGCGATGCGGATGCCGCCCACGTGCATGCGACGGGTGAGGCCGTGGTGCCCGTCAGCTACGACGGCGAGGATCTGCTCGAGGCCGCGAGCCTCGTCGGCGTCTCGCCGGAGGAGCTCGTGCGCCGGCACCTGGCCGCGCACTGGCAGGTGGCCTTCTCCGGCTTCGCGCCGGGATTCGGGTACCTCGTCGGTGACGATCCGCTGTTCGACATGCCCCGCCGCTCGTCGCCGCGCACGCGCGTTCCGGCCGGTTCGGTGGCCCTCGCCGGCCAGTTCACCGGCGTATACCCGCGTGAGACCCCGGGCGGCTGGCAGCTCATCGGGCGCACGGATGCGGTGATGTGGGACACCGGTCGGGATCCGGCGGCGCTGCTGTCGCCGGGCATGCGGGTGCGGTTCGAGCCGGCGGCGCGGGATGCCGTAGCCGTCGCCGAGGCCGCCGCCCCGACCGCGCCCGGCGCCCGGCCGCCCGAACCGACCGGCCGAAGCGTCGAGATCGTCAGGCCGGGGCTGCAGACCCTCGTGCAGGACGCCGGGAGGCCGGGCCATGCGGCGCTCGGCGTGTCCGCATCCGGTGCGGCGGACCGGGTCGCCCTGCGCGATGCGAACCGCGCAGTGGGCAACGAAACGGATGCGGCCGTGCTGGAGATCGTGGGCGGGGCGGTGCTCCGTTTCCACGGCGAGGGCGCGGCCGCCGTCACCGGTGCGATCGGCGCGGCGACCCTCGTCGACGCGGCGGGGAACGAGCGGCCGGTCGGGCACGGCGTGCCCTTCGCGACGGTCGAGGGCGACGAGCTGCGCCTCGGCCACCCCGCCCGCGGCGTCCGGTACACGGTCGCGATGCGCGGCGGTCTGATCGCCCCGACCGTGCTGGGGAGCCGGGCGAGCGACACCCTCGCGGGTCTCGGGCCCGATCCGCTGACCGCCGGGTCGATCGTGTCCGTCGGCACCGCCGCCCCGAGGGCGGTGGATCCCGCTCCCATCGCCCGGCTCCTTCCGGCACCTGGCGACCTCGTCGAGCTGGACATCACGATCGGCCCGCGCGACGACTGGTTCACGGCATCTGCCCTCGACACCCTCACCTCCCAGGAGTGGGAGGTGACGACCCGCTCCGACCGGGTCGGCATCCGGCTCCACGGCCAGCAGCCGCTCGAGCGCGCGCTCGCGGGCGAACTGCCGAGCGAGGGTGCGGTCACCGGTGCCGTCCAGGTACCGTCCGACGGGCAGCCGGTGCTCTTCCTCCCGGATCACCCGCTCACCGGCGGGTACCCGATCATCGGCGCGCTCACCGACGCGGCCCTCGACCTCGCGGCCCAGGTGCCTCCGGGCGCCCGCATCCGCTTCCGCATCGCGGGCATCGAACACGAAGGACGTCCATGAAGAAAGTGCTCATCGCCAACCGGGGCGAGATCGCGGTCCGGGTGATCCGCGCGTGCGCGGAGGCCGGGTACGGTTCGGTGGCGGTCTACGCCGACCAGGATGCCGATGCGCTGCATGTGCGGCTCGCCGACGAGGCGTTCGGTCTCGGCGGCACGACGAGCGCCGACACCTACCTGTCGATCCCGGCGCTGCTCGCGGCCGCGAAGGCATCCGGGGCCGACGCGGTGCACCCCGGCTACGGGTTCCTCTCCGAGAGCGCGGACTTCGCCCGTGCCGTCGAGGAGGCGGGCCTCGTCTGGATCGGGCCGACGCCGGAGACGATCGACGCCCTCGGCGACAAGATGACGGCCCGACGCATCGCTCAGCAGGTCGGGGCGCCGCTGGCCGCCGGCACCGACCGGCCGCTCTCGGGGCCGGCCGAGGCGGTCGCGTTCGCGGAGGAGCACGGCCTGCCCATCGCGATCAAGGCGGCGTTCGGCGGCGGCGGCCGGGGGCTGAAGGTCGTCCGCGAGCTCGATGCCGTGGCGGAGGCGTTCGAGGCGGCCACCCGCGAGGCCGTCGCCGCCTTCGGGCGCGGCGAGTGCTTCGTCGAACGCTTCCTGGAACGCCCGCGACACGTCGAGGCGCAGGTGCTGGGCGACGGGCGCGGCAACGTCCTCGTCGTCGGCGACCGGGACTGTTCGATGCAGCGCCGCAATCAGAAGCTCATCGAGGAGGCGCCGGCGCCCGGCCTGAGCCGCGAGCAGCGCGAGCGGATCCACGAGGCCGCCCGCAGGATCTGCGCGGAGGTGGACTACCGCGGGGCCGGCACGGTCGAGTTCCTGCTCGCCGCCGACGGCACGATCTCCTTCCTCGAGGTGAACACCCGCCTGCAGGTCGAGCATCCCGTGACCGAGGAGGTCACCGGCGTCGACCTCGTGCGCGAGCAGTTCCGGATCGCGGAGGGGAAGGGCATCTCGTTCCGGCAGACGCCCGAGCCGCACGGCCACGCCTTCGAGTTCCGCATCAACGCCGAGGACCCCGGGCGCGGATTCCTGCCGAGCCCCGGAACCGTCGACGCGCTGCGGGTGCCCGGCGGCCCCGGCATCCGCTGGGACAGCGGCATCGAGGCCGGCGATACGGTCCAGCCCGCCTTCGACTCCATGATCGCCAAGCTCGTCGTCCACGCGGACGACCGGGACGCCGCCCTCGTGCGCGCCCGTCGCGCCCTGCGGGAGCTGAGCGTCACCGGCCCCGCGACCGTCATCGGGTTCGACCGTCTCGCCATCGAGCAGGAGGAGTTCTCCACGGCCGGGTTCGCCGCGCACACGCAGTGGATCGAAACCGCGCTGATGCCCCGCCTCGAGCCGCAGCTGCGACCCGCGCCGGTGCCGGATTCGACCCTCGAGCGCATCCCCGTCGAGATCGACGGGCGCCGGGTCGTGCTCGGCCTGCCGACGAGTCTGCTCCGCGGGTTCGCAGGGGCGGCGGATGCCGGGCCCGCCCGGGCATCCACCGCGGATCCCGCCGAGCTCCGCTCGCCCATCCCGGGTGCGCTGGTGCGATGGAGCGCGGAAGACGGCGCGGAGGTCGACGCCGGGCAGCTCGTCGCGGTGATCGACGCCATGAAGATGGAAACGCGGATCACGGCGCATCGCGCCGGCACGCTCACGCATCTCGCGCGGATCGGCGCGATGATCGCGGCCGATGAGGTCATCGGGCGGGTCGAGTGAGGCGGGCCGTCGGCTGAGCCCCCGCGTCCGGTACGGCGACTACGCTGGAAGGATCGACGGAGAAGGAGTGCGCATGGGCAGGACGGTCAGACTCGCGGTCGTTCCGGGTGACGGGATCGGCCCCGAGGTCGTCGCAGAGGGCTTGAAGGTGCTCCGCGCCGTGACCGCCGATTCCGACGTCGCCTTCGAGGAGACGCTCTTCTCGCTCGGCGCCGCCCGCTACCTCGAAACCGGCGATGTGCTGACGGATGCCGACCTCGCCGCCGTCAAGGAGCACGACGCGATCGTGCTCGGCGCCGTGGGCGGCGTGCCCGGCGACCCGCGCCTGGCGGGCGCGAACATCGAGCGCGGCCTGCTGCTGAAGCTCCGCTTCGAGCTCGACCACTACGTGAACCTGCGCCCGACCACCCTCTACCCGGGGGTCGCGAGCCCGCTGGCCGATCCCGGCGAGGTCGACTTCGTCGTCGTCCGCGAGGGCACCGAGGGGCCCTACGTCGGCAACGGCGGAGCCATCCGCGCCGGCACGCCGCACGAGGTCGCCAACGAGGTGTCGGTGAACACCGCCTACGGGGTCGAACGCGTCGTGCGCTACGCGTTCGCCCAGGC
Source organism: Agromyces archimandritae (assembly GCF_018024495.1). Taxonomy (NCBI): domain Bacteria; kingdom Bacillati; phylum Actinomycetota; class Actinomycetes; order Micrococcales; family Microbacteriaceae; genus Agromyces; species Agromyces archimandritae. The sequence goes on from NZ_CP071696.1 coordinate 3,034,004, forward strand.
ATCCGCCCGCCGAGGCCGCCTCACCCTCGTGCACAAGACGAACGTGCTCGTCTTCGCCGGCTCGCTGTGGAAGCGGACGGTGGATGCCGTGGCCGCCGAGTTCCCGGGCGTCGCCGTCGACTACCTCCATGTCGACGCGGCGACGATCTTCCTCGTCGCCGACCCTGGTAGATTCGATGTCATCGTCACGGACAACCTCTTCGGCGACATCCTCACCGATCTGGCCGGCGCGATCAGCGGCGGCATCGGTCTCGCGGCATCGGGCAACATCAACCCCGAGGGCCGATTCCCCAGCATGTTCGAGCCGGTCCACGGTTCCGCACCCGACATCGCCGGGAAGGGCATCGCCGACCCCACGGCGGCGATCCTGTCGATCGCGATCATGCTCGACCACCTCGGGCTCGCGACCGAAGCCGGCCGCATCCGCGACGCGGTCACCGTCGATCTCGCCGAGCGGGGCGACGCACGCCGATCCACCGCCGAGGTCGGCGACGCGATCGCCGCCCGACTCGATCAGGCGACCCGGATCCCCAAGGAAGAAGTACAACTATGACCATCCCGCTCCCGCTCGCCACGCCGGATCTCATCTGGCAGGTCACGCGCAACGAGCACGCGAAGCCCGCCGAGGAACGCGAGGCGATCCTCGCCGACCCCGGGTTCGGCAACCACTTCACCGACCACATGGTGGACCTGTGCTGGAGCGAACGCGGCGGCTGGCACCGCCCGCGCGTCTCGCCGTACGGCCCCATCCAGCTCGACCCCGCCGCCGCCGTGCTGCACTACGCGCAGGAGGTCTTCGAGGGCCTGAAGGCGTACCGTCACGCCGATGGCGGCATCTGGACGTTCCGGCCGTACGAGAATGCGGCGCGGATGCAGCGCTCGGCGCACCGCATGGCGCTGCCCGAGCTGCCGGTCGAACACTTCATCGAGTCGCTCAAGCAGCTCATCGCCGTCGACGCCGACTGGGTGCCCACGGCTGCCGAGACGAGCCTGTACCTGCGGCCCTTCATGTTCGCCAAGGAGGCCTTCCTCGGCGTCCGCCCGGCGAAGAAGGCCGCGTACTACCTCATCGCGAGCCCGGCCGGAGCCTACTTCCCGGGCGGCGTGCAGCCGGTGAACATCTGGCTGTCGACCGAGTACGCGCGTGCAGGCAAGGGCGGCACGGGTGCGGCGAAGGCCGGCGGCAACTACGCGTCGAGCCTGCTGCCGCAGGCCGAGGCGTACGAGAAGGGCTGCGAGCAGGTGCTCTTCCTCAACGAGGACGGCTACCTCGAAGAGCTCGGCGGCATGAACATCGTGCTCGTGAAGGCCGACGGCACCCTGCTCACCCCCGACTCCCCGTCGATCCTCGAGGGCGTCACGCGCGAGTCGATCCTGCAGCTGGCCGCCGACCGCGGCCACGCGGTCGAGCAGCGCAGGATCACGATGCAGGAATGGCGCGAAGGCGCCGAGTCGGGCGAGATCGTCGGTGCGTTCGCCTGCGGTACCGCCGCCGTCGTCGTGCCGATCGGCCGTCTGCTTGCCGAGGACTTCGAGATCCGCCCGGTCGGCGAGGAGAGCGAGCGGCTCGCACTCTCGCTGCGGGACGAGCTCACCGGCATCCAGTACGGCCGTATCGAAGACCGCCACGGCTGGATGATGCGACTCGACGCGTGAGCGCGGGCATCCGCCCGTTCTCCGAACGTCTCGGTACGCGCGCGACCACGCCGTGGGCATGGGCAAGCGTCTGATCGCCGATACGCCGTAGGCTTGCCTCATGAAGGTGGCCAGGTTCAGTCGCGGCGAGGGCGTGCTCGCCTTCGGCATCGTCGATGAAGAAGAGCACGAGCTCGTCGTCCTGTCGGGCGACCCCATGTATGCGGGCTACGACCCGACGGGGGAGCGCGTGCCGCTCTCGGACGCGAAACTGCTCGCGCCCGTCATCCCGCGCTCGAAGGTCGTCGCGGTCGGCAAGAACTACCGCGAGCACGCCGCCGAGATGGGCGGCGAGGCCCCGGCCGAACCGCTGCTGTTCCTGAAGCCGAACACCTCGGTGATCGGCCCCGGCGACCCGATCGTGCTGCCGCATCAGAGCGAACGGGTCGAGTTCGAGGGCGAGCTGGCGGTCGTGATCGGCGGCATCGCCCGGAACGTCCCCGAGGACGACGCCGACCGCGTGATCTTCGGCTACACGATCGCCAACGATGTGACGGCGCGGGATCTGCAGCGCCGCGACGGGCAGTGGACCCGGGCGAAGGGCTTCGACACCTTCTGCCCGCTCGGGCCCGTCATCGAGACCGAGTACGACGTCGTCGCCGGCGAGATCGAGACGAGCGTGAACGGCGAGCGCAAGCAGGCCGGCGCCTTCGGCGACATGGTGCACCCGATCGCCTCGATCGTCGCGTACGCGTCGAGCGTGTTCACGCTGCTGCCGGGTGATGTGATCCTCACCGGCACGCCCGCCGGCGTCGGCCCGATCGTCGCCGGCGACACGGTCGAGGTGAGCGTCTCGGGGCTCGGCACGCTTGCGAACCCGGTGGTCGCGGCGCCGTAACGGGTCGCGGCGCGCCGGGGCATCCACTCGGGGCAGGCTGCCGGGCCCAGGCGGCTCGGCGTCGGCGACTCAGCGGCCGATCGCGCGCGCGGCCAGTTCGACGTCCTCCTCGTCGTTCCAGACGTGGAAGGCGACCCGCGCCCGCCCCGCGCGGCCGGATGCGGTGAGGCCGGCCGCGGTGAGGAGCGCGAGCTGCCCGCCGTCCGCATCGGCCCAGGTGACGATCGCGCTCTCGCCCGGCGGCAGTCCGAGGCGCTCGCGGAACGCGTTCGCGAGCCCGACATCGTGCGTGCGGGTCGGCTCGACGGGGGTGGATGCCGCCTGCCGCAGCGCGACCTCGGCACCGACCCACGCATGCCACGCCGGCGACACCTCGAAGCGGCGGGCGCCACGTGCCAGGTGCAGCTCGGGGCCGTAGCAGCTCGCCCACGGGTCCTCGCCGGAATACCAGCCGGCCGCGTGCGGGGTGAACTCCTCGATCGCGCGGTCCGAGAACGCGGCGAAGGCCGCCCCGCGTGGCGCCGAGAGCCATTTGTAGGCGTGGCAGACGACGAGGTCGGCCTCCAGCGCGTCGGTCGGCATCCACCCGGTCGCCTGCGTCGTGTCGACGAGCAGGAAGGCGCCGGCCTCGCGCGCGGCGCAGGCGATGGATGCCGCGTCGGCGACCTCCCCGGTGGCGGACTGCACGAGCGAGACCGCCACCGCCCAGGTGCCCGGGCGGATCGTGTCGGCGACCGCATCGACCGGCACATGCCGCACCCCGAGGTCGCCGCGGGCGAGGAAGGGGGCGACGACCGAGGAGAAGTCGCCGTCGACGCAGACGATCTCGGCGCCGGCCGGGGCGGACGCGGCCGCGAGCGCGATGAAGGGGGAGACCTGCGAGCCGGTCGCGACCCGCTCGGGGGAGGCGCCGAGGAGGGTCGCGGCGTGCCCGCGGGCGCGTTCGAGCAGCTGGGAATACGCGGATGCGTGCGCGGTACCCGCCGACCAGGCGGCGAGGTCCGCGGACAGGGCGTCGGTCGTCTCGCGTGCGGGGAGCCCCAGGGTGCAGGCGGCCAGGTAGCCGCGACCGGCGGCGAAGCGTGAGCGATTCGGGTGCATGCTTCGAGCTTCGCGCCGGATCATCCATGCGACAAGACGCAGTGTGCGATGGCATCCATTCGCCGAGATTATGATTCGGGCATGCCGCACGACGCCATCCGCGATGCCCTGGATCTCGCGACCCTGCGCGCCGTGAGCGCCCTCGCCGAACACGGCAGCCTCACCGCCGCCGCCGCCGCGATCGGGTACAGCCAGCCCGCGATCAGCCAGCGGTTGCAGCGATTCGAGGCCCGCACCGGCATCGCCCTCACCGAACGCGCCGGCCGCGGCCTCCGCCTCACCCACGCCGGCCGCGCCCTCCTCCGCCACGCGGTCGCGGTCCGCGGCGAACTCGACGCCGCCGCCGCAGCACTCGCCGAACTCGGCGGCCTCGAAGCCGGGCGCATCCGGCTCGCGGCATTCCCCTCGGCATCCGCCACCCTCGTGCCCGCCCTCGTCCGCATCCTCGCCGCCCGCCACCCCGGCCTCGCCGTCAGCTACGTCGAAGCCGAACCGCCCGAGGCCGTCGCCGCCGTCCGCGACGACCGCGCCGACCTCGCGATCACCTTCAGCTACCCCGGCGACCGGCACGACCCGCACCGCGACTCCGCACGCGGGCTCGACGTCGCCGACTACGCCGAAGAGGAGGTGCGGCTCGTGCTGCCGGCCGGGCATCCCGCAGCGGATGCCGGACGCGCGGCCGGCGCCGGAGACCCGGCCGGCGCGGTCGGCACCGGCGCCTCGGCCGCGCTGCCCGCCCTCGCCGAACTCGCCGGGGAGGACTGGATCGCCGGCTGTCCGCGATGCCGCGGGCACCTGCTCGAAGTCTGCGGCGTCGCCGGCTTCGAACCGCGGATCGTGTTCGAGACCGACAACGCCGCAGCCGTCGAGGGGATGGTCGCCGAAGGCCTCGGCGTCGCCCTGCTGCCCGAACTCGCCCTGGCCGCATCCGCCCGCCGGCCGGGCGTCGTCACCCGGGCGACGGGGGAGCGGCGCACGCTCCACCTCGTGACCGCACGCGGGGCTGCACCCGCCGTGGCCGCCGCGCGGCGAGCGCTCGCCGAGGTGCGCGAGCGGGCGGGGCGGGGCGCCGGGGCATCCACACCCGAGGGATCGGTCGGCTAACGGCCATGCGACTGGGGCCGCAGGAGGGTCGAGGTAGCGCGCTAACCGATAGTGCTAGCTAGCTAACGGATAGCATTGTGGGGATGCCTGAGACGCCCTTCACCACCGCCGCCGGCCGCGATATCCGTGTGCGGTTCTGCCCTTCGCCCACCGGCACGCCGCACGTCGGCCTCGTGCGCACCGCCCTGTTCAACTGGGCCTACGCCCGCCACACCGGCGGCACCTTCGTGTTCCGCATCGAAGACACCGATGCGGCGCGCGACAGCGAGGAGAGCTACGCGCAGATCATCGAAGCGCTCACCTGGCTCGGCCTCGACTGGGACGAGGGCGTCGTCGCCGGCGGCCCGCACGCGCCCTACCGGCAGTCGGAGCGGAGCGACATCTACGCCGAGGTCATCGAGGGACTGAAGGCCGCCGGGCACGTCTACGAGTCGTTCTCGACCGCGGAGGAGATCGACGCCCGCAACGAGGCCGCCGGCCGGCCGAAGCAGCTCGGCTACGACAACTACGACCGGGGCCTCAGCGACGAGCAGCGGGCCGCGTTCCGTGCGGAGGGCCGTGAGCCGTCGCTGCGCCTGCGCGTGCCCGAGGTCGACCTCGGCTTCGACGACCTCGTGCGCGGCCGCATCGACTTCCCGATCGGGCAGACGACCGATTTCGTGCTCGTGCGCCCCAACGGCAAACCGCTGTACACCTTCGTGAACCCCGTCGACGACGCCCTCATGGGCATCACGCACGTGCTGCGCGGCGAAGACCTGCTGCCCTCCACGCCGCGGCAGATCGCCCTCTACCTCGCGCTCGTCGACATCGGCGTCACCGACTTCGTGCCGCGCTTCGCCCACCTGCCGACGGTGCTCGGCGAGGGCAACAAGAAGCTCTCGAAGCGCAACCCCGAGTCGAACCTGTTCCACCACCGCGACCGCGGCTTCATCCCCGAGGGCCTGCTGAACTACCTCGCCCTCCTCGGCTGGGGCTTCGCCGCCGACCGCGACGTCTTCAGCCGTGCCGAGATGGTCGAACGCTTCGACGTCGCCGACGTGAACCCGAACCCGGCACGTTTCGACCTGAAGAAGGCCGAATCGATCAACGGCGACCACATCCGGCTGCTCGAGCCCGCGGACTTCCGCGCCAGGCTCGCGCCCTACCTCGCCGCCGCCGGCATCATCGGCGACACCCCGACGCCCGCGCAGGACGCCCTCCTCGCCGAAGTCGCCCCGCTCGTGCAGGAGCGGATGCAGCTGCTCGGCGAAGCGCCCGGCATGCTCGGCGCGTTCTTCGTCGACACCGACTCGCTCGCCTACGACGACGACGCCATCGCCGGGCTGCCCGCGAACGCGGGCGAGGTGCTCGAGGCGGCCTCCGAAGCCCTCGACCGGCTGCCGGCCGAGTCGTGGACCCACGACGAGATCGAGCAGGCGCTGCGCGCCGCCCTCGTCGACGGGATGGGCCTGAAGCCCCGCGTGGCCTTCGGCCCCGTGCGCGTCGCGATCTCGGGGCGACGGGTGTCGCCGCCCCTGTTCGAGTCCATGCAGATCCTCGGCAAGGTCGCCTCGCTCGCCCGCATCGACCGCCTGCGCCGTCGCGACGCGTGAACGAGGCGGGCGGCGGGGGCGACCGGCCGGGCCGCGGGTCGGCCACCGCCTCCGGGTCGCGCGGCACGTGGCGGCGGATGCTGTGGTGGGCGCTCGGCGCGCTCGCCCTCCTCGCCGTCGGGGTCGTCGTCGCCCGGCTGCTGCGGACGATACCCGCCGTCGAGGCGTTCATCGACGCCCACCCCGGGCATTCGACGGCCGGCGGGTCGACGCCCGCCGGCATCCCGGCCTGGCTCGGCTGGCAGCACTTCCTGAACGCGTTCTTCCTCGTCATGCTCGTGCGCACCGGCCTCATCATCCGTGCGAAGCAGCGCCCGCCGGCGTTCTGGACGCGCGACAACACGCGTTGGCCGCGCACCAAGGGGGCGCCGCGGCGGCTCGGGATCTCGGTCTGGCTGCACCTCGTCGTCGATGCGCTGTGGGTGCTGAACGGCGTCGTCTACCTCGTGCTGCTGTTCGCGACCGGGCAGTGGCGGCGGATCGTGCCCACCGAGTGGGAGGTCGTGCCGGGGGCGGTGTCGGTCGGCATCCAGTACCTGTCGCTCGACTGGCCGACCACGCACGCCTGGGTCGCCTACAACGACGCGCAGGTGCTCGCCTACTTCGCGGTCGTCTTCCTCGCCGCGCCCATCGCGATCGTCACGGGCCTGCGCCTCTCGCCCGTGTGGCCCATGCAGGGGCGCTGGGCGCGCGTGCTGCCCGAGCGCACCGCGCGGGCGCTGCACTACCCGACGATGCTCTTCTTCCTCGTCTTCACCCTCGTGCACGTCGTCCTCGTCTTCGCGACCGGCGCGCTCAGGAACCTCGACGCCATGTACGCCGCGAGCGATACGGCGAGTTGGCTCGGATTCGGGATCTTCGCCGTCTCCGCACTCGTCATGGGCGCCGGCTGGGCGCTTGCGTCCCCCCTCGTGCTCGCCCCGATCGCCGAACGCTTCGGCACGGTGCGGCGGATGCCCCCCGCCGCCGTGCGCCCGCCCCGCCGCCCGCCGGTCGAGTAGGCGCGCAGCGCCGTATCGAGACCCGCCACCCGTCGGTCGAGGAGGCGCGCAGCGCTGGACACCGAGCACCGTCCGTCCGCCCACTCGAGCTCGTCTCAGTTTGGCCAGTGCGGAATCGTCGGCTAGAGTTGCTTGTCGGCCGCCGCTTCGGCAGCAGGCCATTGGGGTATGGTGTAATTGGCAACACGGCTGATTCTGGTTCAGTTGTTCTTGGTTCGAGTCCAGGTACCCCAGCCAGAGATCCGGCGGTATGTCCGCGGATCAGGGCCACCGTTTCCCCCCTCGATCGGGCTGCATCGCAGCCGCCGCGACTCGGACTCCGTCTGATGAGACTGGGGGATTCCATGAAGACGATCCGCACTTCGGTTCTGCCGTTCGCGGTGCTCGTCCCGCTCGTGCTCGGCGGCTGCGCAGGCCCCGCGGTGGATGCCGGTGGGCCGTCTTCGACCGCGGGCGTCGAGGTCGAGGAGAAGCTGCTCACCGTCGACGTCCGCATCGCCCGCTCGCTCGTTGACCCGGACGACTCGATGACCGATGAGGAGATCGAGGCATCGGCGAAGGAGGACGGCGTCAAGGCCGTCGTCGACGGCGACGCGGTCGTCTACACGATGACGCGTGCGGAGCAGCAGAAGATGCTCGACGAGTTCCGTGAGAACGCCGAAGCATCCGCCGACGAACTGGTCGCGGACGACTCCAACTCGGTCACCGGCGTCGACTTCGACGACTCCATGACCTCCTTCGAAGTCTCGGTCGACGCGGGGCGCTACGGCTCGCTCGAGGCGCTCCTCGCCCTCGGGTTCTACATCCAGGGCGCCCTGTACCAGCAGTTCGACGGAGTCCCGCAGGACGACATCGACGTCACCGTCGACTTCGTCGACGACGCCACCGGCGAGGTCCTCGACAGCGGCTCCTACCAGGAGATGCGGGCGAACCTGGAGGAGTAGGGGCGCGCGGTCTCAGGACGCGGGCCGGCTACGTGGTCTCCGCACAGCGGCGAGACGTGGCACTCGCGGCGCCGCACGCGGTGCGGGACCGCGAGATCTAGGCTCATCGTTCGATTTTTTCGATTGATGACGTACTGTAGTGATATGAACACCTCGACCGATACGCCACGCGGTGCACGCAAGGCGCAGACCTATCTTCCGGAGGCAGACTCTCGTGAAGAGCTCCTCGATTTCGCCGAGTTCATGCGGTCTATCGAGTCATACCTGTCGGCTGACCCGTCAAAGGCTGCGCTCGTCGATCCGAAGGGTGTGGTGCGCCCCATTCCGGACGAGATCTTCCGCATCCTCGAACAGGTGACGAATGCGCTCGCCGCCGGTGAGGGAATCACAGTTGTGCCGCAGGGGATGACGATGACAACCCAACAGGCGGCGGACTTCCTCGGTATAAGCAGACCGACGCTGGTTCGGTTGCTCGAAGCGGGCGATATCCCGTTCGACCAGCCTGGCCGGCATCGTCGTGTCCGTCTGGATGATCTCGTCGAGTATCAGGCGAGGTTCCGCGCCGAGCGTCGCACCGCACTCCGTGAACTCCGCCGTGCCAATCTCGATGCCAAGGTCAAGGTGGGCAAACCCGCCGACCTGCGGCGCGTCTCGGAGCTCGACGGCGAGTGAGTTTCGCCGCTTTCTTTGACACCAATGTGCTCTATGGCGCCTTGCTGAACGATTTCATCCTCGAGCTCGCGGATCGGGGACTATACCGACCCCTGTGGTCCAAGGATGTGCTGTTCGAGCTTTCGAAGAATCTCGTGAAGAACGGCGAAGACCCTGTGCTCGTCGCAAAGCGGGTCGACACGATGGAGCGGTACTTCGTCGACGCGTTGGTCTCGGGGTATGACGAACTCATCGCGACGATGACGAACGATGCGAAGGACCGGCACATTCTCGCTGCCGCCGTGCGTGGTGGTGCCGAAGTACTGGTGACGTTCAACACGAAGGATTTCCCGCCGCGTTCGGTCGAGCCGTTCGATCTCGAGATCGTGCACCCCGACGACTTCCTCCTCGACCAGCTCGATCTCTTCCATGCGCCGACGTTGCGGGCACTGGTCGATCTCGTGAGTAGTTACGACTCGCCGACCATGACGCTCGACGATTTCCTCCTCTCGCTCGCACGTGCCGGCGTTCCAGGGTTCGCCGACGCTGCGCGAGCGAAGCTCTACTGAGTGCGGGATCGTTCGTAGGGGGATGCCTGCGGGAGCGCGACCCCTTGAGTGGCGATGCGCTCCGCCGCAGAGTTGTTGATGCCACCGAACGGGTCGGGCTCATGGCAGCAACTACATCCATGACTCTTGTTCCGCACGCCGGTCGCGCTCCATGTCGCAGAGTGCGTCAAGGTAGTCAGTAGCGCCCGCGAGCTCCACGTATGCGGAATCAAGATCGGCGGCGAGGCGTGTGAAGTCAACCGACACATGCACGTTAGGGAGCTGGCCGGGGAAGCGAAAGCCATTGCCGCTGGGGTCGGTTTCGGAGACAAGTCCCAAGACCAGCTGCGTACGGTCAGAGAGCTTCTCTCCGCCGAGTGCGTCGAGGTGTTCGTTCAGTAGCTCAAGGAGTGAAGCCATGTCGTGTCGGAGTTTTTTCTTGAGACTGGCCTCAACGGTTGCGTAGGCGAGTCCCGGATCACCGTCTCCGCGTTCGCGGCGCGCAGCGGCGCCTTCATGTATCGCCGCCTTTACTGGCTCTTCGGACATTCGGTGGGGGTCACGGGGTGAGGCCGCCTGCGGCGAGGAGCATGCGTAGCCTGTAGTTATCGCGATTGCGGAAGCCTCTGGCGAGGCGGCGGTGGAGTTCGATGATGCCGTTCACGGCCTCGGTGCCGCCGTTGTTCGCGCGGCCGGTGGTGAAGTAGCTCAGGAACGCGTCGTGCCAGCGTCGGAGGGTGCGGCCGAGGCGGGCGATCTCGGGTATCGGGCAGGTGTGGAACGAGTCGAGGACGTTCTGGGCGATCCGTCCCCCTTCTGTCAGGTCCTTCTGGTGGTAAACGGATCGGAGTTGCTGGGCGCATTGCCAGGCGATGAAGACTTCCTCGTGGGCGGGGTCGGCCTCGATCGCTGTGATCAGTCTGGCTCGCTGTTTGTCGGTGAGGTTGTCGGCTCCTGCGCGGAGGATGGTCTGGATCCCGTAGAGCGGGTCGCCCTTGCGTCCGCGATGGCCGAGGGTGTCCTGCTGGACGCGACGGCGGACCTCGTCGACGGCGGCGGTGCCGAGCTTGACAACATGGAACGCGTCCAGCACCGCGACGGCGTCGTCGAGCGTGTCCTCGATCGCGGTCTTGTATCCGGCGAACGGATCCAGCGCGGCGATCTTCACCTGCTTCCGGAATGCGTCGCCGCGTTCACCGAGCCAGCCCGCGTACGCCTTCCCGGACCGGCCGGGTACCAGATCCAGCAGCCTCGCCCTCGTCTTGCCGGTGTGATCACGGCTGAGGTCGACCATCCCGGTCAGTTCCTTCGGTCCCCGCCGGCGCGGGTCGAGGTGGTGCCAGACATGCTCATCGACGCCGAGGATCGTGACACCCTCGAACCTGGACTCGTCCTCGGCCAGGCGCACGAGTTCGGGTTCGAGGGCCCGCCACACCGTCTTCCACGATGTCCCGAGCTGACGGGCGAGCCCGGCGATGGTCGCGTGCTCGCGTCGCAGCTGCCCGATCGCCCAAGCGATAGCGCGGGTCGTGATCGACCCGCGGCGCGACCAGGCCCGGGAGTTGCTCGACGAACGTCTTCCTGGCGCAGTCGGCATCGCCGCAGCGGAACACGCGTTGCCGCCACACGATCCGAACCCGCGTGACACCGGGCACGTCATGCAGCACCCGGCGGCGACGCCCACGACCGACCGCGACGACCCCGCATCCCGGGCATCCGGTCGGTGCCGGCGAGCTCGAGACCGTCACGACCAGCAGCCCGTCGCGCCGATCGACGTGCTCGACATGCACGCCATTGAGACCGACCAGCAGGTCGCAGCGCGGGCACGGACAGGCGGCAGGCAGCACGGAAGCACGCGCCGAAGTAGGGTGAAACACGTCGAGGTCCTCGTGATCGATCGGAGAGTTAGCCTTCTGATCCTCGGGGACCTCGACCCCTACACGCCAACCATCACCCCGCGACCCACACCCCCACAGATGTCCGAAGAGCCCCTTTACCGAAGTACCGGCGCAAATGACCTGAGAGGAGCACGAAAGATGAGTCTGGAAGAACTGCCGATCACACTGCTGGGAGGGGAGGAGACGACGTTCGGCACCATCGCGGACGGGCGTGTCGCGCTCGTGGTGAATGTCGCCTCGCGCTGCGGTCTGGCTCCGCAGTACGAGCAACTCGAAGAGCTCCAGACGCGCTACGGCGATCGCGGGTTCACCGTGATCGGCTTCCCGAGCAATCAGTTCCTGCAGGAACTCGGCACCTCGGAAGCGATCGCCGAATACTGCTCGACCACCTGGGGTGTGACCTTCCCCATGACCGAGAAGGTCAAGGTCAACGGCAAAAGCGCCCACCCGCTGTACCGCCAGTTGACCACGACTCCGGACGGCGAGGGCAAGGCGGGACGGGTGTCATGGAACTTCGAGAAGTTCCTCGTGCACCCCGACGGACGAGTGAAGCGGTTCCGTCCGCGCACCACCCCTGACGACCCGCAGATCATCGCTGCGATCGAAGAGTGGATCTCCGACGCCGATACCGAGGCCGCCGGCTGAGTGTGCCGCGTCGCTGGCCATTCAGGGTTCTCGGATACCCGGAGGGGTATATTGACGGCATGGCGACGGTCGAGATCACGAAAGACACCCTGCAAGGCACCATCGAGCAGGAGGGGATCGTTCTGCTCGATTTCTGGGCGGGATGGTGCGGCCCGTGCCGCGTCTTCGGGCCGGTGTTCGAGCGGGCCTCCGAGGCGAACGCCGACATCGTGTTCGGCAAGATCGACACGGAAGCGCAGCAGGAGCTCGCCGCCGGCTTCGGGATCACCTCGATCCCGACCCTGATGGCCTTCCGCGACGGCATCCTCGTCTTCGCCCAGCCCGGCGCCCTCGGCCCGGCCCAACTGGACCAGCTGATCTCCGGCGTCCGCGGCCTCGACATGGTCGAAGTGCGCGCCAAGGTCGAAGAGGCCCGCGCCCAGAACGCAGTGTCGTGACGGGTTCGCCGAGCGCGGCACCGGTGTGCCGCCCCGGAGCCGGGACGCGCATCGTCCAGGGGCTCGTCGCCCTCATGGTCGCGGCGTTCGCCGTCGGCGAGGTGCCGGAACAGCCCGTCATCGCGATCATCGCGGGCGTCGTCGCCCTCGGGGTCACGGCGATGGCGATCACGGGGCGCTGCACCATTCCGGTGCGTGCCGAGCGGATCGACGAAGAAGCGATCGCGGAATACGACGACGCGCGCCGGCTCGTGGATCTCTCCGCGGCCTCGCAGAAGGACCGCACATGAACCGCATCGCGGCCTGGGCGGGCCGCCAGAAATCGAACCTCGCACTCGCGGCGATGGCGCTTCGCACCTGGGACCCACGGCAGATCTTCGTCGCGATCCTCGCCGGCGTCGGCACCGCCGTCCTCATCGGCGTGGCCACAGTGCTCATCCCGAACCCGCTCTTCGCGCGCGAGATCGCGCCGGTGTGGTGGAACTACCCGGTGTGGATCCTCACCTCCGCAATGACCGGCATCCTCATGGCCGGCTACGTCCGCCCCCGCATTCCGGACGGTGCGGCTACCCGCGCCGCCGACGACCCCGTGGCCGGGGCGGGGGGCGACGACGCCGAAGAGCACCGGAGCGGACGCTTCGCGATCGCCGGCGGAATGCTCGCCTGGTTCGCCGTCGGCTGCCCGGTCTGCAACAAGATCGCCCTGCTCGCGCTCGGATACACCGGGGCGCTGACCTGGTTTGCACCCCTGCAGCCCGTGCTCGCGATCACCGCGATGGTGCTCTCGACCGTCGCCGCCGTCTGGCGGCTCAAGGGGCAGCTCGCCTGCCCGCTTCCGGTCGCGCGCGACGCGGCGACTGCGTAGAGCATCCCGAAAGCAGGCCGAGTCGGCCGCCCGTCGCCGAGAGCAGGCCGAATCGACCGCGGAGAGTCGGTCGTGGCCGGTTCTCGTGACGGCGCCGCCGCCGAAGAGGGAGCGGATGATGGCGACCGGACAGGCCGCCGAGGCGGCGCTGAGGTGTCGCCTCCGCTCTGCCTGTCGGGCTCAGAACGGCAAGAACGAGCCGGTGATCGGCCAGGTGGCGGCGTTGGCGGCGATGAGCACGGCGGCGACACCGAGGAAGACGGTCATGAGCACCGCCGACGGGCCCGCGAGGCGGCCGATGAACTCGGTCATCCGGCGCACGGGCGCCGAGCGTCGCCCCGCGCCGAGCACGAGCGTGAACGCGACGAGCGGGGACTGGCTGACGAGGAACCACACCGTGATGAGGCCGGCCATCGCCCAGAGCCCGCCGACGGGCAGCGCCGCGACCGCGTAGAACGACGGGTCGGTGAGGGCCGAGACGCCCCAGAGCAGTCCGAGCAGCATCATCGCCCAAATGCCCGCACCGGTCCTGCGGCGATCCTTCGAAGCGGCGCGGGTGCCTCGCCGGATTCGCAGGACCGTCCACACCGCGAGGGCGAGCGCCGCCACGACCTGCACGCCGAACCGAAGCGGGTCGGGCACCACGATGTTCGTCGCGATCCACGCCGTGACGGCGTGCACCGTTTCACCGAGCAAGGTGCCGACGACGATCGTCGAGGCGGCCGCTGTGACGAAGAAGGCGAGAACGGCACGAATGCGCCCGCCGGCGGCGAGAGCGGAGATCGCGATGAACGCACCGAACGGGTCGAACCCGGCCAGGCCGAGCCCAGCGGCCGCGGCCACGGCGGCAAGAGGGTTCATCGTTCACGCTCCGAAGATGAGACGGGAGACGGTGCGCCCGGCTCCGCGAGCATCCGCCCGAACAGGTCGACGAGGCTCGCGATCGCGAGCTCCGTCGACAGCACGCCCGCGTTGACCGATTCGACGAGGCCGTCGCCGGCGCCGATGAACATGACGATCAGGGGAGCGGCTCGGTCGCCGTCGAGGTCGAAGGCGTCGACGAAGACCTGTTCGAGTCGTTCGGGGACGACGAAGTCGGGTTCGGCCGGGCCGCCCGCGACGATCCGGGCCGCCGTGACGGCGTCGTAGGCGGCGCCCTCGCCGAGCCCGTGGGTGATGTAGGCCCGTGCGATCGCCGCGAGCCGTTCACGCGGGCGGCTGCCCGCTGCGTCGAGCGCCTCGCGCACGACCTGGCCGTAGCGGTCGAGGATCGCTTCGTGCAGTGCGGCGAGCAGATCGGGGAGCGTGCCGAAGTGCCGGTAGGCGATCGGTTTCGTGACGCCGGTGCGCGCGGCGACGCGGGCGAGGGTGACCGACGCGCCGCCCTCTTCGCGGGCGATGGCGACGCCGGCGTCGATAAGGCGCCGGCGCCGCTCGGCCGCGCTCAGGCGGGTGCCCGAGGGCGTCGGCTCGGTACTGCCATGGTGCGTTCGCTCCATCACGGGAATAAGTTACCTCACGTAACTTGGGAACCGTCTGTGGGACCCGGTGGAGTGGGCGGCGTCGCCGACGAGGCCGATCCGGTCCATCGAGCAGGCATCCATGCGGATCTGGCTGATGGAGTCGTAGCAGAAATCGTCGGCGGCGATCGCCTCCCGGAGCGCGTCCTGGCTCTGCCGGTATGCGTCGATGGCGGCCGCACGCTTGGCGCGGGCGACACCGAGCGCAACCCCGGTGGCGACGAGGGCCACGACAAGGGTCGACGCGGCCGCCATCAGCACCTTGGTACGTCTGGGAAGACCCTTCCTCGCGGTAGGCGCGAGCTTGCCGGGTCTGTGGTCGGCATGCAGGCTCCTTCCGGTCGGAGGTCGGGGACTCTCGCCCACCTGTGGGCCGAGGCGATGTCAGTCGCTGCTGCCATGCCGCGACGCGTCCCGCCCGGAACTGCCGAGGGTGCCGACAGGCGGCCCGTAACCCGCCCGCCGGCAGCTCGGCGACCGAAACTCCCGCTGTCGCGGGCCCCGGCCGGCCGCCGAACAAGAGCCTATGGGCTCGGCACGACGATAACCGTCGCCGACACCGATCCACGAAGATGCACCGCAAACAGGGGTGGAACGCCCTGATGCTGCGGCATTCGGGGTTCTGATCGGCAAGGCCCCGCTGGCTTCGGGCACCGGAATCGCCCTATGAGATGCCGTCACGGTATCTACCGGGTGCGCGGAGGTCCCGGAGCGTCGAGACGCTACCGGGGCCTTCCCATGCCTTCAGGACGCCCGAGGCGGGCCGGCGAGCGGCGGACGGTGACGCTCGAGCGCCGGGTTGTCGCCCGGGTCGGAAGCGGATACAAGACCCGCATCGGCGGCGAGCTCGTCGGCGTCCTGGGGGTCGTCCCTACCCGCGTACCGCGGCTCGCGCGATCGCACCCACCGGGCGATGGATACCGCCCAGGCGGCGACCGCGGGAGACTCCCGCGAGCTGCTCCATGACGTCGAGTGTTGGGCTGTCGGCGGGCGGCATCGATCGGCGGTCGTGGCCGTCGCGCCAGCCGAGATCGAACAGCACGCCGACGATGAGATGGTTCCAGAGTTCGAGGTCGGCATCGCTCCCCGCGACGACGAGCGCCGCCCAGCCGGCCTGGCGCTCGGCCGGCGACTTCCCGAGTGGCAGCCGGCCCACGATGTGGTGCAGGAGTGCCTGCGGGTCGCCGGCGCAACGTGCGGCGGCCCGGGTCGGCGAGATGCGGCCGTTCCGCACCGCGACGAGTCCGAGCGCGCGGGCAGCAGAGCGCAGCGTCGCGACCGGCGGGGTGAGATCCTCCCGATTGGCTTTGCCGATCCACCACTCCGTGATGCCGGTGCGCCGTGCGATCTCCTCGACATCGTCCGGCCTGAGGTACCCTGCGGCGGTGAGGTTCGCACCGCCGCCGATGACGTCGAGCAGCACCCGGAACGGCTCGGTGAGTGCCGCCGCTTCGGCGTCGTCGACGGCCACGGGGCCGTGCGAGGCGGGACGCCCGAGGATGTCGCGCAGGATCGACGCGCCCCGGCGCTCCGCTGCCTCGAGCAGCGAAGCGAGTTCCTCGCCGACCGGTGCGGGCTCGGCCACGGCTGCGGCGATTCGTTCGTTCGTCTCATCGACGTCGAATCGGTCCGGGTGCCAATCGCTCGGCAGCCAATCGCGAGCGTGCTCGTCGCTGTCGAACACCTCGGGACGAAGCGCTCCGTCGTAGTCGCTGCGGACCCAGTCGGCGAGTTCGCCGTAGCCCCACACGCCGCCGCAGTCCTCCGGCGGGCAGGCGAGCTTGCCGGTGAGGCATCGGGGCACCTCGGGCGGCATGTCGAGCACCTGTTCGACACGCAGCACGTGCTTCCATCCGTCGCCGAAGTCGTAGTCGTACCAGAGCCGGTCCCCGGACTCGGCGACGAGCTGGTCGAGACGCACCTCGTCTTCGAGCATGCCTTCCTCGCCCTCCTCCAGATCGAAGGGGGTGATGAACTCCGGGGCCATGCGGTCGTTGCCCGTGCGGAAGCGATGCAGATGCGAATCCGTCCACCCCATCGTCGCCTGCAGCACGGCGTGGAGCCGGGGGAGCGTGAGGTCACCCGACACTTCGATACGCCGCCACACGGGCGGCTTCGTGTGCTGCAGGTCGACACGGAGCCGGAACCCGCGCACCCGGTCCGGCACCGGCAGCAATTGCGGTTCCGGCCGCCGCCATGCCGCCCCGAGACCGCCCGCGAGCTGCCCGATGAGTTCCTCGCGCGGCACCCCCGGAAACGCGTGCTCGATGAACTTCAACAGATCCGGTGCGTCGAATCCCCGACCCGGCATGGTGCCTCCTCGCTTCGTCGGCGTGCTGCCTCGGTGAGACACGCCACGACATTCTCTCAGTCGAATGGCGTGCCGCGCCGGCTCGTCGGCTCGTTCGTCGAGCACATGGGCCGCTGCGTCTGCACGGCGGTGCGGGAGGGCCTGCCGCCGCTGTCGTGCTCGGTCATGGACCTGGGTCTTGGGCGAGACATGCCCCGCGAAGACGGGGCACAATGCGGTCATAGCGGCGTTCCCACCTACCATGAGCGGCTGAAAACATGTCCGAGGAGGAAAATGCAGGACTTCCCGCCGAAACCCGCCGGCTGGTACCCGGACCCCGACGCAGCGGGAACACGCCGCTACTGGAACGGCGACGAATGGACGGATCAGCGGGAAGACGCGCCGCCTGCCCAGTCGATGGCGAGACGGCTTCTCTACCTCCTCAAGAACCCGAAACGGCTGATGCTCGCCGTCGTCGCCTTCCTGATCCTCATCGTGGCCTTCTCGAACGGCCCTGGGGCCGGATTCTTCGTCCTCGGCATCCTGGGCGCCGGATTCGGGGCACAGGCGCTCTTCAACGGACGGCCCGAATGGGCACGGATCGTCGGGCGCAAGGGCACGGCGATGGTCGCCGTCGCAGGTGTGCTGGTCGCAGTGATCGGCGGCGCCGTGGGGATCGGGGGAGCCTCGAGCGAAGCCGTGGATGCCGATCCCGCACCCACGCCGACGGCCGTACCGATATCGACGCCTACCCCGGAGCCGACCGTCGAACCCGCGGATCCCGAAGTCGTCACGGCTCCGGACGCGGCTGCGTCCGTCGTCCTCGCCGACGGCTCCGCGACGCAGGCGACCGCCCTCGCCCTGCTCGAGACGCTCCCGGTCAAGGGGCGCGCCCCGAAGACCGGGTACGATCGGGTCGCCTCGTTCGGAACCGCCTGGCTCGACGTCGATCGGAACGGCTGCGACACCCGCAACGACATCCTCGCGCGCGACCTCGACCCGCACACGGTCGAAGGGCCCTGCAAGGTGCTCGACGGAACGCTGCAAGACCCGTACACGGGCAAGACGATCGATTTCATCCGGGGGAACAAGACCTCGCTCATGGTGCAGATCGACCACGTCGTCCCGCTCATGAACGCGTGGGAGACCGGTGCGCAGCAGCTCACCGCGGAGCAGCGCATCAGCCTCGCCAACGACCCGATCAACCTCTTCGCCGTCGACGGCCCGACCAACGCGAAGAAGGGGGCGGGCGACGCCGCCACCTGGCTGCCGCCGCGGACGCAGTTCCGCTGCACCTATGTCGCTCACCAGGTGTCGGTGAAGGCGACGTACGGGCTGTGGGTCACGCAGGCCGAGCACGACCGGATCGCCCGGATCCTCGCAGACTGCCCCGACGAGGCGGCGGTGACGTCGGGCTTCGCGCCTGTGCCGGAACCTGCGGTCGAGCCGGTCGAGGACGCCGGCGCGTCGGCGGGATCCGAGGGGGGATCCTCGGAGTCGGCACCTGAACCGGCGCCCGCCCCGGCTCCCGCACCGGATCCGGTTCCCGTACCTGCACCGGCTCCGGCACCGGCTCCGGCACCGGATCCGGTCCCGGAAACGGTCTCCTATGAGAATTGCGATGCCGCGCGGGAGGCAGGAGCCGCTCCGATCTACGAAGGCCAACCCGGTTACGCGCGGCACCTCGACCGCAACGGCGACGGGGTCGGTTGCGAAGAATGATCCCGGCACGAGACGAAAACAAGGACGGCTGAGATGGGATTCCGGATTCGCAAATCGTTCACCGTCGTGCCCGGGGTCCGCGTCACGGTGACGCCTCGATCCGTCGGAGTGAGTGCCGGCGTCCGAGGCGCGAGGGTGTCGGTGAACTCAACCGGCCGTGTCACCCGCACGATCGGCATCCCCGGCACCGGGATCTCGAACGTGAAATCGATCGGCTCATCGTCCCGGCGACGATCCGCTGCAAGGCGGTCGGGCGCCCCAGCGCGGGGATCGTCGGCCAAGGCCGCACACGCGCAAACGCCGAAGCCGGGGCTGTTCGCGCCGGTGTGGGAGAAGGTCGCCTACCGGGCAGTCGGATCGCCCGCGCCCGACGTTGCCGAGCTTCGGTATCTGGCGCAGGAGTCGCCCACCGGTGCTCCGACCCTCTCCCTCGTCGAGGCGGTCTTCGTGAACCTGCCGGCCGGCGACATGCCTCGCGCACGCTCACTGCTCGCGTGGCTGCACGCCCGCGGAGTCGATCCGCATCAGGAGCGCTTCGTCCGAAGCTATTTGTCGGAGAAGACGCTGACGGTGGGTATCGCCAACGGCATCACGGCCGTGCTCGGGCTCGACCGAAACGCTCTCGGGCTGATACTTGCGGAACTCCATCAGTCCCTCGGGTACGTCGACGACGCGATCGCCGTCGTCGAGGAGCTCGAACCGTCGACGCTGACTGCGGTCTCGCTTGCGGAGCTGTACGCGCAGCAAGGCCGCTGGGGCGAGATCGTCGAGTTGACGGACGGCGTCACGAACGTCGATGAACCCTCCATGTTCCTCCTCGTGCAGCGCGGTGCAGCTCTTCGGGAGCAGGGCTATCACGAGGCCGCGAGGGAGACGCTCGAGGAAGCCCTCCGCCTGCGGTCGAGACCCGTCGGGCTCCGGAACCTCGCGTATGTCGAGCGCGGGCGCGTCCATATGCAGGAGGGCAAGCGCTCGCTCGCCCGCAAGGACTTCGAGCGTGTGCTTGCGGCGGATGCCTCGTTCCCCGGCCTCGCGGGGCTGCTCGCACAGGCCGAGTAGCGTCGCGCGGCATGGCGTGCGGCATCCACTCGGGGCAGACGCCGCCACGCCGCCGCCTCAGGCGCGCCGGACCAGGTCGCGGAGCGCGGCATCCACCGCGTCGGTGATCTCGACGACCGCATACGAGACGGGCCACATCGGACCGTCGTCGATGTTCGCCGGGTCGTCGAAGGAGACCGTGCCGTAGCGGGTCTTGAACTTCGAAGCCGGCTGGTAGAAGACGACGACCTTGCCGTCGCGCGCGTAGGCCGGGAAGCCGTAGAAGGTCTTCGGCGCGAGCCCGGGCGCCTCCTCGGAGACGATCTTGTGCAGGAGCAGGGCGACCTGCTGGTCGAGGCCGGTCAGCGCGTCGATCGCGGCGACGCACGCCTCGAACTCCTTCGCGAGCTTCGCTGCGCCCTTCAGGCCTTTCGTGGAGCGGATCTCGTCGGCGCGCTGGCGCATCGCCGCACGTTCCTCGTCGGTGAATCCGCTCTTCGTGGTGTTCTCGCTCATCGTGTGCTCCTCCTCGATCGTGCCGGTACTGCCCACGCTAGAACGGCGACCGGCGGGGCGGCTTCTCGATTTCCGATCGATGCGGTCAGGCCGGCAGCGCCGGGTCGACCGGCCGGCCGGCCAGGTACATCTTCCGCATCAGGGGGAGGAAGGGGCGGGTGAGCATGATGCCCATGGTCGCCTGCGAGGCGATCGCCGCGAAACGGTTCGCCGGCACCATGAAGCCGATGCCGCCGCCGGGCAGCACCTTGCCGGCTTCGGCGAAGGGGGCGAGGGCTGCGGCGTAGCGGCGGAGTGCTGCGACGGGATCGACGGGGTCTGCGACGAGTTCGGCGGCGAGGAGGTAGGCGCCGATGAGGGCGGTCGCGGTGCCCATGCCCGACAGCGGCGATCCGCACGAGGCGGCGTCGCCGACGAGGCCGATGCGGCCGTCGACGGGGGAGTCGAGATCGACGCGGTCGAGCTCGTCGAAGTAGAAGTCGGCGGCGCCTTCCATCGTTTCGAGGATCGTGGCCGCATGCCAGCCGGCGCCGGCGATCATGCGGCGGACGAGGGCCTGCTGGGCGGCGCGGTCGCCGCGGAGGGCGGGATCGTGCTCGGTGCGGAGGGTGATGAGGGCCATCGAGACCGCCGGGTCGCCCGTGGGGCGGATGCCGATCGCCGCGCCCGGGACGACGCGCATCGAGAACCAGCCGGGTTGGACGTCGGCCGGGGTGGGCATGGTGAAGAAGGCGATGTATCCGCCGAGGTAGGTGGAGACCTCGGCCTCGGGTGCGAAGGCGAGCCGCCGGGTGGCGGAGTGCACGCCGTCGGCGCCGATCGCGACCGCGTAGCGTTCCGTGCGGCCGGATGCGAAGACGGCATCCACCCCCGAATCGTCCTGCGCGAGGGAGGCGAGGTGGTCGCCGTAGCGGTGCTCGAGCAGGCCGGGCCGGGCGGCGGCCGCGGCGGCCAGCTCGTCGAGCAGCACCTCGTTGAGGTCGCCGCGCGAGATCTCGACCTCGGCGACGGGGCCCTTGCCGTCGAAGGCTTCCATCGACAGGCGGCCGGTGATGCGGCCGCGGCCGTCGACGTAGGCGATGCCGCGTTCGTCGAGGCGGCGGGGGTGGATGCCGGACAGGAGCCCCATGCGGCGGGCGACCTCGTGGCTCGCGCCGCGGAGGTCGACGGCCTGCCCGCCCGAGCGGGGAGCGGGTGCGCGTTCGACGACGGTGACCGCCCGGCCGGCGCGGACGAGTTGGAGGGCGAGGGCGAGGCCGGCGATGCCGCCGCCGGAGACGAGGATGCGCGGTGCGGTCGTGCTCGGTTCGGTGCCGGTCATGGCGGTGCCTTTCGTTCGGCGGATGCTCTCAGACGTTTGTCTCAGACATATGTCTACTCCGAGTTGGCACGCATGTCTAGTACAGATGTCTCAGACATCGTCGTACGATGGACGCATGGGAAATCGCGAGGATCTGCTGGCCGGAACGCGCAAGGTCATCCTCGAGCGCGGCGTCGCCAAGACCACCGCGCGCGACATCGCCGCGGCATCGGGGGTGAGCCTGGCCGCCATCGGCTACCACTTCGGCTCGAAAGACCGCCTCATCAGCGAAGCGCTCGTCGAATCGCTCGGCACCGGCATCGGCGACGAACTCGAAGACCTCGTCGGCGAGCACCATGACCTGCCCCTCATCGACGCCTTCGCCGACACCTGGAATCGCATGCCCGAGATCTTCGCCGCCAACCGCGAAGCCCTCCTCGCGAGCCTCGAGAACGCCCTCCTCGCGCTCCGCGACCCGGCATCGGGCGGGCCCCTCCGCGACGCCGTCGCCGAAGGGCACCGCGGCATGGCCGAGCGGTTGCGCCAGGCCCACCCCGAACTCGACGAAGCCGCGGCGGATGCCGTGGCGCGCCTGGACTTCGTGCTCGCCCAATCCCTCGGGCTGCTCTGGCTCCTCGCCCCCGACGCGCTGCCCACCGGCGACGAGCTCGCCCGCGCGGTCGCGGTCGTCGCGGGGCAGGGCGAGCCGCGCTGACGCGGGTGTGCCGGGGCTGGTGACCGCCCGGCATCAGGTCACCGGATGCGACGGACTGTCCAACCCGGCCGCGGCCGATTCCGACGCCGCGCTCATGCCCGCGAGTCGCTCGGCTGCTTGGCTTGACCCGGCGCACACGCCGAGGTGTCGCCGAAGCACCGACGATGAGGACGGAAGAGGCGATATGGCTGCGCTCGACGACGAGATCAACGCGGGAACCGTATTCGGAGGCACTTGGAGGCATCCGCACGGCGGCACCTACACCGCGCGGGACGCGGCGACGGGAACGGCGATCGGTACCGTCGGTCTCGCCGACGCCGACGATGTCGCAACAGCCGGTCTCGCTGCTCGCAGTGCCCAGCCGGCATGGGCCGAACTCGGCTTCCGCGAACGCGCCGCGGTCATGCACCGCGCCGCCGAATTCCTCGAAGAACTCCCACGCGAAGACCGGCTGCTGCTCCAGCGGGAGGAAGGGGCGATCGCCGCGAAGGTGAACGGCGAGATCCACAAGTCGGCCGAGGAGCTCCGCGCGGCTGCGAGCCTTCTCGAACAGCCCTACGGCGACCTGCTGCCGAACGAGGACCCGACCATCCTCTCCATGGCCCGCCGCGTGCCCGCCGGCGTCATCGGCGTCATCGCCCCTTGGAATGCGCCCATGCTCCTGGCGATGCGCAGCGTCGCTCCGGCGCTCGCGCTCGGCAACGCCGTCATCCTGAAACCCGACGTGAAGACCGCGATCTCCGGCGGCATCGTGATCGCCAAGGCGTTCGAGGCCGCGGGCCTGCCGGCCGGTGTGCTGCACGTCCTCCCGGGCGGGCCGGAAACCGGCGAGGCCGTCGTCGCCTCGCCGCATACCGACGTCATCTCCTTCACCGGATCGACGGCGGCCGGCCGCCGCGTCGGCGAGGTCGCCGGCCGGCTGCTGAAGAAAGTCGTCCTCGAACTCGGCGGCAACAACGCGCTCATCGTGCTCGACGACGCTGACCTCGACGAGGCCGTGTCGGCAGCGCTCTCGGGGTCCCTCCTGCACAACGGCCAGATCTGCATGGCCACCGGCCGGCACCTCGTGCACGACTCGATCGCCGACGAGTACACGAGACGCCTCTGCGAGGCCGTCGCGGCGATGAAGGTCGGAGACCCGACGGACCCGGCGACGCGGGTCGGGCCGCTCATCAGCGAGAAGCAGGCAGAACGGGTGGCGTCGATCGTCGGCCAGGCCGTCGCCGACGGAGCACGGGTGCTCGTCGGTGGGGAGCGGTCCGGCCCCTTCTACACCCCGACGGTGCTGGGCGATGTCGACCCCGGCAACGCCGCCTTCGAGAACGAGATCTTCGGTCCCGTGCTGCCAGTCACCAGCTTCTCGGACGACGACGAGGCCGTGCGGTGGACGAACGCCAGCGAATACGGGCTCTCGGCGGCCGTCCACACCGGCGACCTGACCCGCGGGCTCGCTCTCGCCGCGCGTGTGCGGACCGGCATGGTCCACATCAACGGCATGACCATCAACGACGCGCCCCACGTCCCCATGGGCGGCGTCGGCCAGTCGGGCAACGGCGGCCGCTACGGCGGCCACTGGAACCTCGACGAGTTCACCAGCTGGCAATGGGTGACGGCGCGCGGCCCGCGACGCGACTGACCCGACCACGACCCCTCGACCCCTCGACCCTAGGAACGACCATGACCACCGCCGTCCTGCACGACCTCGACCTCACCTCGGAGGCGTACGTCTCCGATCCGCACACCGCCTACGACCGCATCCGCGAGGCCGGCGACGCCGTCTATCTCAGCACGCACGACGCCTTCGGGGTCGGCCGATACGACGCGGTGCGGCAGGTGCTCGGCGATTGGGAGACGTTCAGTTCCGCCCGCGGTATCGCCCTGAACGACCTCACCAACGAAGCGACCGCCGGCATGATCATCGCGACGGATCCGCCCGAGCACGACGCCCTGCGCGAAGTCCTCGCCGACAAGCTCTCGCCCAGGGCGCTGCGCGCACTCGGCGAGAGCGTGAACGCGCAGGCGGGGGTGCTCGTCGACGACCTCCTCGGACGCACGACGGACTTCGACGCGGTCGTCGACCTCGCCCAGGCGTTCCCGATCCAGGTGGTGCTCGACCTCGTCGGCCTGCCCGCCGACGGCCGCGATGAGGTGCTGCGCTGGGCCGACGCGGCCTTCTCCGCCGCCGCGCCGATGAGCGAGCGCACCATGGCGGCCTTCCCGCTGCTGCAGGAGCAGCTGGCCTACCTCTCGTCGATCCACCGC
Organism: Agromyces archimandritae; assembly: GCF_018024495.1. Lineage (NCBI taxonomy): Bacteria > Bacillati > Actinomycetota > Actinomycetes > Micrococcales > Microbacteriaceae > Agromyces > Agromyces archimandritae. Next base: position 3,058,686 of record NZ_CP071696.1, read on the forward strand.
GACGACCTCGTCGAGGGGAGCATGGGTCGCGCGATCTACGATGCGGCCGACGCCGGCCGGATCGCGCAGGAGTCGTGCGTGCCGCTCATGTCCGCCTACGTCACCGCCGGCGTCGATACGACCATCAACGCCATCAGCAACGCCGTCCAGCTCTTCGCCGAGCACCCGGAGCAGTGGGATGCGCTGCGGCGCGACCGCAGCCTGCTGCCGAATGCGGTCAACGAGATCCTGCGCTACGACTCCCCGCTGCAGTACTTCTGCCGGGTGGCGACGCGGGATGCGGAGATCGGGGGAGACCCGGTGGCCGCCGGCTCGCGGATCGTCGTCTTCTACCCGTCCGCGAACCGCGACGAGCGCAAATGGGGCAATCCGCTGGAATTCGACATCGCGCGGCCGGACGCGGCGGAGCACCTCGCCTTCAGCTACGGGATCCACGGCTGCGCCGGGCAAGGCCTGGCCAGACTCGAAGCGCAGGCGATGCTCGGGGCGCTCGCGGAGCGCGTCGAGCGTTTCGAGGTCGGCGAACCGGTGCGCCGGCTCAACCAGTTGATCCGGGGCCTCGCGCATCTGCCGACGAGCGTCCGGCTCGCGGACTGAGGCGAAGGGGATGCGCAGCAGCTGGGCCTCCGGCCCGTACGAGATCGCGATCGCGGAGGTCGAGGAGCCGACGATCCTCGACCCGCACGACGTCGTCGTCGACATCGCCTATGCCGCGATCTGCGGATCCGACCTGTGGCCGTATCGCGGCCTGGTGCCCAAGCACGCCGCCGGCAGCACCGGTCATGAGTTCCTCGGCGTCGTCAGCGAGGTCGGCGCCGAGGTCGTCGGGTTCCGCATCGGCGACGCCGTGATCGCCCCCTTCATGCATGCCGACGGCAGATGCCCCGAGTGCCGGGGCGGCCTGCCGTCGCAGTGCGCGCAGGGCGGGCTCTGGGGCCGTGACGGCGCCGGTGCGCAGGCGGAACGGATCCGGGTGCCGCACGCCGATGCGACGCTCGTGGCCTTGCCATGGACCTTCGGCGAGCTCGACGACGAGCTTGCGAGGCGACTGCTGCCGCTCGCGGACGTGTTCGCGACGGGCTACCACGGGGCGATCCTCGCCGGCGTCTCACCGGGCGACACGGTCGCCGTGGTCGGCGACGGCGCCGTCGGGATCTCGGCTGCCGTCGGGGCTCGGAAACTGGGGGCGGCGCGCGTGCTGCTGCTCGGGGAGCAGGAGGATCGGCTGAGGATCGCCGAGGGATACGGGGTCGAGACGGTCCAGGTCACCCGGGATGAGCCCGGACCGGAGCAGTTCGTCGCCCGTCACCCGGAGCTGCGCGTCGACCGGGTCGTCGAGGCCGTCGGCATGCAGGCCGCGTTCGACACCGCGCTCGGCATCGTCCGCATCGGCGGGAGCGTCGGATTCGTCGGAGTGCCGCACGCGGTCGACCCGGTGCCTCCGATGCAGTTGTTCGGCAAGGCGCTGCATCTGGCCGGCGGTACCGCCCCGGCCAGGGTCTACCTCGACCGCTTCGTCGCCGAGACCGCAGCCGGGCAGCTCGACATGTCGCCGCTCATCGATCTCGTGCTGCCGTTCGACGAGATCGCAGCCGGCTACGAGGCGATGCACACCGGTGCCGCCCTGAAGGTCGGATTGCGGGTGCGCTGATCGGGTCTGGGGCGGAAGCGGGGGTCTGCGGACCCCCGCTTCCGTGTGCCCCGGGGCGGGTCAGGCCTCGTAGCCGATCGCGATGCGGAGCGCCGGGGCGGCGTCTTCATCGCTCGCACCGGCCCAGGCCACGAAGTGGTCGGGGCGCACGAGCACGAACGGTGCGTCGTACGCCGCCGCCGTCGCCGCGTCGACACCGATCGCCCGGATCGGCACCCCGAGCCTGGCAGCGACTGCGACGAAGGCGTCGGGCGCCGTGCCCGGCGCGTACAGCACCCCGAACCCCCGGCCGAGGGCGCCGAACAGCTCGGCTCCGGATGCCGTCGACCCGGGGGCGAGATGATGGCCGGCCCGCGCGCGCATCTCGTGCGCGCCCACCGCGCTCGGTCGGCCTACGGCATCCACCACCGGGGATCCGGTGTAGTGCGGCTCGAATCGATCGACCTCGTCGACGGCGTCGCTCGTGCGCGCCGCCCAGGCGCGTTCGAAGGCACCGCGGTCGCGATCGGGGTGGAACGCCGCGAGGAATCGGCGATCGTCGAGGATCGACTGCTCGATGAAATGATCGCGCGTGGCCGCGAAGACCGGGCGCCGCTCCAGGTCGTAGGAGTCGAGCAGGGCCGGTCCGGCCCACCCGTGCAGTTCGGCGGCCAGCTTCCATCCGAGGTTCCTGGCGTCCTCGAAGCCCGAGTTGATGCCGTACCCGCCATAGGGCGGATGGCTGTGCGCGGCGTCGCCGGCGACGAGGATCCGGCCGCTGCGGTAGGTGTCGGCGAGCGTGAACCGCAGATCCCAGAACCCGAGGTACTGCGTCTCGAATGCGATCGGGCGGCCGATCGCCCGTGCGAGCACGGCCGACAGGTCGAGGGACTCGGCGGTCGTGCCGGCGGGGACGGGGCAGTGGAAGAACCAGGTCTCGCTCGCGTCGACGCGGCCGAAGAACTGCCAGTAGCCCTCGAGGTCCTCGTTCATGACGTTCGCGAACGCCGTGTCGGGGAAGCGTTCCATGACCCGGTCGAACTCCGCCGAGCGGAACACCGCGAGCACCATGCGGCGGTCGTGGTCCGCGCGCGTCTGGGAGATCCCCGCGCCGTCGCGGACCAGGGATCCGCTGCCGTCGGCCGCGACGACGTAGTCGGCGATCACGTCGAGGGAGGCGCCCGTCGCCCGCGAGACCGCGCGCACCCGTGCGGAGTCCGCCTCCTGCGAGACCTCCGTCGCCGCCCACTCCCAGAGCGGGCTGACGGCGTCGAGCTCCGCGACCCGCTCGCGCAGCACCGACTCGGTGCGATACTGCGGCAGGCGCATATTGGGCGCGGCGTAGTAGGCGCCGACGCTGTCGCGCCGCAGCCACGGGTAGGCGTAACCGCTGAACAGGGAGCCGTAGGCCGTCATACCGGCTGAGCGCTGCGCCGCGGTCATCGTCCGTGCGGCGACGAGGCGCTCGTCGAGCCCCCAGAAGCGGAAGTGCTCGACCGTCCGCTGCGTGAGGTTCTGGCCTTTCGGCACCGGCTGCGGTGAGGCGTGCTTCTCGATGAGCACGACGTCCACGCCTTCCTGGGCGAGGGTGATGGCGACGGCGGAGCCGACGGGTCCGCCGCCGACGACGGCGACCCGAGTGCGCAGGGTGCCGCTCTCGCCCCGTTCAGACACCGGCGCCGATCCGCAGGGCGGCGACCGGGCAGACGCGCACGGCCGCCTCGGCACGTTCGAGCTCGTCGTCGCCGTCGACGTCCTTCCGGGTGTGGAGGATGCCGTCGTCGTCGAGCTCGAGGAGGACGGGCGCGGCCTCGGCGCAGAACCCGTACCCCTCGCAGCGGGCCTGGTCGATGATGATGATGCTCGTTGGCATGGCGTGTTTCCTCTCGTGCGGATGCGCATCGGCGAGCGTCCGCACAGGCAAGCGTAGGCGGCTCGCGCGAGCGCGCATCACGCGCGGAGAACAGCTTCCGACGATGTGTCCACTCAGGTGCGCGGAGCGTCGGACATCGTGCCGGAACCGACGGCGAACGCTTCGACGTAGCCTGGGCAGCGCCGGTGCGAGGATGCGCCGGCCCTGGAAGGAGACATCATGACGGCCGTCGTCGAGACCGAGCTGGATCTGTTCAGCGATGAAGCCCTCGCGGACCCGTATCCGCTCTACCGACGGATTCGCGACGCGGCCCCGGCGGTGCGCCTCGACCGATACGGCGTGTGGGCCCTCGGGCGATACGAGGACGTGCGGGCCGCGCTCAACGACTGGCAGACCTTCACCTCTGCGGAGGGCGTGGCGCTGAACCCGGCGTCCCGGGCCACGACCGGCGGTCTCATCATCGCCACCGATCCGCCCTACCACGATGTGCTGCGGGGCGTGCTCACCGAGAAGCTCTCACCACGGGCGCTGCGGGTGCTCCGCGGCGGTCTCGAGGAGCAGGCGCGGGTGCTCGTGGACGCCGTCGTCGACCGCGGCGAGTTCGATGCGGTCGCCGATCTGGCGCGCGCGTTCCCGGTGCAGGTCGTTCTCGAGCTCATCGGGCTTCCGGCGCAGCTGGCCGATCGTGCGCTCGCCTGGGCGGATGCGGCGTTCAACGCGGGCGGCCCCGATGTGCCGCGGACCCGTGAGGCGATGCCGCTGCTCGAGGACCAGTTCGCCTACCTGGCCAAGATGCACAAGGAGGACCTCGTCGAGGGCAGCTTCGGCTGGGTGATCTTCGACGCCGCCGATCGCGGCGTCATCGCCCGTGACTCCGTCGTGCCGTTGATGAGCGCATACGTGACCGCCGGTCTCGACACGACGATCAACGCGATCAGCGCCGGCGTGCGCTATTTCGCCGAGCATCCCGATCAGTGGCGGATGCTGCGCGAGGACCGCAGCCTCATCCCATCGGCCTTCAACGAGATCGTCCGCATGGAGTCACCGCTGCAGTGGTTCAGCCGGGTCACCACGCGCGACGTCGATGTCGACGGCGTCGTGATCCCCGCCGGGCAGCGGGTCCTCATGCTCTACGGCTCCGCGAACCGCGATGAGCGCAAGTGGGGCCCGGATGCCGATGCCTTCGACATCCGCCGGGACGCGATGGACCACATCGCCTTCGGCTCGGGGGTGCACGGTTGCGCAGGGCAGGGCCTGGCGCGCATGGAGGGCGCTGCGGTGTTCTCCGCCCTCGCCGACCGGGTGGCCTCGTTCTCCGTCGGCGAGCCCCGCAGGCGGCTGAACAACCGCATCCGCGGCTTGGCGGAACTGCCGACGACGGTCTTCGTCGGCTGAGCCCTCGCGGTCCGCCGTTCCGATAATCGGACCCGGCGTCCCGGTCCTTGACACGTCCTGTCAAAACAAAAAACAATAAGACAGTTCGTACGAGGCGGTACGCGAGAGAGGGACGAAGATGTCGGATCACTCACCGGGGGCGATGGCCGCGACCCAAGACGGGTTCAAGCAGGCCGCACGGCGGTTCGCGAGCGGGGTCACGGTCGTCACCACCAGGCTCGACGACGACACCGTCCACGGCATCACGGTCTCCTCGTTCGCGAGCCTGTCGATCAACCCGCTGCTGATCACCGTGTCGCTCATGTCCGAGAGCCGGATGCTCGGACTCGTCAAGGACTCGCAGCGATTCGCCGTCAGCATCCTGGGCGAGGACCAGCAGGACGTCTCCGCCTACTTCGCCACGCGCGGCAGGCCGGAGGCCAAAGGCGGCTTCGACGGGATCCGCACCGTCGCCGGCATCACCGGCTCGCCGATCGTCGACGGGGCCGTCGCCTACTTCGACTGCGAAGTCCACGAGATCGTCGCCGGCGGCGACCACGAGATCCTCGTCGGCAGCGTCGTGGCGACCGGCGGCAGCAGCGGCAAGCCGCTCCTCTACTACGACGGCGACTACCGCAGTCTTCCCGGCGACGACGACCGCCTCGCAGACGGCGTGCGGATGCAGGTGCGCCTCGCCGGCCTCGAGACCGGCGAGATCCTCGAGACCCAGTCGGCGATGGATCCCGCCGTCGCTGCGCTCGCCGCCGCGCATGCGACGGCCGAGGACCTCGAGGAGCTGCAGCGTCTGCTCGACGAGGAGGCGGCGGCGATCGGCGACCAGGTGGGCTTCACCAGGGTCGGGATGGACTTCCACGTCGCGCTCGCGAAGGCGTCGAAGAACCGTTTCCTCCACGCCTCCCTCGAAGCACTGCAGCGCGAACGGCAGCTGCTGTTCGCACCGCGCAACGAGATCGCGAAGTCGCACCGCTCGCACGACTACCACCTCCGCCTCGTCGACGCGATCGCCGCCGGCGATCCGCAGGCGGCACGGGCCCTCATGGCCGAGCACGTCGGCGTGATCGGCGAAGGCCTGCAATCGGAGCTTCAGGTCCGCTGAGCGGCACCCGCCGCACCGGACGAGACACGGAATCGATGAGGAGATCATGACGGACACGTATGCGAAGACGCAGTTCGAACAGGTGCTGCTGACCAGCGGCCTGGGCGCCCTCACGGGGGAGCGGTACAAGGAGTCCCTCCGCGACGGACGGGAGGTGTGGCTGAACGGCGAACGCATCGAGGACGTCACCGTGCACCCGGCGTTCAAGGGCACCGTCGACCGGCTCGCCGAACTCTACGACCTGCAGCACAGCGAGGGGCTGCGGGACGTGATGACCTACGTCGACGAGGACTCCGGCATCCGGCTCAGCAAGTCCTACCTGCTGCCGCGCACCCTCGACGAGCTCAAGGAGAAGTACGCCAACAGCCACGCCTGGATGCAGAACACCTGGGGGCAGCTCGGCCGCTCGCCGGACTACATGGCGAACGTCGTCGTCGGCCTCTACGACTTCAGGGATGAGCTCGAGGGCAACCGCGAGGGCTTCGGCCAGAACGCCGTCGACTACTGGAAGCACTGCGCATACAACGATCTCGCGCTCACGCACGCCCTCGGCGACCCACAGATCGACCGCAGCAAGTCCGTCCTCGACGACCCAGATCAAGGCCTCAGGATCATCGAGGAGCGCGAGGACGGCATCGTCGTCCGCGGCGCCAAGCAGCTCGCCACCCTCGCACCCCTCTCGAACGAGGTGCTCTCATACCTCTCCGCGAGCTTCGCCGTCCGCGAGGCCGAGGAGTTCGTCCTCTGGTTCGCGCTGCCGATGAACACGCCCGGTTTGAAGATCCTCTGCCGCGAACCCCTCGGCGACCACGAGTGGGGCCACGGGCATCCATTCGCCCGTCAGTACGACGAGCAGGACTCGATGCTGTTCTTCGACGACGTGTTCATCCCGTGGCAGCGGGTCTTCCTGATGCACGACGGCCCGCTGGCGCTGACCGGGCTGCGCCGCATCACCCCGTGGGCCGGCTACAGCTCGCACATCAGGTTCGAGCAGCGCATGAAGACCTACCTCGGCGTGGCTTCCCTCGTGGCGGACTCCATCGGCGTCTCCGGCTTCCGCAACATCCAGGAACAGCTCGGCGAGATGACCTCCGTCGTCGAGATCGCGCGCTTCCTGACCCTCGCGACCGAGGCCCAGCACACGACGACCTCGGGCGGGCTCGTCGCGCCGGTCAGCTCGCCGGCCGTCGGCGTCTACTCGGCCAACATCTCGGGGCGGATGCAGGAGATCCTGCGGCGGATCGCGGCCTCGGGCATGCTCATGCAGCCCAGCCAGGCCGACCTCGACAGCGAGGAGCTCCGGCCCTTCCTCGAGAAGTACATGAAGGGCGCCGACGGCATGGGCGTCGACGAGAAGGCCCGGATCTTCCGGCTCGCCTGGGATCTCGCCGGCGACGGTTTCGGGCAGCGCCAGGAGCTGTACGAGTTCCTGCACCGCGGCGACGTCACCCGCAACCTGATCGGCCTGTACCACCGCTACGACAAGTCCGATCTGATCGGGCGGATCAAGACCATGGTCTCCGCACCCCTGCCGGAGTAACCCGGACGTCCCGCATTTCGCAAGAGGAGTGAACATGACAACAGGCACACCCACCGTCCAGGCCACGAAACGGGTCCACGTGGGATCGGAGGCCGAGTTCGAGGAGGGCTCGCGCAAGATCGTCGAGGTCGACGGCAAGCGCGTCGGCGTCTTCAAGTACCGCGGGAAGTACCGCGCCTACCTGAACGTCTGCCTGCACCAGGGCGGGCCCGTGTGCGAGGGGAAGTACTTTCCCCGCACCACCGCCGAAGTCAACGACGGCGGCGAGCTCATCAAAGAGGGCTCCGACTTCGACTCGGCCCATCTCGTCTGCCCCTGGCACGGGTGGGAGTACGACCTGGCGACCGGCGAGCACGTCGCCGACAGCTCGTACGCCCTGAAGAAGTACACGGTCACCATCGAGGACGGAGACGTTTATGTTCAGCAGTGAGACGACCACCATCGACCAGGGCACCATCGCCGAGCTGGCCGATCGCATCGAGGCGTTCGACGCCGGCGCCGTGGTCGCCGACCTCCCGGTGGAAGAGGTGCAGCGGATCTTCACCGCCGCGTTCCACCTGTACGCCCGGCTCGCCGAAGAGCGCAGCATCGGCGATCCGTTCACCCAGGTGAACGAGATCACCGCCACCCAGGTCGTGACCACGGCGCTCGCGATCCTGCACTCGCAGAACCTCGAGGTGTTCGAACTCGCGCTGTGGCAGTCCTGGGGAGGAACCCCCTGGAAGAACGAGAAGGAAGAAGCCAAGTGAGCCGAGAACTGTACACCCGGAGCAACGTCTGGGTGGAGAACACGCTCTCCAACGCCCGCGAGCAGGCCGCCGATCGCGGCTACGACGACTTCCTCATCGTCGACGTCGACGCCCACCACTACGAGAACCGCGCGTGGGCGGACATCGTCCCGTTCATGGAAGACGGCCCGATGAAGGAATGGGCCCACGCCCAGGTCTACCGCGGCAGCACCGGAGGCGCGAGCATGAACGCATCCGCGGCCCTCACCGGCGTGCAGATCGGCAACCAGGAGGTCGGCGGCCGCATCGTGCGGGCCGGCCGCAACTTCAAGGACGCCGTCACCGAAGCCGACGACGAGCGACACCACGACGTGGTGCGGATGCTGTGGGCGATGGACAACATGGGCGTCGACTACACGGTCATGTTCCCCACGCCGATGCTGAATCTCGGCATGCACCCGCAGATCGAGGCGGAGGTCTCGCTCGCGCGGGCCTACAACCGCTGGCTCACGCAGGTTCTGCTGCCGCAGGACGACCGGATCAAGACGATGATCTACCTGCCCTTCAACGACCCGAAGGCGGCGCTCGAGTTCGTCGAGGAGTTCGGCGCGCTCGACTCGGTCGTGGGGTTCATGGTGACGAGCGTCCGAAACCGCATGGTCCACCACAACGACTACGCACCGGTGTACTCGGCGATCCAGGACCTCGGCAAGCCGCTCGCGTTCCACGCCGCCTACAACTGGAACGAACCGAACCTCGCCCAGCTGAACAAGTTCATCTCCATCCACGCGCTCGGCTTCACCACGAGCAACATGGTGCACCTGACGAACTGGATCATCAACGGCCTGCCCGAGCGGTTCCCGGATCTCGACGTGCTGTGGATCGAGAGCGGCCTCGCGTGGATCCCGTTCATGATGCAGCGCCTCGACAACGAGTACATGATGCGCACCTCCGAGGCCCCGCTGCTGAAGAAGCTGCCGAGCGAATACATGCGAGACATGTACTTCTCGACGCAGCCCATGGAGCTCCACCACAACGAGAAGGCGCTCGAGGTGACCTTCGAGATGATGGATGCCCCGAACCGCCTGCTGTTCTCCTCCGACTACCCGCACTGGGACTACGACCTGCCCTCGACGATCTACGACCGCCCCACCCTCAGCGAAGAGGACAAGCGGAAGATCCTCGGCGGCAACGCCCAGCGGCTGTTCAAGCTCCCCGACGGCGTGCGCAAGAAGCTCGCCCGCGCGACCGACTGGTGAGACGGGCCAGCGATGATCATCGACATCCATGCGCATCTGAGCTCGCCGCCGGAGCTGTACGCCTACAAGGGCGCCCTGCTCTCGCATCGGGGAGCCCACGGTCGCGGGCGGGTCGCCGTCGATGATGACCGGATCCGGGCCGCGTTCGAGACGCCGAACCCGAGCTTCGGGAACATCTCGCATCTCGACCACATCGACCAGGCGGGCATCGACGTCCAGCTGATCTCCCCGCGCCCGTATGCGGCCGGGCACAGCGAGGAACCGGCGAAGCTCGTCGAGTGGTACACGGAGGAGACCAACAACCTCATCCACCGCTCGGCCGAGCTCTACCCGGACCGCTTCCGCGGCGTCGCCGGCCTTCCGCAGGCACCCTCGCTCGGCCCCGAGCGCTGGGTCCGCGAGCTGCGCCGGGCGGTGCAGGAACTCGGCTTCGTCGGCGTCCTGCTGAATCCGGACCCGATGGAGGGCACCTCCCCGCCGCTGCCGGCGCTCGGGGACCGCTACTGGTACCCGGTCTACGAGGCGATGGTCGACCTCGGCGTGCCCGCGCTCATCCACTCGGCGGCGTGCAAGCCTCCCGCCCGGGAGTCGTACAGCCTCCACTTCATCGTCGAGGAGACGATCAACCTGGTCAGCCTCGTGAACTCGCAGGTGTTCGACGACTTCCCGGAGCTCAAGGTGATCGTCTCCCACGGCGGCGGCGCCATCCCGTACCAGGCCGGGCGGTTCATGCCCGGTGCCCTGCGGGGCGGCGGCCGCCCGTTCGTCGACCGGCTGCGCAACGTGTACTTCGACAGCTGCCTCTACACCAGGGAGGCGCTCGAGCTGCTGATCCGCACCGTCGGAGCCGACCGGATCCTCTTCGGATCCGAGAAGCCCGGTACCGGCTCGTCGAAGAACCCCGAGACGGGCCGCTGGTTCGACGACATCCACGTGCTCCTCGACGAGATCGAGTGGCTCCCCGTGGAGGAGCGCGAAGCGATCCTCCACGGCAATGCCGAGCAGCTGTTCCGGCTGCACGGCTGACCCCGTCCTTTTCCGAAGAGAAAGGCACCTCCCATGGCAAACCTCGTGCTCGGCGTCGGGACCTCGCACGGCCCGATGCTCGTCACCCCGCCGGAAGAATGGCACCGGCGCGCCCAGGCCGACCGCGGCAACACCTCCCTGAACTTCCAGGGCCGCAACTACGACTTCGAGGGGCTCGTCGCCGCACGCGGCACCTCGGAGTTCGAGGGCCGGATCAGCCTCGAGCAGCACCTGGCGCGTCACGCCAGAGTGCTCGCGGCCGTCGAGAAGCTCGGCGCGGCGATCGACGCCGCCGAACTCGACGCGCTCGTCATCGTCTCCAGCGACCACAAGGAGATCTTCGACGACCAGGTGCTCGCACCGTTCACCGTGTACTGGGGCGAGGAGATCGACCACATGCCCGTGAACGAGGCGTCGCTTGCGAAGATGGGGCCGGGACTCGCGCTCTCCGCACGGGCGTACGCAGCGAACGAGCCGACGAAGCTCGCGGGCTCGCCGGAACTCGCGAAGGCGATCATCGACCACTCGATCAACGCCGACTTCGACGTCGCGTCCTCCCTCATGCTGCCGGCCGGCAAGCACGGCAACCACGCCATCCCGCACGGCTGGGGATACGTGCTCGAGCAGGTGCTCGGCGGGCGCTACCTGCCGGTCGTGCCGATCTTCGTGAACACGTTCTGGAGCCCGACCCCGCCCACCGCGCGGCGCTGCTACGCCTGGGGCAAGGCGATCGGGGATGCGATCCGGTCGTGGGACGGCACGGCGCGGATAGGGATCGTCGCCTCCGGCGGACTCAGCCACATGGTCATCGACGAGGCGTTCGATCAGCGCGTGCTCACCGCCCTGCGCGAGGACGACGCAGAGGCGCTCGGCGCGATCCCCTCGACCTGGCTCGAGAGCGGCTCGTCGGAGATCCGCAACTGGATCGTCACGGCCGGCGCCATGTCGGGCTCCGGCCTCGAGATGGACCTCGTCGACTACGTGCCCTTGTACCGATCCGAGGCAGGCACCGGGAACGCAGCCGGTTTCGCCCTGTGGGGCTAGCCCATGCCCGCTCAGACCGTGACAGCGCCGTCGCCTCCGAACGGGCGTGCCCTCCGCAGGATCCGCCTGCCCCTCCGGAGCCGGGTCACCCTCGGCATCCTCTTCGTCCTCGTGACGCTGCTCTTCGTGGCCCCGGTGGCGATGCTCGTCGTCGGCGCCTTCCGGACTGCTCCCCCCGGGCAGGCGGGGGAGTGGTCCGTCGAGGGCTTCCTGCGCGCGTGGACGGATCCGCGCACCCTGGAGCTCCTCGGCGCGACCGTCGTGCTCTCCGTCATCGTCACGGTCGTGTCGATCGCGATCTCGATCTCGATCGTCTATGTCGTCACCCGCACGGACGCGCCCGGCCGGCGCTGGGTCACTCCCCTCATGGCCGTGGTATTCGCGACGCCGACCCTGTACTTCGCGATCAGCTGGGGCATGCTCGGCAACCGCCAGGTCGGGCTCATCAACACCACCCTCGGCATGCTCATCGGCCAAGAGGCCCACCCGGTCGACATCAACAACTGGATCGGCGTCGGCTTCGTCATGGCGGTGAAGATGGTCGCCTCGCACTACATGCTGCTGATCGGGCCCTTCTCCTCCATCGATCGCTCGCTCGAGGAGGCCTCGCAGGTCTCCGGCGGCGGGAGGTTCCGCACCTTCCTCCGGGTGACCCTGCCCGTCATGGCGCCGACGATCACGAGCGTCATGATCCTCGCCTTCGTGGTCGCGCTCGGGGCGCTCGACACCCCGCTCGTCATCGGTACGCCCGCAGGCGTGGAGGTCTTCAGCAGCCGCATCTTCGGATACATCCGCTTCGAGGCCGCCCCCGACTATGCGGGCGCGAGCGCCCTGTCGATCCTGCTCGCCGTCATCATCGTGACGATCGTCCTGACCCAGCAGGCCGTCCTCGGCAAGCGGAACTTCACGACGATCACGGGTAAGTCCTACCGCACCGAGCCGTGGAAGCTCGGCGGCTGGCGCTGGGCCGCGTCGGCCGCGGTCGGCGTCTACTTCCTGCTCGCGCTCGTACTGCCGCTCATGCAGCTGTTCCTCGGATCGCTGCAGCCGTTCTTCGGCCTCTGGTCGAACCTCGGCTTCGGCAACTACGCGAAGATCTTCGCGCGCAGCGACCTCAGCCAGGCCGTGACCAACACGATCGTGCTCGGCGTGTTCGGCGGCTGCGCCGCCATGATCGTGGCGTTCGCGCTGCTGCTCGTCGCCCGGCGCTTCCCCGGGCGGCTCACCCGCACGATGATCCTCTTCACCTGGCTGCCGTGGGCGTTGCCCGGGGTCGTGCTCGGCCTCGCGATGTCGTGGGCGTTCTTCTCCGTCCCCGGCCTGTCGTCGCTGTACGGCACGGTCTGGGTGCTCGGCATCGCACTCATGGTCGCCGTCGTGCCGCTCGCCGCGAGATCGCTCGACGGCCCCCTGCAGGGCGTCTCCGCCGAGCTCGAGGAGTCGGCGCGAACGAGCGGGGCCGGCGTCGTGCGGACCTCGATCGGCATCACCGTCCGGCTGCTCTCGCGCAGTTTCCTCAGCGGATGGTTCATCACGGGCCTCGTCATCGCGTCGAACTTCGACGTTCCGATGCTGCTGTCGACCTCGACGAACCCGAGCGTGCCGGTCATCGCGTACCAGCTGTACACCCAGGGCGATACGCCCATCGCGGCGGCCCTGTTCTGCCTGCTGATCGCGTTCATCGTGGTCGGCTACGCCGCGATCCAGCTGCTCTCGTTCATCGTCAGAAATCTCATCCGCACGGTTCGGCGCCAAGCACCGGCCGCGCTCCACGCGAAGGAAACGGTGTAAGACATGGCCGGTGTGACGATCAGTTCGCTCGCCAAGGCGTACGGCGACAGCACGGTGTTCGACGGGCTCGACATCGAGGTCGAGGACGGCGAGTTCCTGACCCTCCTCGGGCCGAGCGGCTGCGGAAAGACCACCACGCTGCGCTGCGTGGCCGGCCTCGAACAGCCGAACGAGGGGCGTATCGACATCGGCGGCGACAACGTCTTCGACGGGACGAAGAACCGCTTCGTCCAGCCGCAGCATCGCAAGATCGGCATGGTGTTCCAGAACTACGCGCTCTGGCCGCACCTCTCGGTCGCGCAGAACGTCGGCTACCCGCTCCGCATGCAGCGGGTGCGGCGATCCGAACTGCGCTCCAGGGTCGAGGAGGCGCTTTCGCTCGTCAGCCTCGCCGATTACGCGGAACGCCCGGCGACCGCGCTCTCCGGCGGGCAGCAGCAGCGCGTGGCCCTCGCCAGGGCGATCGTCAGCAGGCCGCGGGTGCTGCTCTACGACGAGCCGCTCTCCAACCTCGACGCCAAGCTGCGCGGGCAGATGCGCAACCTCCTGCTCCGGCTGCACCGCCTCGTGCCGACGACCTCCGTCTACGTGACCCACGACCAGGTCGAGGCGATCACCCTCTCGGATCGGATCGTCGTCATGCGCGACGGTGCGATCGAGCAGATCGGCACGCCCCGGGAGATCTACACGCGGCCTGCGAATCCGTTCGTCGCCGACTTCCTCGGCTTCGACAACATCGTCGACGCCGAAGTGGTCGACCGCGGAGCCGGCAGCGGCGTGCGGGTGCGACCGAGCGGCTCCGACGCCGTGTTCGCGGTCGGCGGCGACGGCGGGCCGGCCGGAGCCGAGCGCGTGACCCTTGCCGTCCGCGCAGACCGCCTCCTCGTCGACCCCCGCCCCGAGCGGCCGGGACCGGCAGCCGTGCGGGCCACGGTCGGGTACGTCGTCTACCTCGGAGACGAGCTCGAACTCGGGGTGCGGATCGGCGAGACCCGACTGACCGCCCGGATCTCGGCATCCGCCCTGACCGGGGGTCTGCCCGTCCAGGGCGACGAGGTCTGGCTCACCATCGCCGAGGAGGACATCGTCGTCCTCCCGTCTGAATAGGAAAGAGGAGCGTCATGGATCTGAAGAAGACCGCATCCATCGGTCTGGCCGGCATGGCGGCCGCCGCCCTGCTGTTGACCGGCTGTGCGGACACGGGCGGGGCCGAGGCCTCGCAGAAGAAGGCGACCACGTCCGAGGAGGACATCGCCCTGCTCGGCGGCAAGGCAGCCGCGGCGGAACTCGACGATCTCTACGGCGCCGCCGTCGACGCGGGGGAGGGCACGGTCACGATCTACGGCCCGTCGGACCAGGCGCTCGCCGATGCCGGCCTGTACCGGCTGTTCGAGGAGCGCTACCCGGGCATCGCGGTGAACATCGTCACGACGTTCGGGGCGGAGATGGATCAGAAGGTGACGAATGAGGCGGCCTCGGGCAACGGCCTCGGGGATGTCGTGCACACGGGCACGACCGTCATCAAGTGGGCCGACAGCGGCTTGCTGGAGCCGTTCACCCCGGTCGGAGCGGCCGAGCTGCCGGAAGGCCTCGCCGACGGCGAGGGACGGTTCTTCGGCAACCAGTTCGGGGCCATCGGCTTCATGGTGAACACCTCGAAGATCGACGTCGCCGATGCGCCGCAGAGCTGGGCTGAGCTGCCCGATTCCCGCTACGGAGGCGAGCTGGCGATGACGAGTCCGACGGGTGCGGGCTCGCTCTCGGACATCATCTCGACCCTGATGTACGCCGGGGAGCTCGACCGGGACGGGCTCCAGGAGCTCAAGGACAACAAGCCGCTCGTGGTCGGATCGACCGATCTGGTCGTCCAGGCGGTCGTGAGCGGTGAGCGCCCGGTCGGCATCGGGATCGGCATGACGGCCTATCTCAAGGCGAAGGAGGCCGGGGCCCCGGTCGACTTCGTCTTCCCGATGGAGGGTCGGACGCCGGTGGTCGTCACGAACGTCGGCATCCTCGCGAGCGCACCGAACCCGAACGCGGCGAAGCTGCTCGCGGCCTGGCTGCTGACGCCCGAGGCGGCCGCGGGCCTGCCCGCGGGGGGCCTGTACGGGGTCCTGCCCGACAGCCCGGCGCCTGAGGGCTTCCCGACGCTCGCTGACGCCGAGGTGCTGCTGCCGCCGCCGGCCGAGGAGATCCCGTCGAACTCGAAGAAGACGCTCGACGCCCTCTCCGAGATCTTCGGCGGCTGAGCCGGCCGTGATGCGGCGGATTCCGCGGAGGGCGGCGGTGCCGCCGCCCTCCGGCGCATCGCGCGGGCCCTGGGCTACTGTGGCAAGGGTGAGCGCAGGACCGAAGCCCGATGAGCCGGTGACGAGGCATCATGAGCGGTGAGCAGACGAAAGCCGCGGGATCGCCGAGCTGGGGCGCCGTGCGCTCCCGCCGCCTGTCGAGCGAGGTCGTCACCCAGGTGATGCAGACGGTGCTCGACCGGATGGCCCCGGGCGACTGGCTCGGCAGCGAGGCGACCCTCGCCGCGGAGTTCGGGATCTCGCGCGTGACCTGTCGCGAGGCGATCCGCGAGCTCGAAGCCAAGGGCGTCGTGGAGGTGAAGGTCGGCGCCGACGGCGGCATCCGGGTGGCCCAGCCGCAGCCTTCTCGCGTCGCGGAGGTGCTCGCGGTGCAGATGCATCTCATCGGGATCTCGCATGATGAGATCGTCGCCGTCCAGCGAGCGCTGAGCCCGGTGGCGGCCGAGGCCGCCGCCGCCGATGCGACGGAGGCCGATATCGCCGCAATGGTCGGGCTGCTCGCAGAGCAGGAACAAGCGTTCGGCGACCGTGAACGCTTCACCGAGGTGGGGATGCGCTTGCATGCGCGGATCGGCGAGGCGAGCGGGAACCGGATCCTCGCCATCGTCTTGAGCGCCCTCGATCCGCTCGAGCAACCGGCGTTCTCGACGCACGCCGACACCCAGCGCTCCCGCCGGGTCCTCGAAGCGCACCGGGCGATCGTCGACGCCATCGCCGCACACGACGGCGCGGCGGCGAGGGCGGCGATGACGGAGCATTTCGAGGCCTTCGGGGCGCACTGAGGCCTTCGAGCAGCACCTGAGGCAGCCGGGCGCACTGAGGCCGTCGGTCCGGTGAGCGGCTCCCGCGTTGGCGGGAATCGCTCGCTTCAGCGGCGGGCGACGCCTCTGGCGGTGACCCACTGCCAGGCGGTGAACTCGTCGAGGTTCCAGTGGCCGCCATAGCGGCCGCCGTTGCCCGACTGGCCCATGCCGCCCATCGGAGCGTGGGGTGCATCGGCGATCGTGCTGCCGTTGACGTGCACCATGCCGGTTCGGAGTCGCGCGGCGAGGCGCAGCGCACGATCGAGATCGGCGGTGTGCACGGCGGCGGCGAGGCCGTACTCGGTGCGGTTCGCCAGGGTGACGGCCTCCTCGTCGCTGCCGAAGGTCGTCACGGCCATGACGGGGCCGAAGATCTCCTGGTCGAAGGCGGCGTTGCCGGGTTCGACGCCGACGAGGAGGGTCGGGGTGAAGAACGGGCCGTCGTGCCTGCCGCCGACGAGCAGTTCCGCACCGCCGGCGAGGGCGTCGTCGACGATGCCCTGCACGCGTTCGGCCTGCTGCGTGCTGATGAGGGGCCCGAGTTCGATGCCGGGATCGGTCGGATCGCCGACCCGCAGGGCCGCCGTGTATTCGCGCAGCCGCTCCACGTAGGCCTCCGCGATGGACTCGTGGACGAGGTGCCGGCCGGTGGCCATGCAGATCTGGCCGTTGTGCAGGAGGGAGCCGCGGCAGGCCGCTCGCACCGCCTCGTCGAGGTCGGCGTCCTCCAGTACGATCAGGGCGTTGTTGCCGCCGAGTTCGAGGACGGCGCGCTTGAGCAGCCGCCCGGCGAGTTCGCCGACGCGGCGGCCGGCGGCGGTCGATCCGGTGAAGGAGATCACCTGGGTGTGGGGCGAGGCGACGAGCGCCTCACCGGTCGCCGGCCCGCCGGGGAGCACGTGCAGGACGCCGGGCGGAAGGCCGGCCTCCTCGAAGGCTCTCGCGATGACGAGGCCGCCGGAGACGGCGGTCTTGGGGTCCGGTTTCAGGACGACCGCGTTGCCGAGCGCGAGGGCGGGGGCCACGGCGCGCATCGCGAGCAGGAGGGGCGCGTTCCATGGGGCGATGACTCCGACGACGCCGACGGGGATCCGGCGCGCCATCGACAGCACATCCGGGTGCTCGTGAGGGAGGAGTTCGCCGGTCGGCCGGTCGAGGAGGCCGGCTGCGGCGCGGAGCTCCTCGGCGGACTTGCGGAGCTCGCCGTCGATCTTCGCGGCGATGGCGCCTTCTTCCCGTTGCATGATGATGCGATCGGCCCGGGGGAGCGTTTCGAGGGCATCGGCGGCCCGGCGCATGATCGCGGCGCGCTCGTCGAAGCCCCGCGCGGCCCAGGCGGGCTGGGCGTCGGCGGCGGTTCGCCCGGCGTTCTCGACGTCGGCGGCGTCGCCGAGGCCGACGCGGCCGATCGCGGCGCCGGTCGCGGCATCGCGGACGGCATGGTCGCCGCCTCGCGGCACGACCCAGCCGCCGTCGTAGACGGTGCCGGAGTGGAGGTTGGTCGCGAGCACTGACATCGGGTTCCCCGTTCGTCCTTGAACTTCAAACCATATTACTGTCTTATATTAACGGGCAACGAGGCCGGACGGTCGAATGCTGCGGGCGGGGATTCGGAGGGCGGATGAGCACCATCGGCACGGCCGAGGCGCGGTCGCGGGCGGCGCAGCCGCGCGCCGGGTCACCGCGAGCGGGCCGGGGCGGCTCAGAGTTCGATCGCGGATGCGTCCTGCCGAAGTCCTGCGAGCGCGGCGACGCGCAGCGCGACGTGCAGCTCACGCCTGACGAGCCCGTCGCCGAGATCCGCATCGGAGATGGCGCGGATCCGGTCGAGCCGGTAGTACAGGGTGCTGCGGTGGATGTGCAGCCGCTGCGCCGTCCGCTGGGCGTCGGCTCCGCTGTCGAGATACACCTCGAGCGTCTTGGCGAGATCCGGGCCCGAGCCGGCGGTGAGGAGTTCGGCGACCGGATCCGGCAGGTCCGCGAGGCTCATCCTGTCCAGGGGGAGCTGCAGCAGCAGGCGGTCGACGCCGAGATCGGCCCAGATCGCCGTCGCGCCGTATCGGTCCGGGTCGCGGATCGTGGCGCGTACCGCGATCCGCGCCTCGCGGCGGGAATCGCGGACGTCGGCCAGGCGTTCGCGCGAGGCCCCGCCGCCGCCGCGCGTCGTGGCGTGGAGCGGGTCGTCGACGAGGCCGCGGAGCCGAGCCGGATTGATCTCGCGGGGGATGACGAGGACGCCCTCGCCGTCGATGACGGTGCCGACGGCCTTCAGCGAACTGATCCGGGAGATCTCCTTCAGCGCCCGATCGATGACGAGGCGCGCGCCCGCGTTCGAGCGGTCGATATCGCCTCCTCCGGCCCGGAACACCATCGCCGAGTACTGCGGTGCAGCCGAGATCAGCCCGTCGTGCAACAGCTCGTCGGCAGCCGACTCGCGCTGGTCCTGCTGGCCGTCGAGGAGCCGCGACATCAGCTGCAGCACATGGTCGGCGCCTTCGCGGCGTTCGGCCTCGCGCGCCGCGAGGAGCGCGCCGAGGTCGTCGCGCGCGGCGACCACCTCGGGCAGGTCCCGGAGGTCGGGGTCCTCGTCCTCTCCGGGCACGTACGAGACGTAGCCGGTGACCCGTCCGCGGTAGCGCAACCCGGCGACCACCCGCGAGGGCACGTTCGCCGCGACCGGCAGCAGGACGGCGCCCGGGGCGCGATCGACGCGGTGCTCCGAGATCATCGCGACGGCGCGTTTGGAAGCCCGGTGGGTGAGGATCATGCTGAGCCGGGCCCGGTCGATCTGCCCCTCGTGCACGCTGAAGGCGGCGACGTTCAGATCGCCGTCGAAGACGATGACGGGGCGGCCGATCCGGTCCGCGAATGCCTGCACCGCTCCATCGAGGTTCATTGCCATAGTGGATCTTTCCTGACATGCGCCAGCGCTGGCGCGTCACACGAGCGTACATGCTCCGACACCGTGTCGGACTCGCCGGGGGCGACTTCGCGCACGCCTCCGATGACCGGCCGCCGCCGCCCTCGTAGCGTGAGTGGGGCCCGAACGGGAGCCCATCCCACGACCCACGAACGCAAAGGAGCGCGCGAAGAATGATCGTCGACGTCCATGGACATGTCTCGGCTCCCGAGGCGCTGTACGCCTGGAAGGCGAACCTGCTGTCGCATCGAGGCGCCCACGGGGTGCGAGCACCGAAGCTGACGGACGAGCAGATCCGGGATGCCTACCACGCGCCCAATGCGAGCTTCGGCAACGTGTCGCACTTCCACCACCTCGACGGAGCCGGCGTCGACATCCAGTTCCTCTCGCCGCGTCCGTACCAGATGATGCACAGCGAACAGCCCGCGAAGATCGTCGAAGCGTTCACGACCGAGGTCAACGACGTCATCCACCGCTCGGTCGAACTCTTCCCCGACCGCTTCCGCGGCGTCGCCGGCCTCTCGCAGAGCATGGATCTGCCGATCGAGCAGTGGCTGCCCGAACTGCGGCGGACCGTGACCGAGCTCGGCTTCGTCGGCGTCCTGCTGAACCCCGACCCGTACGAGGGCCTCGCCGTGCCGCCCGCGCTCGGCGACCGGTTCTGGTATCCGCTGTGGGAGGCGCTCGTCGAACTGGGCGTTCCCGCGATCCTGCACTCGGCCGGCTGCCGCCCTCCCGCCCGGGAGCCCTACTCCCTCCACTTCATCCAGGAGGAGACGGTCGGCATCTGGAGCCTTATGAACTCGCGGGTCTTCACCGACTTCCCCGAACTGAAGATCGTCGTCAGCCACGGCGGCGGGGCCATCCCGTACCAGGTCGGCCGGTTCCTGCCGAGCGGCGTGCGGAACGGCGCGACCCCGTACCTCGAGAAGCTCCGGTCGCTGTACTTCGACACCTGCCTCTACACGCAGGACGCCATCGAGCTCTTGCTGAAGACGGTCGGGGTCGACCGAGCCCTCTTCGGCACCGAGAAGCCCGGGACGGGTTCCCAGATCGACCCGGCAACCGGGCGCTGGTTCGACGACATCCACCTGCTCGTCGACGACATCGAATGGCTGAGCGACGAGGACCGGGCCGCGCTCATGCACGGCAACGCCGAAGCGCTGTTCAAGCTCTGACCAGGTGCACGAGAAAGGAAGACCATGGCTCACATCGTCGGCGGGTTCGGCAGTTCGCACGGACCCCAGCTGAAAGTCCCGCCGCCCGAGGAATGGCTCGCCCGCGGCCTCGCCGACCGGCGCAACCCCGCCCTCTGGTACCAGGGGGAGAGCTACGACTTCGAGTCGCTGAAGGCTCACCGGGACGACTTCTCGACCGAGATCACGCCTGAGGCGATGAGCTCGCGCTGGGATCGCACCCAGCAGGCCCTCGACGAGCTCGGCGCCTTCGCGCGCGAACAGCGCTACGACGCGCTCGTGATCGTCTCGAGCGACCACAAGGAGATCTTCGGCGACGAACTGCTCGCCCCGTTCGCCGTCTACTGGGGCGACTCCGTCGAGCACGTGCCCTTCAGCGAGGAGCACTTCGCCGCGATGGATCCCGGCCTGGCCAAGGCCGCGCTCGGAGACGTGCCGGACCGCCGCATCACCCGCCCCGTCGACGCCGGGCTCGCCCGGCACATCATCGACGAGGTCCTGCAGGCGGGTTTCGATCCGGCGGCCTCTCGAGAACTGCCGGCCGGACGGTACGAGAACTCCGGGATCCCCCACGGCTGGGGGTTCATCTACCAGCGGATCCTCGGCCAGGAGAGCACGATCCCCATGGTCCCGGTGTTCGTCAACACGTTCTGGGAGCCGACGCCGCCGTCGGCGTCGAGGAGCTACGACTTCGGCGTCGCCCTCGGCAAGGCCGTGATGAGCTTCCCGAAGGACATCCGTGTGGGCGTGGTCGCCTCCGGCGGCCTTTCGCACTTCGTCGTCGACGAGGAGCTCGACCGGGCCTTCATCCGGGCGATGGAGGAGCACGACGAGGACTACCTGCGCTCGATCCCGGCGAAACTGCTCACGGCCGGCACCTCAGAACTTCGCAACTGGATCGCCGTCGCCGGCGCCGCGCACGCCGCCGGCCTGAAGATCAGCCGCATCACGTACGAACCCGCCTACCGCACCGAAGCGGGCACGGGTAACGCGATGGGCTTCGTCACCTGGAGCGCAGAATGATGATCGAAGACATCCCCACCCGGCTCGCGCGCCTCGACTCGGCTGCGCTCTCCGACGCGCTCGACGCCTTCGGCCTGCCCGGCGCCGTGCTCGGTCTTCGCGGCATCACCCTCCCGAACGCCGCGATCGTCGGCCGGGTACGGACGGTCCAGGCCGGTCCCCGCAGGGAGGGCGGAGCCCAGGCCCACATCGCCGCGGCGCTCGTGGACGAGGCGGAGGAGGGCGATGTCGTCGTCATCGCCAACGACGCCCGCACCGACGTCTCATGCTGGGGCGGGCTGCTCGGGCGAGCGGCCGTCGGGCGGGGAGTGCGTGGCGTGATCGTCGACGGCGCCTTCCGCGATGTGCAGGAGAACGCCGACCTCGGCCTGCCGGTGTTCGCCCGGGCCGCCGTCCCGGTCAGCGCCCGCGGGCGCATCGTGCAGATCTCGATGGACGACCGCGTCACGATCGAGGGCGTGCACGTCGACGCCGGCGACTGGGTCGTGGCGGATCGCACCGGCATCGTCTTCGTGAAGGGCATCGACGCCGAGCGCGTCATCGACTTCGCCGAGCGGATCGTGGCCCGCGAGTCGCGCATGCTGGAGGCGGTCGTCGCCGGCGACGCCGTGACCGACGTCATGCACGACTCCCGGTTCCCCGCGATCGACGAGGGGGCGTTCGCATGACCTCCACCGGCGACGGCGTGTTCCGCAGTTCGACCGCCACCATCTCCGATGCCTTGGATCGCCTCGGTCGCGACGGCAGCCTCCTCGGCATCGCCCCGTTGGCCGAGGGGCAGCGCTTCCAGGGGCGCGCCTACACGGTGCGCTACGTCGCGGCAGGCGATCCTCCCGGCACCGTCGGGGACTACCTCGACGCCGTCGAGCCCGGCCAGGTCGTCGTGCTCGACAACGGCGGGCGGCTCGACGCCACGGTGTGGGGCGACATCCTCACCGCCATGGCGCACACCAAGGGCATCGCGGCGACCGTGATCGACGGCGTGAACCGGGACGTGGCGAAGGCGCTCGAACTCGGGTACCCGGTCTACAGCCGGGGGCGCTTCATGCGCACCGGCAAGGACCGCGTCGAGGTCGTCGCCGAACAGGTGCCGGTCACGATCGGCGGGGTCAAGGTGAGCCCGGGCGACCTGCTCGTCGGCGACGACGACGGGGTCGTGCGGATCCCGCGCGACATCGAGGACGAGGTCTTCCGCCTCGCGACCGAGATCGACGAGCGGGAGGACGCGATCCTCTCGGCAGTGCTGTCGGGCGTGAGCATCACCGAGGCGCGCGCCGCGCAGGGATATCACACCCTGCAGAGGAAGGGGCGATGAGCCCCGCGACGCCCGAGCAGATCCTGCGGTGGGGCTCGGCGACGCTGCACGAGTCCTGCCCCGAGCGGCGCACCGTCCTGCCCGGCGCCATCCGCCCGGCCTGGCCGGGCGCGCAGCTCGTCGGCCCGGCGTACCCGGTGAAGGCGGCGCCGGGCGACAACCTCGCGCTCCACTGGGCGCTTCTGCGCGCGGCCCCCGGCGACGTCCTCGTCGTCGACGCGCACGACGCCGACCACGGCCATTGGGGCGAGGTCATGGCAGTCCAGGCGCTCGCGAAGGGCCTGGCCGGGCTCGTGGTCTGGGGCGGGGTGCGCGACACCGCCCAACAGCATTCGCTCGGGTTCCCCGTGTTCAGCTCGCGGATCAGCCCGCGCGGGACGGCGAAGGAATGGGCCGGCACGCAGGGCGCGCCGATCCGCATCGGCGACGTCGACATCGCCCAGGGCGACCTCATCGTCGCCGACGCCGACGGCGTCGTCGCGATCCCCGGCGATCTCGTACCGGTCACCCTCGAGCGCGCCGCCGAGCGGGAGCGCAAGGAAGCCGCGATCATGGCCGATCTCCGCGCCGGGTCGGCGACCCTCGACGTCTACGGCCTGCGGGGGCTCGACGCGCCGTTCGGCGACTGAGCGGCGCGGCCCCGCCGGGCGACCGAGCGCGGCCGCGCGCTCACGGCATCCGTCGCATCGGACACCGTGTCTGAGCACTGCCGCCGTTTTTCGGAAGCGATGCCGTGATCGGCCCGCCGCCGAATCCGTACCGTATTCAAGGCACAGAACAACGCCGTCTGGGGCCATCGCACACGCGATGACGCGAGCGGCACCGGAAGGAATCGCACGTGACCAGCGTCGACATCGCATCGGATCGCCGGGCCTCGCGCACGCGCGCCGTGGTCCGGAGGGCCCTGTGGTCCGTCTTCGTCATCGGACTCGGACTGCTCTTCGTGTTCCCGGTCTCGATGATCGTGCTCGGAGCCGTCCGCGACGGCCTGCCGACCGCACCGGACGTGCGCTGGACGCTCGACGGGATGGTCGCCGCGCTGACGCAGTCCGCGACGTGGACGACCCTGCTCAATTCGCTCATCCTCGTCGTCGTCTGCGGGGCGGTCGCGACGACGATGGGTGCGCTGTTCGCCTGGATCCGGACGAACACCGACGTCCCGCTCCGCAGGGCGCTGACGCCGCTCATGATCATCAACCTCTTCGTCCCGCCGCTCTTCTACACCTTCGGCTGGATCATGCTCGGCAACGCGCAGAACGGGCTGATCAACCAGTGGGCGCGCTCGCTGTTCGGCACCCAGCAGTTCGTCGACGTCCAGTCGTGGGGCGGGCTGATCCTCACGATGTCGCTCGGGTACATCCCGTTCGCCTACCTGCTCATGCAGGGGGCCTTCCTGAACCGCGACCAGTCGCTCGACGAGGCCGCGAGCATCGCGGGCGCGCGCACCTGGCGGACCTTCCTCACCGTCACCCTCCCGTCGGTCGGCCCGGCGCTCACGGGGGCGGCGACGCTCATCATGGTGCTGATCCTCCAGTCCTTCGAAAGCCCGTACCTGCTCGGCCGGCCTGCGGACATCCACGTCTTCTCGACGCAGATCTACCACTACATCCGCGACACGACCCCGGCCGAGTACACCTCGGCGTTCACCCTCGCGCTGATCGTCGTGCTCCTGGTCGTCCTGCTCTTCGGGCTGCAGCGGCGCCTGCTGCGCGGCCGCAGCTTCACGACGCTCACTGGCAAGTCCTCGCGCCGCGACCCGCTGCAGCTGGGGCCGGTCCGGTGGCTGTTCACCGTGCTCATCTGCGTCTTCCTGCTGCTGAACCTCGTCCTGCCGCTCGGGGCCGTCTTCCTCGGTTCGTTGCAGCCGACGTTCGGCGTCATGCGGAACCTCTCCTTCGACAACTACACGCGGATCCTCGCCGACCCGATGCTGCGCGAGAGCCTCGAGCTGACCGCGTGGATCTCCGTCGCCGGCGGCTTCGTCGCCATGGCCGTGGCACTGCTCACCTCATACGTCGTCCTCCGCCGCCGCGGCTTCCTGCGCGGCTACACCTCCTTCGCGATGTGGATTCCGTGGGCGCTGCCGGGCATCGTCCTCGCCCTCGCCTACATGTTCGCCGTCCTCGCCTTCCCGGGGGTCAAGGGCCTGTACGGGACGCCGCTGCTTATGGGCCTCGTCCTCGTGGTCGCGACGGTGCCGCTCTGCGGCCGACTCGCAGAGGGCGCGCTCGCCCAGCTGGCACCGGAGCTCGAGGAGGCGGGGCGGATCTCCGGGGCCGGGCCGGTGCGCGTGCTCGGGACGATCGTGCTCAGGCTGCTCATCCCGAGCTTCCTGTCGGGATGGTTCCTCGCGGCGCTCTTCATCTCGGGCAATCTCGCGATCCCGACCCTGCTGGCACCCCCGGGGTTCCAGCCGGTCGCGGTCGCGGCGCTGACCCTCTATCTCAACGGCGACTTCTCGACGGCCGCGGCCCTGTTCATGATCATCCTCTTCGCCGCCGCGATCGTGCTCGCGCTGGCCGGGGCGACAATGTGGTCCGGCCGACGTCTCGGGGCGCGCCGCACCGAAGCTGCCGGGCTCCACGGCTGAACCACTCGAAGAAAGGAACGACGATGTTCTCATCCTCCCGTCGCCGGGGCGTCCTGGCCGGCATCTCCCTCGCGGCTGCGGTCGCGGCGCTGACCGCCTGCTCCGGCGGAGCCGGCGCAGTCACCAAGAGCTCGGATCCGGTCGAAGTGCCGGGGGCGTCGAGCGAGGTGAACGCCTACCTCAACGAGCTCTACGACCGGGCCTTCGAGGACGACAAGACCGAGATCGTGATCTACGGCCCCTCCGTCAGCACCTCGAAGCCGATGTTCGACGCATTCTCCGAGCGCTTCCCCGGCATCACCGTGCTGCCGCAGGACGCCCCCGACTCGCAGACCCTCACGAAGCTCGAGGCCGAAGCGCAGACCGGCAGCAGGGTCGCGGATCTCTTCACCGGCGGCGGACCGACGACCGCCCAGGCGGCCGCCGAACCGGGCATCTGCACCAACGCCGAGATCAAGACGGCGCCGGCGGACTTCGAGGTCCCCTACGCCAACGACGGACGTCTACTGCCCTTCGCCTACCGCTACTTCACGTTCATCTACAACACCGATGCGGTGGACGAGGCCGAGGCGCCGAAGACCTGGGAGGAACTGCTCGACCCGAAGTGGACGGGCAAGCTCGTCATCGGCGACCCGACGGTCGCCGGCGGTCTGCGCTACCTCCTCGCGGGCCTGCAGGCGCCCGAGGCCGAGGACGAGTTCGGGGAGGCCTACCTCCGGAAGCTCATCGAGCAGGACCTCGTGATCGGCACGAGCGAGTCGGCGGTGCCGGCCGACGTCGCTGCCGGTCGGGGCGACGTCGGGATCGGCGTCTTCTCGGGGTACTACGCGGTGCAGAAGGCGAAGGGCGCCCCGCTCGGGATCGTCTTCCCGCTCGAAGACGGCGGCAACTTCCTCACCACCTCCTCCGTCTGCTACATCGAGGACGCTCCGCACGCGGACGCCGCTCTCCTCTACCTGAACTGGCTGTTCACGGAGGAGGGTCAGGAGACTCTCGCCGAGGTCGACGGCTCGTACGGGATCCTCCCGGGTTCGCCCGGCCCGCTCGGTGCGCCGGCGTTCGACTCGCTCGAGCGGCTGCCGTTCTCGAATCCCGATCCCGAGTTCAACAAGCCGTACTTCGCGGTGGTCGACGAGCTGTTCAAGAAGTAAGCACCGAGAGACGAAGAGCAGGAGCGCATATGACCGAGGTCCGGGTATCCGGCATGACCAAGAAGTACGGGTCGAAGCCCGCCATCCACGGCCTGGATGTGACCATCCGCTCGGGGGAGTTCGTGACGCTGCTCGGGCCGTCCGGCTGCGGCAAGACGACGACCCTGCGCTGCATGGCCGGCCTCGAGCGGCCGAGCTCCGGCAGCATCGCGATGGGGGAGCGTACCGTGGTCGACGTCGCGAACGGCGTGTTCGTGCCGCCCGAGAAACGGCACGTCGGCATGGTGTTCCAGAGTTATGCGCTGTGGCCGCACATGAGCGTCGACGAGAACGTCGCCTATCCGTTGAAGGTCGCCGGCGTCCGCGGCGGGGAGCGCCGTGCGCGTCTGGCCGAGGCGCTCGCCGCGGTCGGTCTCGCCGAGTTCGGCGACCGGCCGGTGACGGCGCTGTCGGGCGGCCAGCAGCAGCGGGTGGCCCTCGCGCGCGCCCTCGCGGCCAGGCCGAGCGTGATCTTCTACGACGAGCCGCTCTCGAACCTGGACTCGAAGCTCCGGTACGCGATGGGCCAGCAGGTGCGCTCTCTGCACGACCGGTACGAGACGACCTCGGTGTACGTGACCCACGATCAGGAGGAGGCCATCACCCTCTCGGATCGGATCATCGTCATGAACAACGGGCGGATCGAGCAGGACGGCACGCCTGAGGAGCTCTACGACCGGCCGCGCACGGCGTATGTGGCGGACTTCATGGGCTTCTCGAACATCGTGACCGGCACCGTGGTCGGCTCCGGCAGCGGGCTCGTCGACCTCCGGGTCGACGGTGCGGATCTCGTGCTGCGGGGCTTCGCGGCCGAGGCACCGGGCAGCGGGGCGCGTGCCGCACTGGCGTTCCGGGCCTCGCACGTCCACATCGACGATCGCGATTCGCGTCGGCCTGGCTCGTTCGACGCGACGGTGGTGCGTTCGACGTTCCTCGGCAGCGCCGTGAATCTCCTCCTGGATGCGAACGGCCTGACCGTGCGTGCGCGGATCGAGCGTGCGGAGCTCGAGCGGCTCGGGATGGATCGGCCGGCGGCGGGGGCGGTGCTGCCGTTCTCGGTGAGCGGGTCCGGCGCCGTGATCGTTCCGTCCGAGGAGGCGGGGGCGGCCGATGCCGGGCCTGCGGATGAGGATGCGGAGCTCGCCGTCGTCGCAGAGCGCCATGCCGTGACCGTCTGAACAGGGCTCAGCGCGCCGCGGCGCCGAGTCTGCCGAGGTGGGCGTGCATCGCCGCCGCGGCGGCCTCGGCGTCGTGTCGTTCGACGGCGTCGACGATCCGCGCGTGTATCTCGGTGACGCTCGCCACCGTGGCCGCGGTCGTCTCGGGGGCGAAGCGGCGGCGCTGCGCGGCGCGCATGGCCCGGACCGAGGCGGTGAGCGGCCGGTTTCCGGCGATCTCGGCGAGAGCGAGGTGGAAGTCGAGCGCGGCCTCGGTGAACTCTGTCGCCTCGTCGCTGCCCGGCGCCTGGGCGACGATCGCGCGCAGGCGTGCGACGTCGTCGGGGGTCGCGGCCTCGGCCGCGAGGCCGGCGAGGGCCGGTTCGATGATGTGCATCGCGTCGACGAGTTCGCGCCAGGAGACGTCCTCGAGGTAGAGCTGGGTCGAGAGGGCGTCGGCGACGATGTCGGGCCTGCCTGCAGCGACGCGCAGCCCTCCGCTGACGCCGACGGCGACCTCGACGAACCCCTCGGATTCGAGCACGCGTACGGCGTCGCGCATGGTGATGCGGCTGACGCCGAAGCGTTCGGCCAGCTGCGTCTCGGTGCCGATCCGGTCGCCCGGGCGCATGCCGTCGAAGATCTCTTCGCGCAGTCGCTGGGCGATGAGCTGGCGTCCCGGGATGCGCATGGCTCGATGCTAGCGCGGCTCCGGAAAAGGTTATACAGTTTGGGTCGAACTGTTATATATTTCTGGAATCAACGATGATGAAGGAGACGGTGAATGGCCGAACCCGAGCCGCCGGCGATCACGGAGCTGGCAGAGATCAACGGCACATCCGATAGCCGGGATGTGCTCGCCCATGCGACTGTGCAAGCGCAGCAGTCCTACGACGATTACTTCGTGGTCGACATCGACGCCCACGTGTCGGAGGACCACTTCTGGGACGAGGTACTCTCCCTGGTCGACAACGACTACTGGCGAGACCTCGGCATGACCCAGTTCGAAGGCTTCGGCGGCAAGAACGCCCTGCTGAACATCACCCCGGGCATGTCGCAGCAATCGGTCGGAGGCAGGATCGGCCACCAGGGGCGTCGTGAGCCCGTCGCCGGCGTCGACGGGCATCCCTTCGTCACCGCGGCCGGCCGCGGCATGGACTCGATGGGCCTCGACTACCAGGTCGTGTTCCCGAGCGCGATGCTGCTGCTCGGCATGCACCCGCAGACCGAGGTCGAGGTGGCCCTCGCCCGGGCGTTCAACCGCTGGCTGACCGAGGTGATCCTGCCGCAGGACCCGCGGCTGAAGGGCATGCTCTACCTGCCCTACAACACCCCCGAGGCGTGCGAGGAACTCGTCGAGCGCTATGCCGACAACGACGACATCATCGGCTACACGGTGTGTTCGACGCGCAACAACCCCGTGCACTCCGATGTGTACCTGCGCCTGTACTCGCTCATCCAGGACAGCGGCAAGCCCCTCGCCTTCCACTCCGGGTATCACTGGGGCGATCCGTCCTTCGCCCAGTTGAACCGCTTCCTCTCGATGCATGCGCTCTCGTTCACGCACTACAACCAGATCCACGTCACGAACTGGATCATCAACGCCATGCCCGAACGCTTCCCGACGATCAAGATGCTGTGGGTCGAGAGCGGCCTCGCGTGGATCCCGTTCCTCATGCAACGCCTCGACCACGAAGTGCTCATGCGCCCGAGCGAAGCGCCGGGGCTGACGCGGCTGCCGAGCGAGTACATGAAGGAGATGTGGTACACGACACAGCCGATGGAACGGACCGACATGGAGCTGCTCGAGGCGACGATGAAGTCGTTCAACGCGGAGACGCAGCTGCTGTACTCCTCCGACTGGCCGCACTGGGACTGGGACGCTCCGTCCACCATCACGAACCTGCCGTTCCTCTCGGAGCACGCCAAACGCAACATCCTCGGGCTGAACGCGGCGAGGCTCTTCAACCTGCCGACCGAACGGGTCAAGCCCTCGGCCGCATCCGTACTCGACGCTCGACCCGGGAGATCCTGATGACCGATGCGATGGTGAAGGACGAGCGGATCGCCGCCCTCGAAACGGCCGTGGCAGCCCTGCGCGACGCGACCGAGGCGGTCGTCGAGGGGCGCCTCGGCGCCGAACTCGACGACGCCGACATCGCGGCGCCCCTGTACGCGGCCGCGCGCCTGTTCTCGGCGAAGATCGACCGAGTCGGCAAGATCGCCTGGCCGATCGAGACGGATGCGCTCAACGCGACCGAGACGGTCGTGCTCGTCACCGCCCTCCTCGACGCGGCCGACGTGAACCTGTTCGACATGGCGATCTGGTATCGGAGAGCCGAATGAGCAGGCGTGAGGTGACCGTCGCGAGTCTGGCCGAGCTGCACGAACGCGGCCGGATCGTCGTGTCGATCGACGGCACGGAGCTCGGCCTGTACAGCCATGCCGGCGAGATCCGGGCCTGGCGGAACCTCTGCCCGCACCAGGGAGGCCCTGCCTGCCAGGGCAAGTTCCTGCCGCGGACGATCGAGGTCGTCGACGATGCCAAGCGTGCCGCACCCGGGATCTCCTCCGAGCACAAGTCGATCGTGTGCCCATGGCACGGCTTCGAGTTCGACGTTCTGACGGGGCGTCACGTCGTCGACGAGCGGGTGCACCTGATCGCGGTGCCGATCCGTTCGCAGGGCGACGAGGTGATCGTCTCGATCTGAACGGACGCGAAAGGGCGCCCCGGCCTCGGCCGGGGCGCCCTTTCGCATGTCCGCCCGTCAGGCGAGGCCGGCCGCGAGCTTCCGCAGCCGGGGGATCGGCACCCGGCGATTCACCGACACGGCCGCGACGGGCCCGGCGTCGTCGCGGAAGCGGATCAGGGCCTGCCCGTCCTCCAGCGACCCTTCGAGGAACTCGGGGCGTGCGGTGCCGATCGCGCCGCAGATCTTCATGTCCAGCCCCCACTGATCGGTCCAGAAATACGGACGCGACGCGTACTCCTCGGCGGCGTCGCCCAGGAGCAGGGCGCCGGCGGCGACGCGCGCCTGGTCGATCGCGGCGCCCCAGTGCGGGCTGCGGCGGGCCTGGCCGGTGCGGGCGTCGAGCACGGCGGCGACATCGCCGATCGCGACGATGTCGGGAGCGACGCGGCATCGTGCATCGGTCTCGATCCCCGTCGGGAGGTCGAGGCCGGCGCCGGCGAGCCATTCGACGTTCGGCAGGTCGCCGACCGCGCTGACGACGATATCCGCCTCGTACACCGCGCCGGAGGCGGCGCGCACCCCGGCGAGCGGGCGGGCGTCGAGGAACTCGATGCCGCCCGGCTCCACGACGAGCCGCACCCCGCGTGCGGCGGCGGCCGCGGTCATATGCGCCGCGAGGTAGGGGCCGAACTGGCGCTCGAGGTGGGGGATCATGTCGACGACCGTCACCTCGAGGCCGAGGTCCCGTGCGCTCGACGCGATCTCCATGCCGAGGAAGCCGCCGCCGATGACGAGCATCGACCTCGCGTCGCCGATGCGTTCGCGGAGTCGGAGGCTGTCGTCGAGATCCCGCACGACGTGCTCCGATCCGTCCGGCAGCAGGCGGCGCGCCCGCGCCCCGGTCGCGATGACGAGGCCGTCGTAGGGCACCTCCTCGTCGTCGCCCAGGAGCACGCGCTTCCGCTGGCGGTCCAGGCCTCGGGCCGGCGCGTCGAGACGGAGCGTCCAGTGCTCGCCGGCTCCGGCGATGCGCACGCTCTCCGGCTCCTCGGCGCCCTTCAGCACCGCCTTCGACAGCGGCGGGCGCACGTACGGCGCGTGGGATTCGGCGCTGAGCACGGTGATCGGGCCGTCATGCCCGAACTGGCGGAGTGCGTCTGCGGCGGTCACCGCCGCGACCGAACCGCCGACGATCACGATCTCGCGCATGTGGGGGCCCTCTTTCGAAGCTGCGGGTGCGGAGTACGCAGCGAGCGTAGATGCTCGCCGTGGCCGGTTCTACGTCGTGTTGGACGAAGCCGGCCGTGCCGTTTTCGACACGGTGTCCAAGCGCGTCGCTGCGCGGCCGGCAGCGACGGCCGATTCCGACGCGGTGTCCGATCGGACCCCGGAAACCCGCGACGAATCGCCATGACGACACCGCGGTCGTCGTGGCTAGCGTGGCGGGGTCGCAGCCGATGATCCGTCACGAGGAGACCTTGAACATGCCCGTTCCGAACGTTCGCCGACCCGCACTGCTCGATCCGATCGACGAGCGTGAATGGCCCGAGGAGACGACGGTCGTGATCGTCGGCGGCGGGCCCGTGGGTCTCTCCGCGGCGATCCAGCTCGCCCAGCGCGGCATCGACGTGCTTCTCCTCGAACGCCGCGACTTCGAGGCCAGGTTCCCGCGCGCGCACCTCTTGAACGTCCGCACCATGGAGGTGTTCCATGCGATGGGGGTCGCCGACGACATCTACGCCGGCGGGCCCCAGGACGAACGGTGGCACAAGGTCGTCTGGTTCACCTCGGTCGACGGGCCGACCCAGGCCGACGGCGTGCGCATCGGCGGCGTTCCGGCCTGGGGCGGCGGCGCGGACGCGAAACGGTATGCGCAGGCGAGCCCCCGGCGTTTCGCCAATCTGCCTCAGCTGCGCCTCGACCCTCTGCTGTACGCCCACGCGCGTGCGGCCTGCCCGGGCCGCATCCGCAGCGATGTCGAGGTGGTCGGCATCGCGCACGACGACGCCGGCGTCGTCGTCACCGCGATCGAGCGGGAGAGCGGGCGGCAGCATCGCATCCGGGCCGAGTATGCGATCGTCGCCGACGGCGGACGCTCGAGCGAGGAGCTCCTCGGGGTGACGATGGAGGGTCCGCGGAACATGCGCGAGGTCGTCAACTACCATGTCCGCACCGACCTCTCGATGTGGGCCGAACCCGATGCGCTCCTCGGGTTCTTCTTCCACCCCTACGGCGGGCTGCGCCGCATGGGCACGATCCAGGCGCTCGGGCCGAACTCCTACGACCGCGATTCCGAGGAATGGCTCGTGGCCGTGTCGGGGTGGATGCTCGAGGGCGGTGAGACCGGCGCACTTCCGGCCATCCGGCGCATGCTCGGCCTGCCGGCCGACCACCCGATCGAACTCGTCACCGAGAGCCGATGGGTGTACAACGCGATCGTCGCAGACTCGTGGCGCTTCGGTCGGGTCTTCATCGCCGGGGATGCGGCGCACCGGCATCCGCCGACCGGGGGCCTCGGGCTGAACAGCGGGGTGCAGGACGTCGAGAATCTGGTGTGGAAGCTCGCGGCCGTGCTGAACGGCGACGCCGAGGACGGGCTCCTGGACAGCTACGAGCTGGAGCGGCGCCCGACGACCGCGTTCTACACGGCCCACTCCCTGGAGAACGCGACCCGGCATGCGCCCATCGGCGAGGCGCTCGGCCTCGGGCCGGACGAGGCGGAGTCCCGTCGCAGCATCGCGACGTTCCTCAGCGATACGCCCGAGGGCGAGGAGGTGCGACGCCGCGTCGCCGCCGCCGTGCAGGAGAACGCGCACGATTACAGCCAGCTGAACGTCGAGGCGGGGTTCTTCTACCGGGCCGGGGCGCTCGTGCCCGACGGTTCGCCGGAGCCGGCCGACGCGGAATCGCCGATCGCGTTCCACCCGACGACGCGACCGGGCTCGCACCTTCCGCACCTCTGGCTCGCGCACACGGAGGGGGCTTCGTCGTCCGAGCCGCGGTCGACGCGCGATCTCGTCCGGCCGACCGGGCTCACGCTGTTCGTCGGCGCGTCCGCGGCGCCGAGCTGGGCGGAGGCCGCCCGGATGCCCGCAGGCATGCTCCCGGTCGCGGTCGTCGTGATCGACGACGCCGACGCCGGCTGGAGTGGGCTGAGCGAGGTCGACGCGGACGGCGCGGTGCTCGTCCGTCCGGATGCGAAGGTCGCCTGGCGTGCCATGACCCTTCCGGCCAATCCTGCCGCCGCCCTCCGCGAGGCCGTCGCGACGATCGGTGCGGGCGGACTGCGGCCCGACGGCGACCCGGCCGAACCCTCGTTCGAGCGCATCCGCCGCGCCGCCGCCGTTCTGGCCGAGTGACCGGCGCCTATCCGAGCACCGCATCCGCCCCCGCGAGCGGCCAGCCCGTGTACGCCTCCGCGAGGTAGGTGCGGCCGGCGCGGGAGCCGGTGACGCTGCGGAGCTCGCCGAGCTGTCGGAGGTCGTCGAAGTCGCTCGCGTCGGGGGCGCGGTGCAGCATGCTCGTCATCCACCACGAGAAGTGCTGCGCCTTCCAGATGCGCTGCAGGGCGGTTTCGGGGTAGGCGTCGATGAGGCGGTCGTCGCCGCCGAGGAGGGCGGGGATGGCTTCGCCGAGGAGGACGACGTCGGCGACGGCGAGGTTCATGCCCTTCGCCCCGGTGGGCGGCACGGTGTGGGCGGCGTCGCCGACGAGGGCGACGCGGCCGCGTCGGAGTTCGTGGGCGACGAAGCTGCGGAAGCGCAGCACGTCGCGCTGGAAGATGGGGCCTTCGGCGAGTTCGCCGGGCACGCGCGACTGCAGGGTGTCCCACAGTTCGGTTTCGGAGTATGCGGCGGGGTCGACGTCTGGGTCGCACTGGAAGTACATCCGCTGCACCGAGGGGCTCCGCTGGCTGATGAGGGCGAAGCCGTTCGGCGAGTTCGAGTAGATGAGCTCCTCCGCGCTCGGCGGCGCCTCGCAGAGGATCCCGAACCAGGCGAAGGGGTACTCGCGGAAGTATCCGCCGGTCTGCGAGCCGGTGACGGCGGTGCGGGCGACGCTGCGGGATCCGTCGGCGCCGACGACGAACTCCGCCTCGATCTCGACGGGCTCGCCGTCCGCGTCGCGGGCGATGACGCGCGGGCGGTCGCCGTCGGCGTTCTCGACGGCGAGCGCTTCGACGCCGAAGCGGAGGTCCTGCCCGGCGGCGAGGCGTGCGGCGATGAGGTCCTTCAGCACCTCGTGCTGCGGGTAGAGCCAGACGCCGCGGCCGACGGCGTCGGCGAAGTCGATGCGGTGCCGTTCCCCGGCGAAGGCGAGTTCGATGCCGTCGTGGCGATGCCCGGCTTCGAGCACGCGGGTGGATGCGCCGGTGCCGGCGAGCACTTCGACGGTGCCCTGTTCGAGGATGCCGGCGCGGATCGTGGTCTCGATCTCCTCGCGGGTGCGGCTGTCGATGACGATCGAGTCGATGCCGCGGCGGTCGAGCAGGTGTGCGAGCAGCAGGCCGGCCGGGCCGGCTCCGATGATGGCGACGCGGGTGCGGTGGGGCATGGGCCGTCTCCTTCGACGAGTGGATGCGTGGGGCATGACCAGTGTGCGAGCGGCGCCGCACGACCGGCACGCCGTTGACCGCTGAACGGACAACCGATCCGGAGCCGGTCGCCGCCGCGCAGCCCGGCCCGCCCCCGCGCAGCCCGGCCCGTCCTCGCTCAGCCCGGCTGCACGCCGAAGTCCCGTGCGATCGCCGCCGCCGCCCGGCGCAGCTCGTCGAGCGCACCG
Organism: Agromyces archimandritae; assembly: GCF_018024495.1. NCBI lineage: Bacteria > Bacillati > Actinomycetota > Actinomycetes > Micrococcales > Microbacteriaceae > Agromyces > Agromyces archimandritae. The sequence goes on from NZ_CP071696.1 coordinate 3,094,046, forward strand.
CTCGTCGGCGCATCCCGGGGCAGCACGACCGAGAGGGCCGCGACGACGCGCCCGCGCCCGTCGCGCACCGGCACCGCGACGCCCGTCGACACCGCCTCGACGGAGCCCGGCGCCACGACGTAGCCGTGGGTGCGGATGCGCGCGAGCTGCACGCGGAGCCGCCCGGCATCCGTCGTCGTGCCCTGCGCGAGCCCGGTCAGCGGCCCGGCCAGCGTCGCCTCGCGGACCTCTTCGTCGGCGTTGGCGAGCAGCACGAGGCCCGAGGAGGAGGCGTGCAGCGGCAGGCGGCCGGCGATGCGCGTGATGTTCGCGCCGGCGGTGGGCGAGGAGAGGCGTTCGAGGAAGAGCGCCTCGCCGCGTTCGAGCACGGCGAGCTGGGTGTGCTCGCCGACGCGCGCCTGCACCCGTTCCATGTGCGGCAGGGCGATCTGCCGGAGCCGGAGGGCGTGCGAGCCGCGCCCGGCGAGCTCCCAGAGCCTGAGGCCGAGCCGTACCCGGCCGGCCGCGTCGCGCTCCAGCAGGCCGCTCGCGGCGAGCTCGGCGACGAGGCGATGCGCGGTGGTGCGCGGCAGCCCGGAGCGGCGGGCGATCTCCGAGACCGTCTGCACCGTGCGCTCGGTCGTGAACGTCTCGAGCAGACGCACGATGCGCGAGGCGACCGATTCGCCGGCGCTGGAGTTCGCCATCGTCCTCCCGATCCGTGCGCCGCGCGTTCGGCGGCGGGCGCGAGTCTACGCGAGAGGGGCCGGCGGGCGGATGCCTCAGGCGGCCCCGACCGGCGGGGCGGCCGTCACGGGGGCCGTCGGGGCGGCCGGCGCGTCCGCGATCCGCTCGCCGAGGGTCTGGATCACGGCGTCGATGACGTCCGGGTCCTCGATCGTCGCCGGCACCCGGTAGGGCTCGCCGTCCATGATCTGCCGGAGCGTCTTCCGCAGGATCTTGCCCGAGCGGGTTTTCGGCAGCCGTTCGACGAGCACGACGTCGCGGAACGCCGCGACGGGGCCGATGTGCCGGCGGACGAGGGCCACGAGCTCCTCGCCCACCTGCTCGCCCGCGCCCGCCGCGGTGAGCGTCACGAAGCCGACCGCGCGCTGCCCCTTCAACTCGTCCTTCACGCCGATGACGGCGCATTCGGCGACGGCGTCGTGCTTGGCGAGCACCTCTTCGAGGGCGCCGGTCGAGAGGCGGTGCCCGGCGACGTTGATGACGTCGTCGGTGCGGCCCATGACGGAGAGGTATCCGTCGTCGTCGAGCCGGCCGGAATCGCCCGTCGCGTAGTAGCCGGGGAAGGTGCTGAGGTAGGCGTCGGCGAAGCGGCCCCCGCCGCCCCAGATGTCGGTGAGGGTGCCCGGCGGCAGCGGCAGTTCGATCGCGATGTTGCCCTCGGTGCCGGCCGGCACTTCGCGGCCGGCGGCGTCGAGCACGGCGATGCGGTACCCGGGCATCGGCACGGTCGCCGAGCCGGGCTTGGCGGGCAGGGCGCCGAGGCCGAGCGGGTTCGCGGCGATCGGCCAGCCGGTCTCGGTCTGCCACCAGTGGTCGACGACCGGCACGTCGAGACCCGTCTCGATCCAGCGGAGGGTTTCGGGGTCGGCGCGTTCGCCGGCGAGGAAGAGGGCGCGGAGGCTCGTGGTGCGGCCGCCGAGGAGCGCGAGCTCGGGGTCGAGGCGGCGGATCGCGCGGATCGCCGTCGGGGCCGTGAACATGACCGACACGCGGTGCTCGTCGACGACCCGCCAGAACGCCCCGGCATCGGGCGTGCCGACGGGCTTGCCCTCGTAGAGCACGGTGGTCGCGCCGACGAGCAGCGGCGCGTAGACGATGTAGGAGTGGCCGACGACCCAGCCCACGTCGCTCGCCGTCCAGAACACCTCCCCGGCGCCGATGCCGTAGATGTTCCGCATCGACCACGCCAGGGCCGCCCCGTAGCCGCCCGTGTCGCGCACGACGCCCTTCGGCGAGCCCGTGGTGCCGGAGGTGTAGAGGATGTAGAGCGGGTCGGTGGATGCCACGGCCACCGGGTCCGCCGGCTCGGCCCCGGCGACGGCCGCCTCCCAGTCCACCCAGGAGGCCCCGCCCGGCTCGCCGGCCGGGGCCGGCGGGAAGCCGGGCCGGGCCTTCACGATGACCGTGTCGACGGTCTTCGCCGTCTCGAGCGCCTCGGAGACGATCGCGACGTAGTCGATCGGCCGGGCCGGTTCGAGCCCGCCCGAGGCCGTCACCACGACCCGGGCGCCGGCGTCCTCGATGCGGGCGGCGAGCTCGGTGGCGCCGAAGCCGCCGAAGACGACGGAGTGCACGGCGCCGATCCTGGCGCATGCGAGCATCGCGACGATCGCCTCCGGGATCATCGGCAGGTAGACGACGACCCGGTCGCCGCGGCCCACGCCGTGCGCGCGCAGCACGCCGGCGAACCGGGCGGTGCGCTCGCGCAGCTCCCGGTAGCTCACCCGCTCCTGCGTGCCGGTCATGGCCGAGTCGAAGATCAGCGCCGTCTGCTCGCCGCGGCCGGCGTCCACGTGCCGGTCGAGGGCGTTGACGCTGAGGTTCAGGCGCCCGTCGGGGAACCACGACCACCGGCCGGCATCCTGCGCGAGCGCGACGGTCGGCGCCGACTCCCAGTCGAGGGCGGCGGCGGCATCCAGCCAGAACGCCTCGCGGTCGTCGTGGCTGCGGGCCCATTCGGCGCGGTATCGGGCGGCGGCTTCTGACATGGGTGCTCCTCGGTGAACGGGCCTGGTGCCGGTATCCAATGCGATCGGGCGGGCGCGCGGCACCATCCGAAGTTGGTGCCGCGGCGCCCGGGCGGCGAGTGGATGCCGCGGCGCGCTCGCCGCAGGGGCCGGGCTCGGCTACCGTGGTGCCATGTACTCAGCGCCGAGTATCGAAGCGACGACCGGCCCCGGGGCCGAGGGGCGGCGGATCCAACTGGCCGACGCCCTGGACGAACTCGCCCGCCGCACCCGGTTCCCCGTCGTCTTCGGCGGGTTCGCCCGGGGCGGCCGCGTGGAGATCACCGAGCTCATCGGGAACCGGCGCGATACGCTGCGGGGCCTCGTCGTGCGGGCCGGCTCCGGCCTCGGCGGCCGCGCCCTGCAGGAGTCCAGGCCGCGCTTCACCGCCGACTATCGCACCTCGCGGGTCATCACCCACGACTACGACCGGCCGGTGCTCGCCGAGGGCATCACGACCCTCTTCGCCGTGCCCGTCGTCGTCGGCGCCGAGACCCGGGCGGTGCTCTACGGGGGGCTGCGCGAGGCGGCATCCATCGGCGGGGTCTCGGTCGACCCGGCCGTCTCGGTCGCCGCACGTTTCGGCTCGACGCTCGGCGCCGGCCCCGACGCCGAAATCGACGCGGGCCCGGGCACGGCAGAGCTTCCGGCCCCGCACCGCGAGGAACTGCGGGAGCTGTACGCCGAGATCCGGAGCATCGCCGCGGGCGTGGCCGACCCGGTCGCCCGCGCCCGTCTCGCCGCCGTCGAAGCCCGTCTGGGCCGCGTCGCCGGCGGCGACGACGAGGCAGGGGGAGGACTCGGGGCCGCGCCCGGCATCGACCCGGGCCTCACGCCCCGCGAACTCGACGTGCTGAGCCTGGCCGCCCTCGGCAGTCGGAACGCCGCTATCGGGCAGGCGCTCGGCATCACCGAGGCGACCGTGAAGGGCTACATGCACGCGGCCATGCAGAAGCTCGGCGCCGCGGGCCGCCACGAGGCCGTCGTCATCGCCCGCCGTCGCCGGCTGCTGCCGTGAGCCCGCCGTCGCCGGCTGCCGCAGTGAGGGCCGTGCCGGGGGCGCTCACGCCTCCCGCGGCGGGTTGAACATGAACTCGAGACGGATGCCGTTCTCGTCCTCGATGAACGAGGCGTAGTAGCGCTCGTTGTAGCGCGGGTAGGGCTTCGGGTCGCGCACCGCCGTCCACCCGGCGCCGACGGCGATCCCGTGCAGCCGGTCGACGGCCTCGCGCGAGGGCACGTCGAACGCGAGGTGCTGCCAGCCGACGCGGCCGTGCCGGTGCGGGCCCGTGCCGGTCTCGCGGGGCGCGTAGAGGATGATCTCGGACCCGTCGTCGGCGGACCACGACACGCCGTCGTCGGCGTCGTGCCGGCTCGTCAGGCCGACTTCGCGCATGACCGGGTCCCACTGGGCGGCCGAGGCGGGCAGGTCTTCCACGGTGATGCCGATGTGATCGAGGAGGGGCATCCCGTCACCCTATCGGGGGGTCCGCCCGACGCGCAGTGCCGCGCCGGTCGGTGCCGCGCCGTGCCGTGCCGTGAGCGAACCATGGAGTTCGGCTACCTCCGCCCGAGGGCCTCACGGCCGACGCCTGACTGCACCGCGGCGGCCCGGGCCTCCGCGACACCTCTCGCACCGGCGTCACCTACCGTTTCGGCGCGTGCGAGGAGATGATCGACCGCTTCGGGGACGCCGTGCGCGGCACGCACAACGGCCCGGGCATGGAACCCGCCGGCATCCGCCTCAGCTTCGACGCGCGGTATCGTCTGGTCTCCCGGCTCGAGTCCTTTCGCGCTCGTACTGCTCCTGGGGCGCCGGCCCGCCACCTGGATTGGGGCTTGGGCAGCACGACCCGCCCGGCGATCGTGGCAGCATGAGATCGAAATCACGAGTCCATCGGCTCACGGCTTTCAACCCGACTCCGAATGCGATCTATTGCTTTTGAGGAGAGTCGGGGCTGCCATCTTCATAGCGCTCCTCGGATTCGGCATCACGGCATGCCAGTCGGATGCAGGTATAGAGCCTCGCTCGATCGTTGGGATGAGTTTCGCTGAGGCCGATCAGTTCCTGCCGCCCGAGGCTACGTACCTCGTTCAGGATGCCTCGCCACGATTCGGGGAGAAGCCAGGTTATAGCCCGTCGGACTTCGGATCGTCGCGTTGGGTTGTGATCGCGGCCTGTGCGGATGGGGATGTGCTTGAACGCAGCGAAACGATCGAGATGGCGGTCGTACGTGCAGACGACCTGACCACGTCGGATACCCGGGCAGCCGAGGACGGCGCATATGCCGATGCGGTCACCTGCAACTTCGGCCATTGAGGCTCGGCCTCACGCGCGAGACCGCTCGTCGGTGCGCTCCCTCGCCGCATCCGCGAGCCGCGCCCGGCGGCGCTCTTCGCGCCCGGCCGGGTGGTCGGCGGGGGTCGCGGCGAGCAGCCGCCGCGTGTACGGGTGCTGCGGTGCGGTGAAGAGTTCGTCGGCGTCGGCGAGCTCGACGAGGCGGCCGCGCTGCATGACGGCGATGCGGTCGGAGATGTGGCGGACGATGCCGAGGTCGTGGGCGATGAAGAGGTAGCTCATGCCGGTCTGCTGCTGGAGGTCCATGAGCAGGTTGATGATCTGGCTCTGCGTGGACAGGTCGAGGGCGCTGACCGCTTCGTCGCAGACGACGAGCTTGGGCCGGAGCACGAGGGCGCGGGCGATCGCGACGCGCTGCTGCTGGCCGCCCGACAGCTCCGAGGGGAACCGGGCGAGGTGGGCCCGCTGCAGGCCGACCTGCTCGAAGGCCTCCCGGGCGAGGTCTTCGCGTTCGCGCCGGTCGCCGATGCCGTGCTTGGCGAGGGCGGCGGTCAGGCTGTACGAGACCGTCTTGCGCGGGTTCAGCGACATCGACGGATCCTGGAACACGGCCTGCACGCCGCGTCGGTACGACAGCGGGGTGCGTCGGCCGAAGCCTGCCAGATCGGTGCCCTCGAAGGAGATCGTGCCGGCGGCCACCGGCAGCAGCCGGAGGATCGCGCGACCGGTGGTCGACTTGCCCGATCCCGATTCGCCGACGAGGCCGAGGGTCTCGCCGGCACCGATGTCGAAGCCGACGCCTTCCACCACGCGGGCGGCGGCGCGCCCGAAGAGGCCCGTGGCCCCGTACGAGACGGCGAGGTCGTCGACTCGGAGCAGCGGGGCGGCGGATGCCGCGGACGCAGCGGTGCCGGCATCCGCAGCGGCGATCAGGGGCGCGCTCATCGCACCACCTCCAGCTTCAGTTCGTCGACGCGCGCGCATCGCACATCGTCGATCATCGGGATCGCCGCGATGCGGCAGTCGTCGGTCGCGGCGGGGCAGCGGCTCGCGAAGTGGCAGCCTTCCGGCCACTGGCCGGCGAGCGGCACGAGACCCGGGATCGTCGGCAGGCGGTCGGCATCCAGGTCGCGGGTCGGGTTCGCGGCGAGCAGCGCCGCCGTGTACGGATGCCGCGGACGGTCGAAGAGGTCTTCCACGCTCGCCGTTTCGACGATCTCGCCGGCGTACATGACGGCGACGCGGTCGCAGGCCTCGGCGGCGACCCCGAGGCTGTGGGTGATGAGCAGGATGCTCAGGCCGAACTCCTCGCGGAGCTCCAGCAGCAGGTCGAGCACCTGCGACTGCGTGGTCACGTCGAGGGCGCTCGTCGCCTCGTCGGCGATGATGAGCTCGGGCTTGGAGGCGATCGCGATGGCGATCGCGACGCGCTGCGCCATGCCGCCCGAGAACTGGTGCGGGTAGTCGCCGAGGCGGCCGGCCGCGTTGGCGACGCCGACGCGTTCGAGGAGGGCCGCTGCCCGCGCCCGCGCCTCCGCGCGGCCGAGCTTGAAGTGCACCCGCAGCGGTTCGGTCAGCTGCGTCCCGATGGTGTGCACGGGGGAGAGGGAGGCCATCGGGTCCTGGAACACCGCGGCCAGGCGCACGCCCCGCACATCCCGCAGCTGCTTCTCGCCGAGCCCGGCGATGTCGCGGCCGTCGAGCAGGATGCTGCCCGAGCTCACACCGATGCCCGCGGGCGACAGGTTCAGGATCGCGCGGGCGAGCATCGACTTGCCCGAGCCGGACTCGCCGAGCAGGCCCACGATCTCGCCGCGGCCGATGGCGAGATCGACGTCGCGGACGAGGGGCGTCGTCGCCTCGGCCGTGTGCAGGCTGACGGTCAGCCGGCGCACGTCGAGCAGGGGTGCGGATGCCGGGGGTGCGGATGCCGCAGTGGCGCCCGGTCCGGCATCCACCGCGGGCACCGTCGCCGCGGCGGCGCGCTTCGGCGCCTTCCGCACCTTCACCCGTGCGCGCTTCTCTCCCTGCAGGGCGTCGTTCACGCCGTCGCCGATGAGGTTGAACGAGAGCACGGTGAGCACGATGACGATGCCCGGCGGGATCGCGAGGAACGGCTGCACGGCGAGCTTGGCGGCCGCCGTGCCGAGCAGGCCGCCCCATGACGGCACGGCCGACTCGAGGCCGATGCCGAGGAAGCTCAGCATCGACTCGATGATGATCGCCGAACCGGTGAGGATCGCGCCCTGGATGACGAGGGGGCCGGCGAGGTTCGGCAGGATCTGCCGGAACAGGATCGCCGCCTCGCCGATGCCGGAGACCTTCGCGGCGTCGACGTAGAGCTTGCCGCGCTCGGCGAGGGTGATCGCCCGCGACATGCGGGCGAAGTTCATGCAGAAGATGAGGCCGATGGCGAGCATGAGCGACGGCAGCCCCCGGCCGAGGATCGCGATGACGGCGAAGGCCGTGAGCATGCCCGGCAGGGCGTCGACGATGTCGACGAAGCGGGTGCCGATGCGGTCCCACCAGCCGCCCCGATAGCCGAGGAGCAGCCCGATCGGCACGCCGATGAGCATCGCGACGAGCACCGAGCCGACGCCGACGAGCAGGGCGATCCGCGCACCGTAGAGGATGCGGCTCAGCACGTCGCGGCCGTTCTCGTCGGTGCCGAGCCAGTGCTCGGCGCTCGGGCCCTGCAGCACGGCGTCGGCGGCGAAGGTGTTCTCGAGCGGGTCGTAGGGGGCCAGCGCCGGGGCGAACACCGCCGAGACGACGACGATGAGGATCCACACGCCCGCGAGCACCGTCGTCGGCTGGCGCAGCAGCCGGCCGCCCGCGCCGCCGCGTCGTGCACCGCCGCGGCCGCCGACGGCCGCGAACGAACTGGTCTTCGGGGGAGTGGGGCGGCTCACTGCGGCCTCGCCTTCGGGTTGATGATGCCGTAGCCGATGTCGACGACGAGGTTCACGGCGATGATGATGATGCAGACGACCAGCACCGTGCCCTGCACGAGCGGGAAGTCCTTGCCGATGACGCCGTTCAGGAGCATGGTGCCGACCCCGGGGAAGGCGAAGACGCGCTCCATGACGAGGCTCGTGCCGAAGAGGATCGAGACGGCAAGGGCCGCC